>NZ_JBAUJR010000531.1:0-2511 GCF_049683935.1 Mycobacterium sp. | reverse complement strand
GCGCTGCAGACCGTGCCGGGCGCGCCACGACGGGAGGCCGAGGTCGCCGCGACTGCGCCGCAGGAGCCCGCGGAGGTGTCCACAATGAGCGCCCTGCTCTCTACCGCCGCGCCCACATCCGTCGTCTACACGGCCGCACCGACCTTCTCCGACCAGGTCACCGTGTTCGGATTGCGTGTACTGCAGGGCTTTTCGAGGTTCGTCGGGATCGACCTCTACGGGCAGCTCGGGAAGCTGTTGGAGAGCAGCCGACCACCGTGGTACGTGAAGCACGGGCTGCAGACGCGCGAGACTGAATTCGCGGTGGCCGAGGGAAACGTCTGGACGGTGTGGGAATTCCATCCGCCCAACCCGACCGGGAAGACGGTGATCGCCGTCCACGGCGGCGGATTCGTCGTGAAACCCACCCTGATCCACTGGGTCGACTACACGAGCATGGCGCGGGAAACCGGTGCGACGGTCGTCGTGCCGATGTACCCGCTGGCGACGACCGAGGCGGGCACCGCACGCACGGTCGTTCCGGCGATGGCGCGGTTCATCTCTGAGCAGATCGACACCTACGGCGCCGAGAACGTCAGCCTGTACGGCGATTCGGCGGGCGCCACGTTGGCGCCGGCCGCGGTGCGGGAGCTGATTCTGGCCGGCAAACCCGTTCCGGCGAGCATGGTCCTGCTGTCGATCACACCCGATCAATCGCTGTCCAATCCGGATCTTCGAACCATCGACGACCCCGTCTTCGACATCGAGCGCTACGTCCCCGGCAATCACTGGGCTGACGGACTCGACCTCAGAGACCCGCTGATCAGCCCGCTGTTCTTCGAGGACGACGTGTTCGCCGCCCTCCCGCCGACGACGATCTATCAAGGGTCGCTGGAGTTCTCGTTGCCCGATGCTCTGCTGCTGCATGCGAAGTGGTCGGCCGCCGGCGGCGCGATCTCGACTGTGGTCGGTGAAGGGCAGATCCACGACTGGGCGTTGGGCGGTCTGCCGCTGAACTCGCAGGCGCCACAGGTCCGCCCCGACATCTACCGCCGACTCGGACTCGACAGCGTCGCCGCGGGCCCCAGAACGATCGTCACGGCGCCGCCGTCGTTCGGCGACCAACTGGTGGTCGGGGCCCTGCGCACGCTTCGCTGGTTCTCCGAAGTCACCGGCATCAAACTGTTCACCGGGATCGTGGGCACGGTCACCAGCACCGCCCCGCCGCCGGGCACCGTGGCAGACCTGGCCGTCACCGAGCGGACCTACAACGGTTGGACCGTATGGGAACTCGCACCGTCGCACCCGTCGGGCGAGTTCGTCGTGGCGCTGCACGGCGGCGGATTCGAGTCCGAAGCCAACATCATCCACTGGTCGGACTACGCGTCGATGGCCCGCGACACCGGTGCCACCGTCCTGGTGCCGATCTATCCGCTGGCCCCGCCGCGCGACAACGGCACGGCGACCACGCTGGTGCCGCCGATGGCGGACTACCTGTCGATGCTCATCGACGAGCACGGTGTGGACAACGTCAGTCTGTACGGAGATTCAGCGGGCGGGTCCTATGCCATGCTCGCCGTGCAGGAGATGTTGCGCCGCTGCCGATCTGACGTGCAGTGCGTCATCTCCGAGGCGACTCCGTCGCGGATGGTGCTCGTCTCCCCCGCGCTGCACCTGACCTTGAGCGGGCCGGAGGTCGACGCTATCGACGACCCGATCCTGCCCAGCCGGCCGGCCGGCGAAGGCCCGCAGTTCAACGGTGAGCTCGACATGGATGATCCACGGGTGAACCCGATCTCGAGCGCCGACCTGACCGGGCTGCCGCCGACCGCGGTGTACATCGGGACGTTGGAGAAGCTCTATCCGGGCGCTGTGGCGTTCCGGGACAAGCTGTTGTCTCAGGATGCGAACGCCGACTTCACGTTTGTCATCGGCGACGGCCAGATGCACGGCTGGGCGCTGGGCGGTCTCTTCATCAACTCGCAAGCCCCGGTGTGGCGCCCGAATGTGTACCGGCAGCTCGGCCTGCTGGACTCCGACGATGGGGCGCGCTCCGTGACGCTGACGGTCGCCTAGCCCGCGATACTGGACTGCAGCACCACCGTGTCGCGTGGTGGGTCGAGGAACACCCGGGTGCTCCTGCGCTCCGCGCCGAAGGTCATGTTCAACTCGACGCCGGTGAGGAACGGCCCCGGCGGCAGGTCGGGCTCCAACACCTTCTGGACGGCGGGCTGCTGCCCGGACTCTTCCGACTCATGCTCTGCCACAAGCGAATCCATCGTCCCGGGAGTAATCTGGACGACGGCGTCGATCCACTCCAACTTCAGCTTGGAGGACTCGTCGTTGTTGCGCCAGGAGATCCAGGACGCCGACACCGGGGCGCCCAACGCCGGGAAGGTCTGGGCCAGCGGGTCGACGTCGTGGCGCACCACCGGTGGTGGCGGCGCGGTGCCGACGGGCTCGGCCGCGGGCTGTTGCTCCTGACACCCGGCCAGCGCCGACATCACCACCAGCGCAACGGCGACTCGGGGG
>NZ_JBAUJR010000530.1:0-5591 GCF_049683935.1 Mycobacterium sp. | reverse complement strand
GTGCGAACCCGCCCGCGCCGGCAATCAGCGCGCCGACTGCCGCCGCGAGCGAGTTCAGGACGAATCGGCGCCGACCGACTTCGGTCACTGGTGCGTCACCTGCCCCCTCGGCTTCAGCGCCGACAGCTGCCCGGCGCGGCTGGGCTTGTCGGTGCAGCCACCAGAACACGCCGACGCCGACGACCAGCGAGGCCAGCGGTGCCAGCAGCCCCAGCGGATCAGCGGACTGCTCGTAGACGGCCAACGCGCCGACAACGCCGAGGACGCAGATCGCGGCCAGGCCCGGCACCGCGCTGCGGCGCGAGATCAGTCCGACGAGCAGTCCGAAGGCGACGAGAACGACTGCCATGCCCACGAGCAGGGCGGGCTTGTCGTTGGTGCCGAAGTAGGTGATCGCGAAGTCCTTGACCGGCGCAGGCGTCCGATCGATGGTGGCGTTGCCGACCGCCAGGAAGGGCGACGCGGCGGGGGCGAGGACAAGTCCGGAGACGAGGTGCCCGGCGCCGAGGGCCGCGATCACGGCAATGAGACCGGCGAGTGCAGCGCGCACAGCGGGCAACCGGGTGGTGGAAGTCATAGAAGGTCTTCGTTGCGAACTGGCATCGGGATGGGCAACTGTCCTGCCGACAGCGGTGGCGTCCGGTGCAGAGGGACGAATCTCTACACGCCAGCAGGAATTCACTTCTGAAGTGGGCGATCGATTCGAATCCACTGTGCCAGGGGATGGGTACCACGGCCTAGACGCATGCGATGCCGCCGGATCAGGCGAATTCTCGCCTGTGGCTATTCGCGCGCGCGGTGCGTTGACATCTGGCAAACTGTGCCAGTTGGGATTTTCCGGCTGACAAACGGCTCTCGTGCTGCTCGCGAGACCCGGGGGTGACACAAGCCGAATGATATTCATGACCGCGACGCTCTTCCGCAGTGCCGTCAACAGGCTGACGGCAGCGGGCTCCTGATTTCCGCGACCGACGGCCGTTCCCCGGAAACGGCACGGACCCCAGCCAGGTATGCGCCCCAAGGTGCGGGCGCGTCCGACGATCCCGTGGCTCTGAGTCTTGCCATCGACTCGGTGCGGCCCCTGTTCCAACCGATCCTCTGGCTCGACACCCTTTCGATCGCCGGATACGAGTCCCTGGCCCGGTGCGCCGAGGGCCTGCCATTCGCTGAGCCGACTGACTTGCTGGCGGCAGCCCGCTGTGCAGGACGAATCTCCGAACTGGACGCCACGATGAGTCGGCGCAGCATCGAGGCGCTCACCGACGTCGACTGGCACCCCACGCAGACCTTGTTCGGAAATGTTGATGCCGAAGCAATTATTTCCCGACCGGATCCGCTGACGATGGATACGCTCGACCGCGCCGCCGCGGCTGGCCTGCGTGTGGTGGTGGAGATCACCGAACGCTCGCCGCTCGCGAATCCCGGGGCGCTCATCGAGGCGCTCACCCATGTACGGTCGCAGGGCTGGGGGGTGGCCGTCGATGATGTTGGCGCCGAGGAAGACTCGCTGGCTCTGCTGGCGATTCTGCAACCCGACGTCGTGAAGCTCGACAAGTCGATCCTGCACTGCCCGGTGGACACTCACATCGCTCGGATCCGTACCGTCACCCGTCTGTACTGCGACCGGACCGGGGCGCTGATGGTATGCGAAGGTGTAGAAACCCAGGCCCACGAAGCCCGGGCTCGGGCGCTGGGGGCTGATCTCGTGCAAGGAGTCCGCTACGGCGCGGCCGAGCCGCTACCGATCGCGACCGGTTCTGTAGATCAACCGGTGCGACTGCTCGGGAATGACGTCCGCGAAGAGGCGACGCTGGCCCAGCGACTGAGTTCGATACCCGAAGCGGCGCTGCCCGCGACCCAGATCATCGACGCGGTCAGCGAATTGCTGGCCATCGCAGCTCGCTCGGGTAGGTCCGCGGTGGTCATCGCCACCGCCCCAGGGATTACCCACATCGCCGCCGACTCCCTTGCCCATCTCGCCGGCGCGCTGCCGTATTCGGCACTTGTTGCGCTGTTCGCACCAGGCTGTCGCACCCAACCGGCTGCGGGCGTGCACGGCATCGATGCGTCGATGGAAGAGCAACTCGGTAGCGCGTGGTCACTGACGGTCGTCGCGGAGACGCTGGCCGTTTCGATTTTGGCCGGACGTCGTGGCGCCAACCTCAACGATCCGGTGCCCCATCGGATTGTTCACGATCACGCGACGGTGACACAGATCCTGCGCCTGTTGGTAGCCAACATCCGCTGACGCTGCGCGCTGACGTCTCCACGAGCACGTCCTTACCGTGGGCAACGGCTCCGATGCTGGTCCGACGGTCTACTCGTCTGGAAATCACTGGTGATCGATGCTCTGACGTGATGAGCCGCCGAGAATCACCGAAGCCCGACCGGATAAACCGGTCGGGCTTCGTGCGTTCGAGACGTCTTACTGGTTGGATTCCTGGCGCTTCTCAGCTGCCTTGGCGCCGGCGCGGGCCGAGTCGGCTTCCGCTTCCTTCTCTGCGGCGTCGCGCTGAGCCTCAGCCTTGTCCTGCTGGGCCTTGCCCTCGCGGACCATGTCGTCACGTCCGGCGACGGTGCCGACCGTTTCCTTGGCCTTGCCCTTTACGTCTTCGACGACGCCCTTGATGCCTTCTGCGGGTCCACTGTTTTCGTCAGCCATGATGTGCCTTCCGGTAGAGGAGTACGTTCACTGCCCAACTTCTGGGCCCGCACTGAGGCTTCCCGGCGCGCCCTGCAGCTAAACCGGTGACCTGCGTCTCACGAACCTCTTTCAGCGCCAACGTAATTGATTTGAGATCCGGCCTTGTTTTAGCGGCCGTGTCAAGGGGGTATTGCTCCTCGACCATGAGGACATACCGATCAAGACGCATCCCCGGGGGATCACTGCATGATCGGCGCGAGGATCAGGTACGCGCCGGTGTAGATCGCCACCGCAATCAAGATGAGTACGACCAGCGTCATGCCGGCCACCATCAAGACCCCGCGTATCGGCTTGCGTTTGGGTTTGGTTTCATTCATAACCAGCGGGTACCCGAGCCTCCGTCGTGCCTAACGTCGGCTACCACTGCCCCCAACGCCCGTGGATAGCTGGGGATATGCCTGGGGTAGTCTCGCTTGCAAGTTTCCAGGAGGGCAGATGGCCGACGTCGTGAGCCACAACAATGGGCTGGGCCACAGCGCCCAGTCGGTCGAGCTCCGAGTGGCCGCCACGCTGGAGAATCTTGCGATGCTGCGCACGCTTGTTGCCGCCATCGGCACCTTCGAGGATCTGGACTTCGACGCCGTCGCGGATCTGCGCCTTGCGGTCGATGAGGCCTGCACTCGCCTCATCAGGTCGGCGGTGCCCGAGGCGACCCTGCTTCTGGTGGTCGATCCGCAGCCCGACGCCCTGGTCGTGCACGCGTCGACGACATGCGACACCTCCGACATCCTGGCCCCCGGAAGCTTCAGCTGGCACGTGCTGACGTCGCTCACCGACGAGGTCACCACCTTCAGCAACGGTCAGTCCGCCGACGGCGGACAGACGTTCGGCATCTCCGTGACGACGAGGCGAGCGAGCTCGCTGAGGTGACGCGACCGGCTTCGCAGGGCTCGTCGAAACGTTCGAGCTCTGAATATTCGGACGTGGCCGACATGTTCCGCGAGTTGGCCGGCCTCGAGGACGGTTCGGCGCAGTTCCAGCGGCAGCGCGACCGCATCGTCAACCGGTGCCTGCCGTTGGCCGACCACATCGCCCGGCGATTCGACGGCCGCGGTGAACCACGCGACGACCTGGTCCAGGTCGCCCGGGTCGGTCTGGTGAACGCGGTCATCCGCTTCGACGTCACCGCCGGCTCGGACTTCGTCTCGTTCGCTGTGCCGACGATCATGGGCGAGGTCCGCAGGCATTTTCGCGACAACAGCTGGTCGGTGAAAGTCCCGCGGCGACTCAAAGAACTGCATCTGCGCCTGGGCGCCGCGACCGCGGAACTGTCGCAGCGGTTGGGTCGTGCGCCGACGGCCAGCGAATTGGCCGCGGAGCTGGAGATGGACCGTGACGAGGTGATCGAGGGTCTGGTCGCCGGCAGTTCCTACAACACGCTGTCCATCGACAGCGGCGGTAGCGGGAGTGAAGACGCGCCTGCACTCGCCGACACGATCGGTGACGTCGACATGAGCCTCGACCAGATCGAGAATCGGGAGTCGCTGCGGCCCCTGCTCGATGCGCTCCCGGAGCGGGAGCGCACCGTGCTGATGCTGCGGTTCTTCGAATCGATGACGCAGACGCAGATCGCCGAGCGGGTCGGCATCTCGCAGATGCACGTGTCCCGGCTGCTGGCGAAGTCGCTAGCTAGGCTCCGGGACCAGCTGCAGTAGCCGCGGCTGATCGGTGTGCACTGCGGACAGCGCCTCGGTGACGTCGGTGCAGGTCGGCAGGGCATTGTCCGGGTCGCAGATGCGGAGCAGCCGGTGCACCGCGGGGCTGGGCACCAGTGCCCAGCGGATCTCGGCTCCGACACATTGCACGTTGAGCGTGTGCAGGGCGGTGAAGCCGGCGGTGGCGAAGAAGGACAAGCCGGAGAGGTCGATGACGAGTCGGTCGGTGTCGGCGCGACGACGCAGCGCGTAGTCGATGAAATCTCCGACATTGGCGGCGTCGAGTTCGCCGTGCGCGACGACGACCGCCGTCGAGGCCTCTGGCCAGGTGGTTTCGAAGTGCGCGGTACGGCCGTCGATCCGGTCGGGTGATGCTGCTTGGGTACTGGACATTAGTGACTCCAATAGTCGGAATGCGTGATTCGGACCTGGGTTCACGTCAAGGTGGGCCCTTGGTTTCAAAGCCTGCGCGGACTCAATCCGCGTGACGATGACGTTTCCAAATGGCTGTGAATTCAACCTGGTCTGAACCCTACGCCCATAAGTTGATCTTGGACAATGGCGGCACGGGCTTGCACACGCAATTCTCAGCTTCCATGCACGGCGGAGAAAGCGCCCCGACGACGGACGATTGGTGAAAAGTACTGTGATGCAGGCTAGTTCAGCGGCAGGGGTGCTGCTGGCCGCGGGTGCGGGCACCCGGTACGGCCTACCCAAGGTGCTCGCCGAGGACGGCGGGTGGCTGCGATTCGGCGTGTCAGCGCTGGCCGACGGCGGCTGTGGGGACGTGGTCGTCGTCCTGGGCGCCGCTGTGGTCGATGTGCCGCCACCTGCGCGTTCTGTTGTCGCCGTGAACTGGGCCGACGGCGTGAGTGCGTCGGTGCGGGCGGGGCTGGCTTCGCTGGCCGAATCGACCGAGTTCGTGGTGCTGACCACCGTCGACACCCCTGACGTCGGCGCCGCCGCGGTGCGTCGGGTGCTGGCCGTGGCCGCCACGTCGGAATCCGGGCTGGCCCGCGCGCAATACGGTGAACGCCCAGGTCACCCGGTGGTGATCGCCCGCAGGCACTGGCCGCAGCTGCTCGACGCGCTCACCGGTGACGACGGGGCCGGTCCGTTTCTGCGCGGCCGTGACGACGTCGTCGCGGTGGACTGCGCGGATCTGGGTTCGGGTCTGGACGTCGACGAGCGCTGAGCCCAGCGAATCCGGCGCGGCTGCGCACCGTGGGGGT
>NZ_JBAUJR010000529.1:0-17069 GCF_049683935.1 Mycobacterium sp. | reverse complement strand
GTCACGGCGCGGACGTCGATGCCGAGTTCGCGGCCCAACGCGGCGACCACGCCGCGGGCCCACGACGTGACCGTTGCCGCGGCGGTGATCTTCGGCAGCAGCACATAGACGCGGTCACCAGCTGAGGCGATCTGGGCATCGACGCGGAAAGCGCTGGCGCTCAAAGCGATCACATCAGGCGGGACGACTCCGTCGAGCGCCCGGAACCCGACGAGGGCGGCGCGGGCGTCGGCGGGAATGCCGAGCTCTCGGGCCAGTGCAACGACGTCCTCGGTATCTGCGCCCGTCAGGCCGAGCATCTGTTGCACGCGTGCGGCGTGCTGTGACGGCACGGCCGCCAGTCGGGACATGATCCGGGCCGCCAACACCGCTCCGCCGCGCAGGATCTGCTCGGCGTCCTCGCTCAGCGGTGTCGACCCCTGCTGGAGCCAGATGGTTCCGGCGAACCGCGGGGTGGGGCGGCCATCGGTGCGGGGCAGATGCACACCGACGGCCAGCCGGGGCCGCAGGCCCAACTCGGGACGCTCGGCGACGCGGACCACCTCGGTGCCCGACCGCAGCGCATCGAAGATCCCCCACTGCCCGATCCACTCCAGATGCTCTGCCGGTCCCGTGCGGCCCAGGATGGTCAACCGCCTCAACTCGTCGGCTTCCTCGCTGGAGGCCGAGTAGGCCAGCATGTGGCTGTCGGCGTCCTCGATGCAGATCATGCCGCGGGTGCGATCGGCGATCGATTGCGCCAGGCCGAACAGATCGGTGCCGGACTCGCGGTCGGGGTCGTTGCGGTCGCCGTGGTGGTCCAGGGCGTAGTTCACCAGGCGGTACAGGTGCTCCCAGCGGGCCCGGGGTTCGACGGCGACGACGGCAGTGCCCAGTGCGACCGCCCGGGCCACCGCAGTGGGGGTGGGTTCCTTGACGAAGATCGCGACCGGCCGGCCCGCATGGTGTTCGAGCCAGCCCACGGCCTCGACGTCGGACGCCCCGAGCAGGAAGAACAGATCAGCCGAACCGGGGCCGACCGACAGACCCAACCGGACGTCGTCGGCATCCACGAGCGCCACCGAACTCACCGGCATGTCCAGCCCACGAGGGGCCTCGACCAGCGTGACCATCGTGCGGTCCAACGCGAGCAGCAACTGCCCGAACCCGAGACCGCCCGGCGTGGCCGCCATCGTCGCTCCTTTGTCCGATTCGACTACCCAGTGTGCCAGGACTTGTCCGATCGACTATCGGATATCGGTGACGAAACAGGGATCGTTGCTGCATGGACGCCATCACCGACGTACCCCTGCCGCAGAACGAACCGATCCACGAATACGCGCCGGGATCACCGGAACGCACCCGCCTCGCCGACGCGCTGAGCAGTCTGGCGGCGAACCCGATCGACCTGCCCCACGTCATCGGCGGTAAGCACCGGATGGGCGCCGGCACCCGCGTGGACGTGGTTCAGCCGCACCGACATTCGGCGACGCTGGGCACCCTGACCAACGCCGACCACGCCGACGCCGCCGCTGCCGTCGAGGCGGCCGTGGCAGCCAAGGCGCAGTGGGAGGCCACGCCGTTCGACGAACGCGCCGCGGTGTTCCTGCGCGCCGCCGACCTGTTGGCGGGGCCGTGGCGGGAGCGCGTCGCGGCCGCCACGATGCTGGGGCAATCCAAGACCGCGTATCAGGCCGAGATCGACTCGCCGTGCGAACTCATCGACTTCTGGCGCTTCAACGTCGGCTTCGCCCGCCAGATCCTGGCCCAGCAGCCGGTCAGCTCGCGGGGCGTGTGGAACCGCACCGACTACCGCCCGCTGGAAGGGTTCGTCTACGCGATCACCCCCTTCAACTTCACTGCCATCGCCGGGAACCTGCCCACCGCGCCGGCGCTGATGGGTAACACCGTGGTGTGGAAACCGTCCCCCACGCAGACGTTCGCGGCGTACCAGACGATGCAGTTGCTCGAGGCGGCCGGGTTGCCCCCCGGGGTGATCAACCTGCTGACCGGGGACGGGAAAGCGGTCTCGGACGTGGTGCTGGCCGACAGCAGGCTGGCCGGCATCCACTTCACCGGTTCGACCGCGACCTTCCAGCATCTGTGGCGTGAGGTCGGCACCCACATCGACCGCTACGACACCTACCCCCGACTGGTCGGCGAGACCGGCGGCAAGGACTTCGTCGTCGCTCATGCGTCGGCCCGACCAGAGGTGTTGCGCACAGCCCTGATTCGTGGTGCGTTCGACTACCAGGGACAGAAGTGTTCAGCCGCGTCGCGGGCGTTCATCCCACGCTCGCTGTGGCAGCAGATGGGCGACGACTTCCTCGGTGCCACCGACGCGCTGCGCTTCGGCGACGTCACCGATCTCGCCAACTACGGTGGCGCGCTGATCGACGAGCGGGCGTTCGCCAAGAACGTCAACGCCATCGAGCGAGCGAAGAGTGCGGCGAATGTGACGATCGCGGCCGGCGGCGAATACGACGACAGCGAAGGCTATTTCGTCAGGCCCACGGTGTTGCTGTCCGACGATCCGACCGACGAGGCGTTCTCGACCGAGTACTTCGGTCCCATCCTGGCGGTACATGTGTACCCCGACGCGGACTACGGGCGGATTCTCGACGTCGTCGACGCCGGGGCCCGATACGCCCTGACCGGTGCGGTGATCGCCGACGACCGATCCGCGGTGCTGCAGGCCGAGCAACGACTTCGGCACGCAGCGGGCAACTTCTACGTCAACGACAAACCGACCGGCGCGGTGGTGGGTCAACAGCCGTTCGGCGGTTCGCGCGCGTCGGGCACCAACGACAAGGCCGGTTCGCCGCAGAACCTGCTGCGCTGGACCTCGGCCCGGTCGATCAAGGAGACGTTCGTGCCACCCACCGATCACGGCTATCCGCACATGGAGTCGTGACAATGGGCATGTTCGAGCGATTCGCCCGGCCGGTGATCCTCGCTGCGGGCGACCGCGAGGGGCTGCGCCGGACGGCCGAGCGGTTGCCGATGACGCGCGACGTCGTCCATCGATTCGTTCCCGGGGAGAGCATCACCGAGGTGATGAGTTCAGTTGAGCCGCTTAGGGTTTCCCGCCGCCTGGTCTCGATCGACTACCTCGGGGAGGACGTCACCGACGCCGATACCGCCGAGGCCACCGTCGAGGCATACCTGCAGCTGTTGGAAGCCCTGGCTGGCCGTGGCGAAGCGCGCGACGAGGTCCTTCCACTGGAGGTGTCGCTCAAACTGTCCGCACTGGGCCAGGCGCTGCCACGCGACGGTGAGAAGATCGCGCTGGAGAATGCGCGTGCGATCTGCGAACGGGCCCAACAGTCGGGGATCTGGGTGACCGTCGACGCCGAAGACCACACCACCACCGACTCGACGCTGTCGATCGTGCGCGAGCTACGCACCGACTTCCAGTGGGTGGGCACGGTGCTACAGGCCTACCTCAAGCGCACCCACGCCGACTGTGTCGAGTTCGCCGGCGGTCCCGTCGGCTCCTCGCCCGAGGAATCGTCGGGCGGCGCCCGGATCCGGTTGTGCAAGGGCGCTTACGACGAGCCGGCGTCCGTCGCCTTCCGGGACCGGGAGGCGGTCACCGATTCCTACCTGCGGTGTCTGGGCGTGCTGATGGCCGGTGACGGCTATCCGATGGTGGCCTCCCACGACCCCGAGATCATCGCCGCCGTACCGGGACTGGTTCGCGAGAACAGCCGCGGCGTCGACGATTTCGAGTACCAGATGCTCTACGGTATCCGCGACGCCGAGCAACGCAGGCTTGCCCAGGAAGGCAATCATGTGCGCGTCTACGTACCCTTCGGCACCCAGTGGTACGGCTACTTCGTCCGGCGGCTCGCCGAGCGTCCGGCCAACCTCACGTTCTTCCTGCGGGCGCTCGCCGAACGCCGCTGAGCCGACGGCGCTGAGCCAACGCCGTTGAGCCCACGGCGTTGAGACTGCGCTCATGGCGCGGTTCTCTCGAACATCTGCGCCCTGACTGCAGTCTCGATGAGTCCTTGTGCCCTCAGTCGCGGGTGCGTTTCGAGAATCTGCCCTCGGTGACCTCGTCCCACTTCTGATACACCTGGTCGACCTGCGGGTTGCCCTGCTCCTTGATCCAGTCGCACGTCGTCACATACGTCGACGGATTGGTGACGATGATCGTGTGCAACTCAGGCCGCTTGCGGGCCAGGGCCTCCAACTCCTCGGGCGAGGTCGACGGATCGGCGGCCCGCAGAGCGTCCAGCGGGTCGGGCAGCGCGCCGCGGGGCGCGTCGTGAGCCGCCAGGTCGCCCGGCTGCTCGTCGTCGGTCCGACTGTTCAGCAACAGGTTCAGCAGGATCGCGGTGATGGCGCCCGCCGAGATGCCGGAGTGGAAGATCGTCTGGAACCAGTCGGGGAACTGGTGGTACAGGTCCAGCGCCACATTGACCGGCGAATCGGACAGCGACCGGTCGGTGTAGTACAGCTTGGCCTCGGTCAGCATGGCGACACCGACCGAGATCGCCACGACCAGGATGTTGGTGTTGGTGAACTTGACCTTCGTCAGCGTGCGGATGCCGCTGGCCGCGACCATGCCGAAGAGCGCCACGCCGGCGCCGCCGAGCACCGGCAGCGGGATGCCCTCCACCACCGCGGCCATCTTCGGCAGCAGACCGAGGAGCACCAGGATGATGCCGGCGACGGTCGCGACATGGCGGGTGCGGACCCCGGTGATCGCGACGAGCCCCACATTCTGGGCGAACGCCGTGTAGGGAAAGGTGTTGAACACCCCGCCGATGACGGTGCCCAGTCCGTCGGCGCGCAATCCGTCGGCCAGCTTCTGCGGGGTGATCTTCTCGTCGACGATCTCGCCGACCGCCACGATGTCGCCGGTCGTCTCGGTCATGATCACGATCCCGACGATGAGCAGCGCGATGATCGAGCTGATCTCGAAGGTCGGCAACCCGAACTGGAACGGGGTGACGATGCCGATCCAGCTGTAGTCGCCCATGTGGCTCCAGTTGGTCATGCCGAACGGAATCGCCACGATCGTTCCGATGAGCAGTCCCAGCAGGATCGACACCCGCCGCAGACTCTCGGGCGCGAACCTCTCGATGACAAGAATCGTGACGAGGGTGAAGAAGCCCATGCCGATCGCCGCGGGTGAACCGAAGTCCGCGCCGGTGGCGGTGCCGCCGCCGAACCACCCGGCGGCCACCCGCATCAGCGACACGCCGATGATCAGGATGATCGTGCCGGTGACCAGCGGAGGGAAGAAGCGGATCAGCTTGCCGAACACCGGGGCGAGCAACATCATGAACAGCCCGCACGCGATCACCGAGCCGTAGATCGTGGTCACGCCGTGGTTCAGGCCGATGGTGATCATCGGGCCCACCGCGGCGAACGTCACGCCCTGCATCAGCGGCAGTCGCACGCCGAACCGCCAGAACCCGACGGCCTGGATGATGGTCGCGATGCCGGCCACGAACAGGTCGGCCATGATCAGGTGGACGATGTCGGACTGCTCCAGTTGCCCCGCGCTGACCATGGCGCCGCCGACGATCAGCGGCACCGCCACCGCGCCGGCGTACATGGCCAGCACATGCTGGACACCGAGGGGCAGCAGCCGTTTCAGCGGTGGAACCTCGTCGACCGGTCTCCTACCTGTTCTGCCCTGGGTCAGGATCTTGGTCAGTGTCGCCATCTGAAACTCAGCTCCCCGCCTGTGCGCTGCCCACGCCACATGGCGACCGGGCCGAAGGCCCAATCTTCGAAGCCGTTGGTTTCGGGAGTTTTCCCTGTCTGTGACCGGGGGGTTACGTCGGGTACGCCGCGACGGGCATGACGATGCTGCCCTTGCACACGCCCTCGAGGATCTCGGTGCGCCAGGTTCCGTACATCGACCCGTCCAGCGTGGGCGCATAGAACACCAGCGAACGGGCCGAGGCGTACTCGCGCGGCACGTCGTCGCCCCGGAAGCACTCCCACTGCCAGTTGTAGTTGAACACCCACTGCTTGCCGTCCCACGTGTAGCGGCTCGGCTGCGGGACGGTGGGGTTGCTCGGCGCCGGGCCGTCGGCCGCGGTGGCCACGCAGGTGCCCGCACAGGACGTGCTGAACGTGTACTGCCCGCTGAAATCGGGTTCGGGCTGGCGGGCGGCGATGCTGGTACCGATCTTGTCCGATGCAAAGGTCACCATGGTGTAGCGCCCGCTCCACTCCGCGGGTGCTGCCTGCGCCGTGGCTACGGTGCAAATACCCGCGGCCGCAACAAGAGTCGCGGTGGCGAGTGCAGTGCGCGCCCGTCGGGCAGACATGGATTCCTCACGATGGTCTGGGTGTGGCAGTTGAAACCTAATTGTCCTGACAGTCAACGTGCCTGACCGACACGGCGGGTTGGGGCACAGTTGGATCACGGGTTGGTCTCGGAGCCCGCGAACGAATCACGTTCGTGCGGAACGGTGCTCGGCGTCAGCCCGCGGAGAGCAACAGCAGCGTCCACGCGGCGAGCGACTGCGCGTCGGTGATGACGCCGTCTCGCATCATCGCCTCGACTTCGGTGCGGGTGAACCACGCGCTGCGCATGTCCTGTTCCTCGTGCTCGCGCTCATGGGGACCCTCGGTGATCCCGGTGGCGAGGAAGACCCGCCCGCGCTGGCTGCTCATTCCGGGGGCGACGTCGAGCAGCCCGAGTTCGGTCATCGACTCGGCACGCAACCCCGTCTCCTCCCGGAGCTCGCGCGCGGCGAGCTCGGCCGGATCGATGTCGGCCCGACCTGGTGCGGTGCCCTGCGGAAACTCCCAGCGCCTCAGGCCCAGGGGGTAGCGGAACTGTTCGACGAGGTGGAACCGGTCGGTTTCCTGGGGAATCACCAGCGCATAGGCGGGCTTGTCGACGACTGCGTAGATGCCGCTGCTGCCGTCGGGCCTGCGGATGTCGTCCTCCCTCAGGGTCAGCCAGTTGTTCCGGTACACCTCGCGCGACCCCACGGCCTGGATCGAATCCACCGCTCCAGTATGGGGAGTAGCCTCAGTTTCCGTGCTGCTGGCCTCCTTGAACCCCGCGGCCGTCGCCGCCGGAGCAGACCTTGCCGATGCGTTGCGGATCGACGGAACGACGTTGAGCCGCAGTGATCTGGTCGGTGCGGCGACCTCGGTCGCCGAACGTGTCGGTCACGCGAGCCGGATCGCGGTGCTGGCCACGCCCACACCTGCCACCGTGCTCGCCATCGCGGGCTGTCTGATCGCCGGGGTGCCCGTGGTGCCCGTGCCCGCCGATGTCGGGGTGGCCGAGCGGCGTCACATCCTCGCCGATTCCGGTGCCCAGGCCTGGCTCGGTGACAAGCCCGAGGACACCGAGGGGCTCGGGCACATCCCCGTCAGGCTGCACGCCCGCTCCTGGCACCGGTATGCCGAACCGGCACCTGACGCCACGGCGCTGATCGTCTACACCTCCGGCACCACCGGGTTGCCCAAGGGCGTTGTGATGAGCCGTCGTGCGATCGCCGCCGACATCGACATGCTTGCCACGGCGTGGCAGTGGACTGCCGACGACACCCTGGTGCACGGGCTGCCGCTGTACCACGTGCACGGTCTGGTGCTGGGACTGCTGGGGTCGCTGCGCATCGGGAATCGCTTCGTGCACACCGGCAAACCCGCCCCTGCGGCATACGCTCACGCGGTGTCCGAGCTCGGGGGATCGTTGGTATTCGGGGTTCCGACGGTGTGGTCGCGGATCGTGGACGACGGCGATGCGGCGCGGGCGCTGTCCTCGGCGCGGCTGCTCGTCTCCGGCAGCGCGCCGCTGCCGGTTCCGGTTTTCGACGGGCTCGCCGCGCTGAGCGGACATCAGCCCGTGGAGCGCTACGGCAGCACCGAAGCCTTGATCACGATGAGCACCCTGGCGACCGGGGAGCGCCGCCCCGGCTGGGTCGGGTTGCCGCTGATCGGCGTCCAGACGCGGTTGGGTTCCGAGGACGGCGGCGACGTGCCTCACGACGGGGAAACCATCGGACGGCTGCACGTCAAGAGCCCCACGATGTTCGACGGCTACCTCAACCGTCCGGACGCCACCGCGGAGGTGCTCAGCGCCGACGGGTGGTACCACACCGGCGATGTCGCCGTCATCGACCACGACGGGATGCACCGGATCGTGGGCCGGGAATCGGTCGACCTCATCAAGACCGGAGGCTTTCGGGTGGGCGCGGGGGAGATCGAGACCGTGCTTCTGGGGCATGCCGGCGTGCGGGAAGTCGCGGTGGTCGGTGCCCCCGACGAGGATCTCGGTCAACGCATCGTCGCGTTCGTGGTCGGTGACGCGGCGCCCGATGAGCTGATCGATTTCGTGGCACAACAACTCTCGGCGCACAAGCGGCCACGTGTGGTGAGACTGGTGGACAGTCTGCCCCGCAACGCCATGGGTAAGGTGCTGAAGAAGGAACTGATGCAATGGGTTTGAGGTTCACCGAGGTCTGCATCGATGCCGCCGACATCCATGCGCTGGCATCGTGGTGGTCGCAGGTGCTGGGCTGGCCGCAGGAGCCCACCGAGGACGGCGACGTGAAGCTGCGGGCCCCCGACGGCGCGGGACCGGACTGGCTGTTCCTCGCGGTACCCGACGGCAAGGTGGTCAAGAACCGCATCCACTTCGATTTCACCCCTGAGGACCAGAACGCCGAGGTCGCGCGGGTGCTCGCCTTGGGCGCCAAGCATGTCGACGTCGGGCAGGGTGACCAGAGTTGGGTGGTGCTCGCCGATCCCGAGGGAAACGAGTTCTGCATCCTGGCCGCTCCGTGACCCCCCATTCCCCGCGAGCGCGCGGGTCTGCACACGACACGCCGCGCCCGGCCGGCATTTCGCGCGCGCTCGTGGCGATCGGCGGCGCGCTCGGTGTCCTGCTGGTCTCGGCGTGTGGGCAGTCTCCCGAGGTCGCCCTGGTGCAGACCAGCATTCTGGTACCCCCGGCTCCCGAACCCCCGGCTCCTGTACCGCCGGCACCAGCACCCGGCGATACCTTCGACATCGGACCCGCTGCGGTCGACACCACCGGCGGCTGGTTGCCCGACGGCACCATGCTGTCACCGTTCGATGTGTCGAATCCCATTCTCTCGCAACTCGACCCGGCATTGCTGCAGGCAGTCCAGGAAGCGGCCCGTGCGGCGGAGGCTCAGGGTGTCCAGCTCTGGGTCACCTCAGGGTGGCGTTCGAAAGGCTTCCAGCAGAGGCTGTTCGACAACGCGGTGGTCAGCTACGGCAGTGTTGGCGGCGCCGCCGAGTTCGTCGCAACGCCCGAGGTGTCCAAGCACGTCACCGGACAGGCGATCGACATCGGTCCGGTCGAGGCCGACATGTGGTTGATCGCCAACGGCAGCCGCTTCGGGCTGTGTCAGATCTACGCCAACGAGATCTGGCACTTCGAGCTCGCCGCCGACATGAACGGCAACTGCCCGCCGCTACGACCCAACGCCGCGGGGTGACTAGTTGGCGTGCAGCGCCTCGTTGAGGGTGATGCCGGTGCCGTCGCGCTTGACGACCTCGACCGCTCCGGTCACCGAGTTGCGGCGGAACAGCAGGTTGTTCGCCCCGGACAGCTCGCGCGCCTTGACGGTCTGACCATCGCCTGTCTGCACCTTGGTGCCGGCGGTGACGTAGAGCCCCGCTTCGATGACGCAGTCGTCGCCCAGGGAGATGCCCAGGCCGGCGTTGGCGCCGAGCAGGCACCGCTTGCCCACCGAGATGACCTCCTTGCCACCGCCCGACAGCGTGCCCATGATCGAGGCGCCGCCGCCGACGTCTGAGCCGTCGTCGACCACCACACCGGCCGAGATCCTGCCCTCGACCATCGAGGAGCCCAGCGTGCCCGCGTTGTAGTTCACGAAGCCCTCATGCATGACCGTGGTGCCCGATGCCAGGTGCGCGCCCAGCCGGACCCGGTCGGCGTCGGCGACGCGCACGCCGGAGGGGACCACGTAGTCGACCATCCGGGGGAACTTGTCGACCCCGTAGACGGTGACCTGGCCGCGCCTGCGCAGTCGGGCCCGCACGATCTCGAAACCGTCGATCGAGCATGGGCCGTGGCTGGTCCACACGACGTTGGCCAGCACCCCGAAGATTCCGTCCAGGTTCGCGCCGCGCGGCTGGACCAGGCGGTGGGAGAGCAGGTGCAACCGCAGGTAGGCGTCGTACCCGTCGGCGGGCTTGTCGTCGAGCGACGCGATGACGGTCCGCACCACCACGGTCTCGACGTCGCGGTCGTCGTCGCGCCCGGCCAGGGCGGCCAGTTCCTCGGGTACCTCGGCCACCGAGAGCCGGGCCGTACCCGACGGGCCGTCGCCGATCAGCTCGGGTGCCGGGAACCACGTGTCGAGGACGGTTCCGTCGGCCGCGATCGTCGCCACTCCGACGCCTGATGCTCCAGTCACGGTGCTCCAGGCTACCGGTGCGCCTAGCATCGCTTCACGGGGTCCCGACCAGCGAGGAGGCGCATCATGAGCGGGGACGTGACATTGCGCCAGCTGCGATACTTCGCCGCGCTCGGTGAGGAGTTGAACTACCGGCGTGCAGCGGAGATGTTGTTCATCACCCAACCGGCGCTGTCGACCGCGATCAAGCAACTCGAGCACCAGTTCGGAGTTGTGCTGTTCACCCGGAACACGCGCGAGGTGGCACTGACCGATCTGGGCGCCGCCTGGCTGCCGCAGGTGCAGCAGGCCCTGGCCGGTGTGGACGCCGTCGTCGAGAATCTCGTCACGCTGTCCGGCACCCGGCAGGGCCGGTTGCGCCTCGGCTACCTGATCGGCACAGGCGCGGATCTCTTGTTCCGGGTCGCCCGTCATTTCGAATCCGCCTATCCGGACGTGACGGTCGAGCCCATCGAATTCGACTTCTCCGACCCCACTGCAGGTTTGGCCGACGGGGCGACCGAGGTCGCGCTGATCCGTCCGCCGGTCGATCTGCCCAACCATCGCATGTTGATCCTGGACTCCGAGTCCTGGATGGCCTGCCTGCCACGGGATCACCGGTTGGCCGAACGGGCCGAGGTCGGCATTTCCGAGCTCCTCGACGATCCCATCGTGTGCGCGCCGCTGACCGCGGGCACCTGGCGCGATTACTGGCTGGCGATGGACGTCCGTGGCAACCGCCCCCCGAACATCGCGGCTGTTGCAGCGACGTACGAAGCGGAGACGACCTCGATCGCCCGGGGGCTCGGCATCAGCTTCACGACCTCCTCGGTGGCCCGGTTCTACGACCGTCCGGGCATCGTCTACGTGCCGATCACAGATCGGCCGCCCAGCCACACGGCTCTCGCGTGGAATCCGGCGGCCCTGAGTCCGCAGGCCGAGGCGCTGGTCCGGTACGTCCAAGAGCACTGGAACTTCGGCGACGGTCGGGACCGGCAAGCGTCGGCGACCTAGTTATGACCGGCATTGATAACCGCAGCTTATGAGCACATCAAAACATCGAACTTCCGGTGTGCGCCAAACAGGGCTTCCCTGTCATCAGTTCCTCGATAACCCGTTCTGAATCCGTCGCTACTCTCGCCCCCTGCGTCTGACCTGGAGAGACCATGACCGATGCCCCCGCACGCCCCACCGATTCATCGCCACCAGCGCTGAACACCGAAGACCGGAAGCTCGCCGAGCTCGGGTATGTCCAGAAGCTCGACCGCTCGGTCGGGACGTGGGCGTCCTTCGCGATCGGGTTTGCGACGATCAGTGCCACGACCGCCGTGTTCACCGGCTTCGGCGCCGGCTACTTCTCGGCAGGAGCCCCGTTCGTCTGGACGCTGCTGCTCGCCGGCGCGGTGTTCGCCCTGTGGGCGTTCATCGCCGCCGACCTGACCGCCAAGCTCCCGCTGGCCGGCTACTCGTATCAGTGGATCAGCCGGATCAACGGTCCGGACCTGGCCTGGTTCACCGGGTTCATCGCTTTGATGGGCTGGGTCTGTGGCATGACGGGCGTCGGCTTCATCCTGTCCGGCTATCTCGGCGGGTTGTTCGGCTGGGCGATGACGCAGACCGCGCAGATCCTGGTCGCGATCGGCGTCGTCTTCCTCTGCGTGCTGATCAACATCTATGGCGTCAAGTTCGCGACGATGGTCAACAACATCGGCGTCAGCCTGGAACTCGTCGTCACCGTCGGTGCGACCGCTCTGATCGCGATCATCGCGTTCTCGTCACCCGAGAACCACCAACCGTTGTCGGTGCTGTTCACCGGTGGAGAATCCGGCGACAAGGACTCCTACATGATCGCCTGGTTGGCCGCAGCTCTTGGACCTTTCTTCGGATTGATCGGCGTCGAGTCCGGCGCCGATGTGGCCGAGGAGACCAAGAACGCCCGGCACGTGGTGCCGCGCACGATGATGTACGCCCTGGTGGCGTCCATCGTGATCGAGTTGACGATGTACATCGTGTTCGTCCTGGCCATCCGCGATACCGATGCTGTTGCCGCCAACTCCGCGGCGCCCATCGAGGAGATCATCAACCAGCAGGCCGGGCCTGTCGTCACCAAAATCATTGTGGCCGTGGCGCTGACAAACATCCTGGCCTGCCTGCTGGCCAACATCCTGGTCGCCACCCGGCTGGCCTACTCGATGGCCCGCGACAACATGCTGCCGTTCTCACACATCTGGCGCCACGTCTCGCCGACCCGCAAGACGCCCACCTATTCGATCCTCTGCCTCGGCGGCCTGTCGACCCTGTTGCTGTTGTCGGCACTGGTCAACGAGAAGGCCTTCAGCTTCATTCTCGGTATCGCCTCGTTGCTGTTCTTCTTCGTCTACATCCTGCAGACCATCGGACTGCTCGTGGGTTACCGCAGGGGCACCATTCCGGCGCCGGAGCCCGGCACATTCGACCTCGGCCGCTGGCGGCTGCCGGTCTACATCACCGCGCTGGTGGTGTTCCTCGGGGTCGCCGCCAACCTGGTATTCCTGCCACAGTTCGCCAGCAACAAATGGGTGTTCCTCGGGATCGTCGTCGTCGCCGCGATCTGGTGGGCGACCGGCCTCAAGGCGCGGCTGCGAAATGGTGACGCCGGGCAGAACTACGCCAAGACCCACTCCGACTGAAAATCAGCTACCAGCAAAGGACTTCAGGCAATGACCACTACCGCAGACATCGGCACCAGCAACCTGGTCGCCGTCGAACCGGGCGCCGCCATCCGCGAGAACACGCCACCGGGATCGGTGATCCAGTACAGCGACTACGAACTCGACACGTCCAGCCCGTTCGCGGGTGGCGTGGCGTGGATCGAGGGCGAGTTCATTCCCGCCGAGGACGCCAGGATCTCGATCTTCGACACCGGTTTCGGGCACTCCGATGTGACCTACACCGTCGCGCATGTGTGGCATGGCAACATCTTCCGGCTTGACGACCACATCGACCGGCTGCTCGACGGCGCCCGCAAGCTTCGGCTCGATGCCGGGATGAGCAAGGACGAACTCGCCGAGATCACCAAGAAGTGCGTTTCGATGTCGCAGTTGCGTGAGTCGTTCGTCAACCTGACGGTCACCCGTGGGTACGGAAAGAAGAAGGGGGAGAAGGATTTGTCGAAGCTCACCCATCAGGTCTACATCTACGCCATCCCCTATCTGTGGGCGTTCCCGCCGGACGAGCAGATCTTCGGCACCACCGCGATCGTGCCGCGCCACGTCCGGCGCGCCGGCCGCAATACGGTGGATCCGACGATCAAGAACTACCAGTGGGGTGATTTGACGGCCGCCAGCTTCGAGGCCAAGGACCGGGGCGCACGCACCGCGATCCTTCTGGACTCCGACAACTGCGTTGCCGAGGGCCCCGGCTTCAACGTCTGTGTCGTCAAGGACGGCAAGCTGGCCTCACCGTCGCGGAACGCCCTGCCCGGCATCACCCGCAAGACAGTGTTCGAGATCGCCGAGACGATGGGTATCGAAGCGACGCTGCGGGACGTCTCCAGCCGTGAACTCTATGACGCTGACGAGCTGATGGCCGTGACCACCGCGGGTGGCGTCACTCCGATCAACACCCTGGACGGTGAACCGATCGGGAACGGCGTGCCGGGGCCGATGACGGTCGCCATCCGGGACCGGTTCTGGGCATTGATGGACGAGCCCTCGCCGCTGATCGAGCCCATCCGGTACTGACGCGGCCCCCGGGGGCGAGCGACTAACGTGGTGACCCGTGCTGGATCTACGACGCGACCCTGTTGCGCTCACCGCGGCGCTGGTGGACATCCCCAGCGAATCGCGTCACGAGACGCGCATCGCCGACGAGATCGAGGTTGCGCTGCGCGAGCAGACCACCGGTTTCGAGGTGGTGCGGCACGGTGACGCGGTGCTCGCCCGCACCAACCTGGGCAGGCCGTCGCGGGTGTTGCTCGCCGGCCACACCGACACGGTGCCCGCCGCCGACAACCTGCCCAGTCGGCTCGTCGACGGTGTGCTCCACGGCTGCGGAACCTCGGACATGAAGTCGGGGGACGCGGTGTTCCTGCACCTGGCCGCCACCGTCGCCGACCCCGCCCACGACATCACGCTGGTGATGTACGACTGCGAGGAGGTCGAGGCGTCGGCCAACGGACTCGGCCGCATCGAGCGGCAGATGCCCGAGTGGCTCGAAGCCGACGTGGCGATCCTCGGGGAGCCGTCGGGGGGCTTCATCGAGGCCGGGTGCCAGGGCACCCTGCGTGTGGTGCTCAGCGCCGCGGGCACACGTGCGCATTCTGCGCGATCCTGGTTGGGAGACAACGCCATCCACAAGCTGGGTGAGGTGCTCGCCAGGCTCGCGGAGTACCGGCCGCGCAGCGTGGACATCGATGGATGCGAGTACCGCGAGGGACTTTCGGCGGTACGCATCGACGGTGGCATCGCCGGAAACGTCATCCCGGACGCGGCGACGCTGACGGTCAACTTCCGGTTCGCCCCGGACCGCACCGTCGAACAGGCCTTCGCGCACGTGCGCGAGGTCTTCGACGGACTCGATGTCGGCATGGAGCTCACGGACTCGGCGGCAGGTGCGCTACCGGGCCTCACCCGACCGGCCGCGGCCGCCCTGGTCGAGGCCGCCGGTGGGCAGGTCCGCGCGAAGTACGGCTGGACCGACGTCGCCCGGTTCGCGGCGTTGGGCATTCCCGCCGTCAACTACGGCCCCGGTGACCCCAACCTGGCGCACCGCGCCGACGAGCGCGTCGACGTGGAGCAGATCACCGCGACCACCGACACGTTGCGCCGCTACTTAATCGGTTGACGCCGCCGCTAGCCTGGAAACCATGCTGGGAGCAGACGACATCTCCGGATAGCTCCGGAGACCTCACCGTCCACCTCTGATCGTCGGGCGTTCTGCTGCCCGCTTCTCGAGAGATCCCGTATGTCTTCCTCCGTGAGTTTTTCCGGTGTGTCCTTTTCCTGGCCCGACGACACACCGCTGTTCACCGACCTGTCGTTCACGGTCGGACCCGGCCGAACCGGGCTGGTCGCCCCCAACGGTGCAGGCAAGAGCGCGTTGCTGCGCGTGATCGCCGGTGACCTTCGACCCACCGCCGGGTCGGTGACCGTCGACGGCACAATCGGTTACCTGCCCCAGACGCTGCCGCTGCTCGACGACCGCACCGTCGCCGAACTGCTCGGGGTCGCGGCCACGATCGAGGCACTGGATGCGTTGACCGCGGGCGATTCCAGCGAGTCCGTGTTCGCCGCCATCGGGGAGGACTGGGACATCGAGGAACGCGCCCGCGCTGAACTCGATCGTCTCGGTCTCGGCCATGTCACGCTCGACCGGTCGCTGCGCACGCTGTCGGGCGGTGAGGTGGTCACCCTCGGTGTCGCCCGGGAACTGTTGCGGCGCCCCGATGTGCTGCTGCTCGACGAGCCGACCAACAACCTCGACACCGCTGCCCGAGCGCGGCTCTACAGCGCGCTCGACGACTTCACCGGTTGTCTTCTGCTGGTCAGCCACGATCGGGTGCTGCTGGACCGGATGGACCGGATCGCCGAGCTGTACCGCGGTGAGATCGTGTTCTACGGGGGCGATTTCACCGCCTACCGGGCCGCGGTGGAGCAGACCCAGCACGCAGCGCAGACTGCGGTGCGCAGCGCCGAGCAACACCTCAAACACGAGAAACGCCAGCGGCAACAGTCCAGGGAGCGGACGGCCCGACGGTCGGGCACCGCCAAGCGCACCCTCAAGGATGCCGGGTTGCCGAAGATCGTCGCGGGCGCGATGAAACGGCGAGCGCAGGAAACCGCGGGACGTACCGACGACGTCCACGCCAAGCGGATCGACGGCGCGAGGGCCCGTCTCGAAGGGGCTGAGCAGGCGCTTCGCGACGATGCCGACCTTGTCCTCGAGGTGCCTGACAGTGCGACACCTGCAGGCCGAACGGTATTGGAGGTCAACGGGTTATGCGTCCGGCGAGGCGGCCGTGCGGTGGTGCGAGAGGCGAATCTCGCGGTCCGCGGCCCGGAACGGATCGCACTGACCGGAGCCAACGGAGCAGGCAAGACGACGCTGCTGCGGACCCTGCTGGGGGACATCGCCCCCGACGAGGGCACAGTCCACGTGGCCGACGGGCGGGTGGCGTACCTGTCGCAGCGCCTCGATCTTCTCGACGGCGACAGGACGCTCGCCGAGAATCTCGCGGACTTCGCGCCGAGCCTGTCTGTGACGCGGCGCAGACACCTGTTGGCGCAGTTCCTGTTCGGTGATGACGACGTCGACAGAGTCGTCTCGGCCCTGTCTGGAGGTGAGCGGCTCCGCGCAACTCTGGCATGTGTGCTCTTCGCCGAACCGGCGCCGCACCTGTTACTGCTCGACGAGCCGACCAACAACCTCGACCTCGGTAGCGTCGCCCAGTTGGAGAACGCGCTGGCCTCCTACCGGGGAGCGTTCGTCGTGGTCAGCCACGACAACTCGTTCCTGACCGCGATCGGCGTGGAACGTGTGCTGCACCTCGCGGATGGCAGGCTGGTGGAGGGCTAGTGGACGGCCGCCAGCGCGGTACGGCCGAAGTGGCAGTCGACCTGCCCGCACAGCCGGGCCAGGGTGTCGACTCCCCGCGGATCGCCGAGGCGTACCGCGTCGACCGCGGCCCGCAGCGCCACCGCGTTCTGGGCGCCACGCTCGGCGGCCTTGACC
>NZ_JBAUJR010000528.1:0-2463 GCF_049683935.1 Mycobacterium sp. | reverse complement strand
CTGCGCACCCGGCCGAGCCTGGCACCCAACGGTGTGCCCGCCGCGCTGATCCCCGATTCGACGGCTGCGCTCGCGGCGCTGCAGGCCGCGCCCGGACTGCCGGACCACGGTGTCATCGTGCTGGTTGATCTCGGCGGCAGCGGATCGAGCATCTCGCTGGCCGACGCCGGTTCGAATCTCGACGCCATCGGCCAGACGGTCCGCTACCCCGAGTTCTCGGGAGATGCGCTGGACCAGGCGCTTCTCAACCACGTCCTCGCGGGAATCGCCGACGCGAACAAGGCCGACCCCGCGGGCACCTCCGCCGTCGAGTCGCTCGCCTCGCTGCGTGACGAGTGCCGCCGGGCCAAGGAACGCCTCTCGGCGGAGACCGCGACTGTGGTCGCCGCAGAGCTTCCCGGGTTCCGCTCCGACATCCGGGTGACCCGCCCCGAACTCGAGCAGCTGATGTCGATGCCATTCGGCGGGCTGGTGAATGCCGTCGAAGACACGTTGCAGCGCAACGGAATCCCGGCGGACAGTGTCTCGGCGGTGGCCACGGTCGGCGGCGGTGCCGCGATCCCGCTGGTGACTCAGCGGTTGTCCGAACGACTGCGCGCACCCGTGGTCACCACTCCGGAGTCCCAGCTCAACGTCGCCGCCGGGGCAGCGTTGGTCGCCAACCAGAGCCTCAGCGCGGATGCGCCGACCGGGATGGCTCCCGCCTCGGATATGCCGACCGCGATGGGGCCGGCGGCGTGGGCCGCGGGTGCGGCGGGACTGGCCGCCAGCGAATCCGCCGACGACGGCGCCTCGTCGGCGACCTTCCGCGCGTTGGCCTGGTCGCAGGATGACGAGTCGGCCGGGGATCCGCTGCCCTACACCGGTGAGGACTACACCTCCCCGGCTTCCTACGCCGGAGCGGGAGCGACCGCGGCCCGGCCTGCTGTGGCGTTCTCCCCCGGAGACGACGGATATGACGATGAACCCCCTCCGCTGCCCTGGTACAAAAGGCCCCCGCTGCTGTTCGGCGCGGCCGCTGCCGCGGCACTGCTGGCGGTGGGCGGTCTCGCGGTGACGCTGACCGGCTCGGACGGCGACTCGACCCCGGTCACCGAGACTGCGACCACGACCCCGGCCGACGACGCTCCCCCCGTGCTGCCACCTCCGGTCACCACGGTCACCGTCGGTCCCGACGGGGTGGCCACCACCACCGTCAGCCAGCCGCCACCTCCACCACCCACCACGACGACGGCGCCCACCACCACGACCACACAGCCGACGACGACCACCACAACCACCACCACGACCACGACGACGGCGCCCACCACGACCACGACTCGTCCGACGACCACCCGGCCGACGACCACCGCGCCACCGACCACAACGGCCCCGCCACCGGATCCGACGACCGTCGATCCACCGGATCCGACCACGATCGATCCGCCTGACCCGGTGACGCCGACGCTCGTTCCCGACGACGGCGCCTGATCTGCGGCGATGATGAGTCCGGCGCTGCTTCGGCCGGCGGATCTCGCTGCGTCCTCCCGAGAGGCCATCGCCGCGGTCGACGCCGATCCCGGTGCGCCGGCCAGATTTCTCGTGACCGGCGGCATCGGCACTGGTAAGTCGACGGTGCTGGCCGCCATTCGCGCGTCGTTCCGGGAAGCCGGTCGCGCCGTGCACTCCCAGCCGCCTGGACTCGGCGACGCAGTGGACGCCGCGATCGTCGTCGACGACGCGCACCTCCTCAGCAGTGATGACCTCGACCGGCTCACCGAACTCGTCGCCGACCCTGCCGCCACCGTGGTCATCGGCAGCCAGCCGTTGGCGCATCACCCGGCGCTCAGCCGCCTCACCACGGCGCTCGAACGGGAGAACCCCGCGGTTGTGCTGGGGCCGTTGCCGCCTATCGAGGTGGGTCGGGCCGCGGCTGCGGTGCTCGGCACCCCTGCGACACCGGACCTGGTTCGCGCCCTGATCTCGGCGAGTGCCGGATTGCCGTTTCTGCTGCGGCCCGCCCTGTCGGCGGCGGGTGACGGTCCGTCCGCGGTCCGGCAGGCCGCACGCTTCGCCCTGATCGAGCGTCTCCGCCGCCTCGACGAGCGGGTTCTCGACACACTTCTCATCTCGTCACTGAGTCCCGACCTGGGACCCGACGATGTCGCCGCCGCGCTGCGGATGTCCTCGGAGGCCGCATCCGCCGCTGTCGACCGGGCCCGTTCCAGCGGACTGATCGACCCGTCGCACGCTTCGGGCTTCCTCCCCGTCGTACACGATTCCATCGCCCAGATCCTCGGCGCCGCAAGGCATCACGAGATCGAGGTGGCCGTGCTGTGCTCCCAGGTCGAGCTGTCGACCCTGACCGCCGATCTCGCGTTGCGCCTGGCCGAGCACGGTCTGCGCGAGGAGCGGTTGGCCACGGCGCTGACCGACCTCGCCGAGCGGGTCCGGGACCATCCCGCCGACGCGGCGCGGCTCTAC
>NZ_JBAUJR010000527.1:0-10717 GCF_049683935.1 Mycobacterium sp. | reverse complement strand
CTATGAGGCGAAGGCCTACGGGGTGCGCACCGCGATGGGCGGGCGCCAGGCCCGGGCGCTGTGCCCCCACGCCGTGGTGGTCCCACCGCGGATGGCGGCGTACTCGCAGGCCAGCACTGCGGTGTTCGAGGTGTTCCACGACACCACGCCGGTCGTCGAACCGCTGTCGGTCGACGAGGCGTTCCTCGATGTCTCCGGGTTACGCCGGGTGGCGGGCACCCCGGTCCAGATCGGCGCCCGGCTTCGCGAACAGGTCCGCGACCGGGTCGGGTTGCCGATCACCGTCGGCATCGCCCGCACCAAGTTCCTCGCCAAAGTCGCGAGCCAGGAAGGCAAACCCGACGGGCTTCTGCTGGTGCCGCCGGACCGCGAGTTGGCCTTTCTGCACCCGTTACCGGTGCGCCGGCTGTGGGGGGTCGGGGCGAAGACCGCCGACAAACTTCACGCGCACGGCATCCAGACCGTCGCCGACGTGGCAGAGCTCAGCGAACCGATGCTGAATTCCATGGTCGGCGGGGCGATGGGAAGGCAGCTTTTTGCGTTGTCCCGCAACATCGATCACCGCCGGGTCGTGACGGGTCATCGCCGCCGGTCGGTGGGTGCGCAGCGGGCGCTCGGACGGGCGGGAAATACCATGTCACCGGCCGACGTCGACGCCGTCGTCGTCAACCTGATCGACCGGATCACCCGACGGATGCGCAAGGCCGGTCGATCCGGTCGCACCGTGGTGCTGCGGTTGCGCTTCGACGACTTCGGCAGGGTGACGCGCTCACACACGATGCCGCGCGCGACGGCCTCGACCGATGCGATCCTGTGCGCGGCGCGGGCTCTGGTCGCGGCCGCGGCGCCCCTGATCGCCGAGCGCGGGCTGACGTTGGTCGGCTTCGCCGTGTGCAACATCGACCGCGACGGCGCCCAACAACTGGAGCTGCCATTCGTTAAAGCAGTCGACACAGTGACCATCGACGCCGCGATCGACCGGGTGCGGGGCCGCTACGGCAACGGGGCACTGACCCGCGGGGTGCTCGTGGGTCGCGATCCCGGTCTGGAGATGCCGATGCTGCCCGACTGACTCAGGCGTCGGTCCAATCGAGGAGCTTGCCGGCAGGCCAGGTGTTGACGATCCGGTCGGCGGCCAACCCGGCATCCAGCGCGCGTTGCGCACCGTAGCCGAGAAACTCCAACTGACCGGGCGCGTGCGAATCGGTGTCGATGGAGAACACACAGCCGATGTCGATCGCGAGGTCGAGCAGGCGCGTCGGCGGATCGCGGCGTTCTGGACGGGAGTTGATCTCGACGGCGGTGTTGCTGTCCCGGCAGGCGGTGAAGACCTTCTCGGCGTCGAACTTCGATTCGGGACGCTGGCCGCGGCCGCCGGTGACGAGCCTGCCGGTGCAGTGGCCGAGCACATCGGTGTGGGGATTGGTCACGGCCTTGAGCATCCGTCGGGTCATTGCGGGCGCCTCCATCGCGAGTTTGGAGTGCACGCTGGCGACGACGACGTCGAGGCGGTCGAGCAGTTCGGGCTCCTGATCCAGTGAACCGTCCTCGAGGATGTCGACCTCGATCCCGGTGAGAATCCGCATCGGAGCGACTTTTTCGCGTATTTCGTCGATGACGTCGAGTTGCTGGCGCAGTCGCTCCGGTGACAAGCCGTTGGCGATTCTGAGTCGTGGCGAGTGGTCGGTGAGCGCGCAGTACTCATGGCCGAGATCGCGTGCCGCCATCATCATCTCTTCGATCGGCGCCGAGCCATCCGACCAGTTCGAGTGGACGTGCAGATCGCCGCGCAGTGCGGCGCGGATCTCGCCGCCGCCGAGATCTTCGGCGGCTTCGCGCAGTTCTGTGAGCGCGTCGGGTTCACGACCGTCCCACGCCTGCGCGATCACTTTTGCGGTCTTCGGTCCGATCTTCGGTAGCGATTGCCAACTGTTGGCGGCCCCGTGCTTCTCCCGCTGCTGGTCGGTGAGCGCTTCGACGACGTCGGCGGCGTTGCGGTAGGCCATCACCCGGCGGGAGTCTTCGCGCGCGCGGTCCTTGTAGTAGGCGATCTGGCGCAGCGCGGTCACCGGGTCCATGGCTCCAGTGTGCCCACAAGGTCGGCCTCGCCACACTCCCACCGAACGAAGGCATCAGCGGATACAGTGGATTGAGTAATCATTCAATCCATCAATCCGAGAGGCCGTCCATGCCGGACCGAGTCCCCGACGCCCCGGACAGACCGCTGTACGAGATCAAGGCCAACCTCTTCAAGGCGCTGGCCCATCCCGCCCGGATCCGCGTCCTGGAGATCCTGTCCGCCAGTGGACGGCCGACGCCGGTCAGCGAGATCCTGGCCCAGACCGACATCGAACCCACCCTGCTCTCCCAGCACCTTGCAGTGCTCAAGCGCCACCACGTCGTCACCAGCGACCGAGTGGGCAACGCGGTCTTCTACCGGTTGGCACATCCCAAGATCTCCGAGTTGCTCGTCATCGCACGCGTTTTCCTCGCCGATACCCTCGGCGCACAACGTGATCAGCTCAAGGCACTCAGATCGCTACCCCCAGTGCAACCTCGATGAGCAACGTCGCCCGCCTGCTGCCCAGCCGCCTCGACTACTCGCACCTCTCCCGGTCGTGGCGACGCGACGTCCTGGCCGGGGTCACCGTCGGCGTCGTCGCACTCCCCCTCGCCCTCGCCTTCGGCATCAGTTCGGGGGTCGGCGCCGCCGCCGGCCTCATCACCGCGGTGGTCGCCGGCCTCGTCGCCGCGGTGTTCGGCGGCTCGCATGTCCAGGTGTCGGGCCCGACCGGGGCAATGGCCGTGGTGCTGGCACCGATCGTCCTGCTGCACGGCGTCGGAAGCATCGCCGTGGTCACCGTGCTGGCCGGACTGATCGTGCTGGCCGCCGGTGTCACCGGACTCGGCCGGGCGGTGACGTTCATCCCCTGGCCGGTGATCGAGGGATTCACGCTTGGCATCGCGGCCATCATCTTCCTGCAGCAGGTTCCCGCGGCGTTCGCCACCACGAGCCCACCTGGCGAGCGGACGCTGGCAGCGGCGTGGCGGATCCTCACCAGCGCCGACTGGGCCCAGGCGGCAATCACTCTCGGCGCAGTCGCGTTGGTCGCACTGCTGATGATCCTGCTGCCACATCTGCACCGGTCCATCCCGGAATCACTGGCGGCGGTCGTCGCGGTCACCGTGCTGGTCGTCGGGCTGGACATACCGATCGCCACCATCGGCCAACTGCCGTCGCATCTGCCCGCCCCGGTGCTCCCGCACGCCGACCTCGGCGCGCTGCGCGACGTCGTCGGTGCGGCACTGGCCATCGCCGCGTTGGCGGCAATCGAATCCCTGCTCTCGGCGCGGGTGGCCGCGACGATGGCGCCGACCGGACCCTACGACCCCGACCGGGAACTGGTGGGGCAGGGGCTCGCCTCTGTCGCATCCGGGGTGTTCGGCGGGATGCCCGCGACCGGTGCGATCGCCCGCACGGCTGTCAACGTCAGATCCGGTGCCCGCACCCGGCTTTCGGCGATCACACACTCGGCGGTTCTGCTCGGTGTGGTCTACCTGGCTACCGGACCGGTATCGGCGATCCCGCTCGCCGCGCTGGCTGGGGTACTGATGGTGACGTCGTTCCGGATGATCTCTGGATCAACCATTCGAAAGATCCTGCGTTCCACCCGCTCTGACGCCGTGTTGTTCATCCTGACGGCTTTCGTCACGGTGTGGTTCGACCTGATCGAGGCCGTCGAGATCGGTGTCCTCGTCGCTGCGTTCTTCGCACTGCGCAGTGTGGCCCGAAGAAGCAGCGTCGTCCGAGAGGTGCTGCCCGGCCCCCGCCGTCCCGGCGACGACGAGATCATGCTGCTGCGCCTCGACGGCGCCATGTTCTTCGGGGTGGCCGAACGCATCTCGACCGCCATCGCGGACGCCGAACACCAGCGGACGTCGGTGGTCATCATCCGGATGTCACAGCTGGGCATGCTCGACGCCACCGGAGCGAACACCCTGGCCCAGATCTGCACCGAACTCGAAGGCCGCGGCATCACGGTCATCATCAAAGGTGTCCGCCCCGAACACACGGCGCTGTTGACGAATGTCGGTGTCTTCGACTCGTTGCGTCACCAGCACCACCTCGTGGACACCCTCGACGAAGCGATCGAACACGCCCGCACGCACGTGAGCTCGCCGGCCCGCTGAGCTCAGCCGCCGACGATGGCCCTCAGCGCCACATAGAACACCGACGGTCCCAGCAGGCAGCCGATCCCGGTGTAGAAGGTGGCGGTCATGGCTCCGTAGGGCACCAGACGTTTGTCGGTGGCCGCGAGGCCGCCTGCCACGCCGGAGGTGGTGCCCATCAAGCCGCCGTAGGCCATCGCCGATTTCGGGTTGTTCAGACCGATCAGGCGGGCGATCATCGGTGTCCCCACCATCACGACCACGGACTTCACCAGACCGGCCGCCACGGACAGGGCGATCACCTCGGAGGACGCCCCCACTGCGGTTCCGGTCACCGGCCCCACGATGTAGGTGGCAGCGCCGGCACCGATGGTCGCCAGCGATTCCGCATCCCGGTAGCCGAAGGCAGCCGCGACGGACGCCCCGACGATGAACGACACCACCACGCCCAACAGGATCGACAGCGCACCGGCCAGGCCCGAGCGCCTGATCTCCTGCAGATCAACACCGTAGGCGGTCGACACGATCGCGAGATCGCGCAGCATCGCCCCGCCCATCAACGCCAGTCCGGAGAACATGGCGACATCGGCCAGCCCATCTTCGCCGCCGGTGACCACACCGCCCCAATAGGCCAGTGCCAGACCGAGAATGATCGCGATCGCCGAGCCGTGCAGCCTGCCGCGGGTCAAGGTCTTTGACAGCCAGCCCGAGAGCAGCACCAAAGCGCCGACCACGACGAAGGCCACCAGGAGATTGTTCTTGTCGAAAACGGAGTTGAGCAGATCCATCTCAGGCCTCCTGCATTTCTTCTTCGGTCATCGGCGGCAGCGGTTCGGCAGGTTCTCCGATCCGTGACAGCACCGGAACCAGCGCGGCTCCCGCGGTCAGGGCTCCGAGGCCCGCCAGGAGCGCCATCGGACCGCCGGTGATCGCCTTCGCCACGTTCTGGATGGAGGCCATCGCGATCACGATCGGGATGTACATCGCACTCCAGAAGAGCACGCCCTGTTCACTTGCTTTGGGAAATTTGCCTTTTCGGCGCAACCAGTCGGTGGCGACGATCAGCATGATCATCGCGAAACCTACGCCGCCGACGTTGGCGTCCACACCCAGCGCGACGCCGAGAAGTTCGCCGATCAGCGTGCCGACGAGCATGCAGAGCGCCAGCGCCGCCACTCCGTAGAGAACCATCATTTGCTCCTGAGTTGAGTAGGGATTCAGGCGTCCACGCCGTCGAACAGATCGGCGTAGCGCTTGCGGAGTTCAGCCTTCTGCACCTTGCCCATGACATTGCGGGGCAGTGCGTCCACCACACGAACCGCGCGTGGCTGTTTGAACCGCGCGAGATCGCCGGCCAGATAGTCCAGCAACTCGCGGTCCCGGGGCTGCTCGCCCGATCTGGGCACGACAACCGCCACCACGGTTTCGCCGAACTCCGGGTGGGGCACGCCGATCACGGCGGACTCCAACACCTTGGGGTGGCTGTCGAGCAACTCCTCGATCTCTTTGGGGTAGATGTTGTATCCCCCGGAGATCACCAGGTCTTTGTCTCGACCGACGATGCACAGATAGCTGTCCTCGTCGATACGGCCCAGGTCGCCGGTGATGAAGAAGCCGTCCGACCGGAACTCCGAGGCGGTCTTCTCCGGCATCTGCCAGTAGCCGGTGAACACGTTGGTTCCGCGAACCTCGACGATGCCGACCTCGCCGTCCGGCAGAGAGTGTCCGGTCTCGCGGTCGACCACTCGAATCTCCGTGCCGGACAGTGGCTTTCCAACAGTTCCGGGCTTGCGCCGTCCGTCTTTGTACGGGTTGCTGGTGTTCATTCCGGTCTCGGTCATGCCGTACCGCTCCAAGATCGCGTGGCCGGTGCGGTCCGCGAACGCCTCGTGGTCGCTGGCCAGTAGCGGCGCCGACCCCGAGACGAAAAGCCTCATCGCCGAGCAGAGTTCCGGTGTGAGCCGGTCACTCTTCAACAGCCGGGTGTAGAACGTGGGCACGCCCATCAACACCGTGGACTGCGGCAGCAGGTCGATGATCGCCTCGGCGTCGAACTTGGACAGGTAGTACATGGATGCACCGGCCACCAGCGTCATGTTCACTGCGACGAAGAGTCCGTGAATGTGGAATATCGGCAAGGCGTGGATCAATCGGTCGTCTGCCGTGTACTGCCACGCCTCCAGCAGCGCTTCACAATTGGCGGCGAGATTGCCGTGGGTGAGCACCGCCCCCTTGGAGCGCCCGGTGGTGCCCGAGGTATAGAGAATGGCCGCCGGATCGGCGGAGTCGGCGTCGTAGATCCCGTCATGGCGGTCCTCACCGCGCAGCAGCGTGCCGTCCCCGGACTCGCCGAGGGTCTCGACGACGAGTCCATCCTGATATCCGGCATAGTCACCTTGCCGATCGGGTGCGCACACGAGCACCCGGGGCTGCGCGTCGCCGAGGAAATACCGCATCTCCGTGTCGGTGTAGGCGGTGTTGAGCGGCAGGAAGACTCCACCGATCTGCAGTGTCGCCAGGTAGAGCGCGATGGCTTCGGGCGATTTTGGCACCTGCATGGCGACTCGGTCCCCCGGCACCACGCCATCGGCAACCAGCCTGGCAGCGATCCGGCGCGCGGTGTCCGCGGTCTCGGCGTAGCTCACGGTGCGACCGCCGGGCAGGTCGAAGAGCGACTTGTCGGGCTGCCGCTGCGTCTGCTCGGTGAAGGACCTGTGGATTGTCCTGAAGGGTGCCATCGCCGGCGTTCCTTTCGTTTTACCTGTTCGGTGGATGCGTTCGAATGGGCCGCTGACAGCCACCCGGCGCCGGCGCACGAAGTCCTCGTGGCGACGCTCGAGCTGCTCGGGTTCGTAGCGGTAGTTGATCATCGACCCGTAGGACTGCCGCCAGGCTTCCGGCGAGGTGTTCGCCGGCCAGTTGAGTCGCCAGGCGGTGGCGCCGTTACCGAGGTGAAAACGGGCGACCGGATCCACGGGGCGGTCGTCGTCGCCTCGCTCGTCTGCGATGTATCGGGCCAGCAGGGCAAGCAGCCCGGATCGGATCTGATCGGCAACCGCCGCCTCGAGGTCTGCCGGATCAACAACAGCCTCAAGTGTTTTCACGATCAAACGAGCTTCGGCGTCGCGCTCCGCCAGCCGCGCGAGCCAGCGCCGGAACTCGGGGATCGGCGAGAGTGTGACGAAAGTCCGCAGGTGCGGTAGCTGGTGGCTCACCTGCTCGATGACCTGCTTGATGAGCAAGCTGCCGAACGAGACGCCGGCCAATCCGTCGAGGGCGTTGTTGATCGAGTAGAGCACCGCCGTGTCCGATCGCGACTTGTCGAGTACCGGACCCGGGTCGAGCAGCGGAGCGATGCGTTCCGGTATCCCGCGCGTCAGGGCGACCTCGACGAAGATCAGCGGTACGTCGCCGGTGGCGGGGTGAAAAAAGGCGTAGACACGGCGATCCGCGGGCACCAGGCGTCGCCGCAGTTCGGCTTCGCTCGCCATCGGATGCACCGTCTCGTAGCGCAGCAGATGCCGTAGAAGCTCATGCGGCGAGTCCCAGGTGACCTCCGCCATCCGGAGAAAGCCACGGTTGAACCAGGACGTGAGCAGGTGGTGGAAGTCGTGGTCGATCGGCCGCAGCTCAGGATGACACCGCATCAGTCGACGCAGGTCGGCGCGCATCCCGACCAGCGTGAGCGTGCCGCCGGGGGCGTGATTGAGGCGGCGGAGCAGTTGCTGGCGGGCCGGTTCGACGACCGCGAACAGCCGGTTCAGTTCCTCGCCACCCCGCGACCCGGCGTTCCGGACGTCCTCCCACCGATGGAAGGCGGTTCGAACCTGTTCGGCGTCAACGTCGTAGGCGGCGTCGAGGTGGGTGAAGAAGCGCAGCTTGCCGCTGTCGTCAAGCTGGGAGTAGGAGTCCAGGGCCCCGGCCGCGACCGCACGCATCGAGGCCTCGCCGATATCGCTCATCAGGATTCTGCAGCCGGCGATCAGATGCTCCAGCGGCGTTGCGTCGACCGACGTATCGGTCGGCGCGGAACCGTGATCGTGTCGCATGAGGGTGGTCCTTTCCAGCAGCTCCCGCTCGGACAGGGCTCGAACGTGGCCTGCTTCATATACATCCACCTCAGTGATATATATAACAGCGACCGTATCGGATAGATGTGAGCTGCGCTACCCCCGGGATCAGATAATCTGCGCGGAGGAGGTGTGACAATGGCCCGAGTGCCGGAATCTCAGCGGATCCGCGACGCGCTGGAGAACGCGGTCATCAATGGCGACTACCGGCCCGGCGAACGCCTGGACCCCTCCCTGCTGGAGAAGGAGTTCGGGTGCTCCCGCACCCCGATCCGCGAAGCCCTACAGGCGCTGGAACGGTCCGGATTGGTTCAGATACGGCCCAAACAGGGCACCTACGTCACCGAGTTGAGCATCTCGGAGGTCGCGGAACGCTTCGAAGTCATGGCAGAACTGGAGGGCATGGCTGCGCGGCTGTCTGCCAGCCGCATCGACGGCGAGCCACTCGCCGAACTCGAACGCGCCCTGGCGGATTGTGAGCGCCACGCGATCAGCGGTGACGCCGACCAGTACTACTACGCCAACGCGTGGTTTCACGGCATCGTCTACGACTCCTGCGGTAATGAATACCTGCGACAGCAGGCGCACGCACTCAAGCGGGTCCTGCAGCCGTATCGACGGCTGCAGCTGCGCGTGCCCGATCGCATGCGCCGGTCACTGGCCGAACATCGCGAGATCGCCGACGCCATCACCCGAGGCGACGCCGGGGCGGCCGAGAACGCTGCCCGCGACCACGTGCTGGTCCAGGTCAAGGAGTTCAGTCACCTGGTGCGCACATGGCGTCAACTGTCGGCCAGCTGACGGCGAAGATCCGGCCCGCTGAGCTCAGCCGGTCGCCCTCGGGTGCGCTGCGGCGATCTCGAGCAGCCTCAGGTAGCCGGATACCTGCCACGCGGCCCGACCGACGAACAGCCCGCCGACGTGGTCGATGCCCAGCAGTTCCTCGGCGTTGTCGAGATTGACCGAGCCGCCGTAGAGCAATCCCGTTATGCGGCCACCGTATTCGCGCCCCAGTTCGGCGAAGGGCTCCCGCAGCTCGTCAACTGTGGCAGGGCGGCCGCGCTCTCCGATCGCCCAGATGGGCTCATAGGCGATCAGGACCCGACCCAACTGCTCCGCCGTGAGACCCTCGAGCGCACCGGCCGCCTGCTCCAGGATGAACCGCGACGATTCGCCGGCGCGTTTGACCTCGGCACTCTCTCCGATGCACAGCAGTGGGACGAGCCCGTGGGCCAGAACGGCGGCGACTTTGAACCGGGTGGTTTCCACGGTTTCGCCGAAGTGCTCGCGACGCTCGGAATGGCCGATCTCGACGAGCTGGGCGCCGGCGTCCTTGACCTGGGCGACGGACACCTCACCGGTCCACGCTCCCGCGTCCTCCCAGTGCGCGTTCTGCGCACCGAGCAGAACCGGCGAGTCGGCCCCCAACTCGTCGCGCGCGGCGGCGAGCGCGGTGAACGACGGGATGACAAAAGGCTGGACACCTGGAAGGCCACTCCGGCCGACCCGATCGGACAGCGCCCGGACGTAGCTGCGGGACTCGGCGAGTCCCTTGTTCATCTTCCAGCTGGTGCCCACCCACAACGGGGTCGCACCGGTCGCCCCGTGGTCAGTCACTCTCGTAGGCGATGATGGCATCAACCTTGGCCGCAGAGGACGACTGCGGATCGAATTCCACCCTGAGCCATTCCTTGACCAGGACGCGTGCCAGCTCCAGCCCCACCACCCGCTCCCCCATGCACAGCACCTGCGCGTTGTTCGACAGCACCGAACGCTGCACCGAGTAGATGTCGTGCGCGGTCACGGCGCGGATCCCCTTGACCTTGTTCGCGGAGATCGCAACGCCCAGGCCGGTTCCGCAGATCAGCAGCGCACGGTCGGCGTCGCCGTTGGCGATCTTCTCGGCGGCAGCGACAGCCACGTTGGGGTAGGACGTGTCGTCCTGGGGGTCGCCGACACCGACGTCGGCCACCACCTCCACCCGGTCGTCGGCCTCGAGGTCTTTGCGCAGCGCCTCTTTGTAGGTGAATCCGGCGTTGTCGCCGCCGACCACGATCCTCAGTGCCATGGTTTGCTCCTTCCAGGGGTCCGGTTCAGCGGGTCAGGTGCTCGCCGAGGGCTGCCATCAGCAGCGAGAACGACAGAGCGCCAGGGTCCGGGGTGCCGACACTCTTGTCTCCGAGTACCCGCGCGCGGCCCAACCGCGCCGTGATGTCCGCTGTCTTGTCGGCCGCGTCGCGGGCCACGCCGGCGGCGGTGGTGATGGCCGGTCCGGCCTCGGTGCCGAAGGCGTCCGCCAGGGCGTCGCGGAACGGCACGGCGGCGTCGACCATGGTCTTGTCACCCGGCTTTGCGCCGCCCAGACGCATGATGGCGTCGATCCCCGCGGTGACCGCGTCGACGACGTTCTGGTCGTTGCCGTTCTCGGTGTCGGAGAAGACACCGCCGGCGCTGGTCAGCGCCGCCCCCCAGAGGGC
>NZ_JBAUJR010000526.1:0-25117 GCF_049683935.1 Mycobacterium sp. | reverse complement strand
GCCCTGCCTGACGCGGACCCGTGGGTGGTGCTGGAGCCGTTCGCCCGGGCGGCCGTCGTCCACGCCGCCGCGTCGGGGCTCGCCCACGGCGACACCGACGAGGCCCAGCAGATGTTGCTCGCCGCGTGTGAGCGGATGGTCTAGCTGGAGAAGAACAGCCGGCCGAAGCCCTGCTTGCGGTAGTGCTTGTTGCCGCGGTGACCCCAGCCGGGTCCGTAGTTGTCGTACCCGCCGTAGCCGCCGTAACCCTGCTGCTGCGGCGGCATCGGGGGAGGTGCGGCCTGCGCGAACCGGTTCTCCATCTGCGTCAGCGACTCCAGTTCGCCGATGTCGAGGAAGATGCCGCGGCACGTGTCGCACTGTTCGAGGTGGACCCCGTTGCGCTCGTAGGTCTTCATGACGCCCGAGCACTTCGGGCACAGCAGGGTGTTTCCCGCGCCCGATGACGGCAGGGGTGGCGGCTCATATGGCGGAATGCTCATGAGTTCACAACGGGCGACACCGCGCAGAAGTGCCTTTGGACCCTACGACGGGTAGTCGCGGCCGACGACGATCGTGACCATGGACGCCACCACTGCGCCGGACGCACCGGTCACCGCGCTCACCGAGGACGAGAGCTGGAACCTGCTGGCCGGGGTTTCGCTGGGCCGGCTGGTGACGACGGTCGGCGGGTGGACCGAGATCTTTCCCGTCAACTTCGTCGTACAGCACAAGACACTGCTGTTCCGCACGGCCGAAGGGACGAAGCTGCTGACCGCTGTGCTCAACGAGCATGTGGTGTTCGAAGCCGACGACCACAATGTCCGCGAGGGGTGGAGCGTCGTGGTCCGCGGCACCGCGCACTTGCTGTCCACCTCGGCCGACATCGACGAGGCCCACCGCGCCGGTCTCTATCCGTGGGTCGCCACCGAGAAGCTGCGGTTCGTGCGCATCACACCGGAGACGTTGACCGGCCGACGGTTCGTCTTCGGTCCGGAACCTCAGACCCAGTAGGGAACCCGCGCCCGGTACTGGCGCATCGCCAGCGCGGCGAAGATCCACCCGATGATCGTCAGCGCGATCACCACCAGCCAGTGCCGCAACTCCTGCTCGGCGCCGAGCAGCGGGGCACGGACGATGTCGAGGTAGTGCAGCAGCGGGTTGAGCTCGACGATCCTGGCCCAGTCGCCCGCTCCCTGGCTGCGCAGCGTCGACTCGTTCCAGATGATCGGCGTCATGAAGAACAGCAGCTGCACCAGGCTGGCCAGCAGCGGGCCGATGTCGCGGTAGCGAGTGGCCAGAATTCCGAAACACAGTGCCACCCAGACACAATTCAGCGCGATCAGGAACAGCGCCGGGATGAATGTCAGGTCGGTCCACTGCCACGGTTTGGGGAAGATGATCGCGATGATCACGAAGATGATGATGTTGTGGGCGAACAGGATCATCTGCCGCCACACCAGTCGGTAGACATGAACCGACAGCGGCGTCGGTAGTTGTTTGATCAGGCCTTCGTTGGCGATGAACACGTCGGACCCCTCGAGGATCGACGCGTTGATCAGGTTCCAGATGATCAGGCCCAGCGTGACGTACGGAAGATGTTCGGACAGTTCGAGCTTGAACAGCACCGAGTACAGCGCGCCCATCGCGACCGCGGTGGTTCCGGTCGCGATGGTGATCCAGAACGGACCCAGCACCGAGCGCCGGTAGCGCTGCTTGATGTCCTGCCAGCCCAGGTGTAACCACAGTTCGCGCTTGCCGAAGCCGTCGACGAGGTCGCCCCACGCCCGCCGGAACGTCCTGGACTGCGCGGCGGCATCCATGATCGTCATCTGCCGAACCTCTCCCGTCGGCCCAAGCGCCGCAATCGAATCCACTCCCGCAGCCCGGCAGGATCACGTCGCGACACCACGAAGTACCAGGAGTAACGCAGATACTCCTGCAGCACCAGCTTGTGCATGCCGGGCTGAGACTGCAGGTAACCCCTGTTGCGGTAGGTGAAGTACCGCTTGGTGGGGTTGTCGGGGTACTGAGCGTGCATGCGGCCGCCCAGGATCGGCTTGAACTCGTCGCCGCCCTGGGGGTGTAGGTACACCGCGTGCAGGCAGGTGCCGAAGGGCAAACCCGATCGCAGCAGCCGTCGGTGTACTTCGGTTTCGTCGCCGCGAAAGAACAGTCGCAGGTCGGGTACGCCGGCGGCCTCGATCGTGGTGGCGCGAAACAGGGCACCGTTGAACAGGTGCGCGATGCCCGGCATCAGGTCGGGCAGTTGCGAATCCGTGCGCAACTCGCTCACCCGCCGCCGCCATTTCAGCCCGCGCCGCAGTGGGAACGCGAGTCGCTCGGGGTCGTCCAGGTCGCAGATCATCGGGGAGACCTCGGCCAGGCCGTGTCTGTCGGCGCATGCCAGCAGAGTGGCCAGCACTTCGGCATCCTGGGGGCGCCCGTCGTCGTCGGCCAGCCAGACCCAGTCCGCACCCAGGCTCAGCGCATGGAGCATGCCCAGCGCAAAACCACCTGCGCCGCCGAGGTTTCGGTGAGATCCCAGGTAGGTCGTCGGAATCGGTTGGCCCTCGACCAGATCACGCACGCGGTCGTCGTGATCGTTGTCCACGACGATCAGGTGGTCGGGTCGTCTGCTCTGCGACGAGACCGCGTCGAGTGACTTGGCGAGTTCGTCGGGGCGGCGGTGGGTGACGACCACCGTAACGATCTGCTCACTCATGCGTGTGTGCTGTCTCTTCCAGAACCTCGCGCACGTGTCTGGCGGCGTCTTCGCCCTCGTAGGCCCGCACCACGTCCTCGATCTCGCCCGACATCCTCACGGTGCCGTGGTCGATCCACATCGCGGTATTGCACAACCGGGCCAGGAACTCGTTGGAGTGGCTGGCGAAGACGAGGATGCCGGAGCGCTCCACAAGGGCCGCCAACCGGGTCTGGGCCTTTTTCAGGAAGTCGGCGTCCACCGCGCCGATGCCCTCGTCGAGCAGCAGGATCTCCGGGTCGATACTGGTCACCACGCCCATCGCCAGCCGGACCCGCATGCCGGTCGAATAGGTGCGCAACGGCATCGACAGGTAGTCGCCGAGTTCGGTGAACTCGGCGATCTCGTCGATCTTGGCCATCATCTGCTTGCGGGTCTGTCCGAGGAACAGACCGCGGATGATGATGTTCTCGAACCCGGAGATCTCCGGGTCCATCCCGACTCCCAGATCGAACACCGGCGCGACGCGGCCCTGGACTGTCGCCACGCCCCTGGTCGGTTCGTAGATGCCCGACAGCAGGCGCAGCAGCGTCGACTTGCCGGCACCGTTGTGTCCGACCAGGCCGACCCGGTCGCCCATCTTGAGCGACAGGGTGATGTCGCGCAACGCCTCGATGACGACGACGTTGGAGTCGTTGCGTCCGATCGCGCCGCCCGCCTTCCCGAGGAAGGCCTTCTTCAGCGAGCGCGACTTGGCGTCGAAGATCGGGAACTCCACCCACGCATTGCGGGTGTCGATCCGTGGTTCTGACGGTTCAGGACTGGCCACCCCGGTCTCACAGATACTGACCGGTGCCGGGGTGCCCGGGACCACCTCGTTGCCCCGGCACGGCCACACCGGGAGGCAATGCACCCTGGCGCATCTGCTCGAGCTGCTGGCGGGCTGCCATCTGTTGGGCGAACAGCGCCGTCTGGATGCCGTGGAAGAGCCCCTCGAGCCAGCCGACCAGCTGGGCCTGGGCGATCCGTAGCTCGGCATCGGAGGGAACCGTGTCCTCGGTGAAGGGCAGCGTCAGCCGCTCCAGTTCGTCGCGCAGTTCGGGGGCCAGCCCCTCCTCCAGCTCGCTGATGCTGGTGCGGTGGATGTCGCGCAGCCGGCCGCGGCTGGCGTCGTCCAGCGGAGCCGCCCGCACCTCCTCCAGCAGCTGCTTGATCATCGTGCCGATCCGCATCACCTTTGCGGGCTGTTCGACGAGGTCGGTCAACGACTTGCCGTCGCCCCGGTCGACGTCCATCGCATCCGGACCGTCGGCGATGATCTCGATGTTGTCGTCGTCGGTATTGCTTGTCATGTCCCTAGAGTGCCCCAGCATCGCTTTCCGGCTGCGGCTGGGCCACGCACCGGTGGTGGGCGCGGCCCGTGCCGTCGTCTCAGATCTTCTCCCACGACGACGATTTGTCCAGGGACCCCGGCCACCGTGTCCCGATCCGCAAACCCCGCTACATGGTGCGACGATTGCCGCGCCCGCTGCCAGCAACGATGCTGCAAGTAGGACTCCGAGCCCGCGGCGCACTGGACTAGTATTGCTGCGCAGATGACCCGTTCCGGTTGGGCGCGGGCAGCAAGACGCAAGGTCGGACGTTCGTCGAATCGGTCTGTATTCGGGCTGGTGAGGCGGAATTCACTGACGCACTAAGGTGGGCTGACATGGCATACGACGTCGCCCGGGTGCGGGGATTGCACCCGTCGTTGGGCGATGGCTGGGTTCATATGGACGCCCAGCACGGCATGCTGCTGCCGGATTCGGTCAGCCGCGCGGTGTCCACCGCATTCCGCGGTTCGATGCCCGACGCATCCGGTCCGCACCCCTCCGCGAGGCGCAGCGCGGCGGTGCTCTCCGCCGCCCGGCAGGCGGTGGCCGACCTGGTCAATGCGGATCCGGCCGGGGTGGTTCTGGGCGCCGATCGTGCGGTGCTGCTGACGTCGCTGGCCGACGCCGCGTCGGGTCGGGTGGGCCTCGGCTACGAGGTGGTGGTGACCCGCCTCGACGACGAGGCCAACATCGCGCCGTGGCTGCGCGCGTCGAACCGATACGGCGCCAAGGTGAAGTGGGCCGAGGTCGACATCGAGACCGGCGAGCTGCCGCCCTGGCAGTGGGAGGGCTTGATCACCCGCCCCACCCGATTGGTCGCGATCACCTCTGCCTCTTCGACTTTGGGCACGGTGACCGAGCTGGGCGAGGTCACCAAGCTGGTGCACGAGGTCGGCGGACTGGTCGTCGTCGACCACTCGGCCGCGGCGCCGTACCGGCTCGTCGACATCAACGAGATCGACGCCGACGTCATCGCGGTCAATGCCCTGGCGTGGGGCGGACCGCCGATCGGTGCGCTGGCCTTCCGCGACCCCTCGATCATCGACGCCTTCGGGTCGGTGTCGCTGGACCCCGACGCCACCGGGCCGGCGCGGTTGGAGCTCGGGTCACATCAGTTCGGGATGCTCGCGGGCGTGGTGGCCAGCATCGAATACCTTGCGAACCTGGACGATTCGGCACAGGGAAGCCGGCGTGAGCGGCTGTCGGTGTCGATGCAGTCGTCGGAGGCGTACCTGGGCGGGCTGTTCGACTACCTGCTGACGTCGTTGCGGTCGCTGCCGACGGTGATGGTGCTCGGCAGCCCCGAGGTGCGGATCCCGGTGCTGAGTTTTGCGATCGACAAGGTGCCTGCCGAACGCGTCGTGCAGCGCCTTGCGGACAACGGCGTGCTGGCGATGGCGAACGCCAGCTCACGTGTTCTGGACCTGATCGGCGTCGACGACATCGGCGGCGCGGTGACCGTCGGACTGGCGCATTACAGCACCATCGCCGAGGTGGACCAGTTGGTGCGCGCGTTGGCGTCGCTCGGCTGACGCCGTCCCCCAGCGCTAATCGCCAATGCGCAGAAGCACTTTGCCTGACACATCACCCGATGCCAGCAACTCGTGGGCGGCTTGGGCTTCGGCGATCGGGAACTCGGCCCCGATCACCGGCCGGACCAGGCCGTCGGCCACCATCGGCCAGACGTCGTCGACCACCCGGGCCACGATGTCGCTCTTGCCGCCCGGGCCCTCGACCGGGCGGGCGCGCAGCGCGGTCGCGATGACGCCGCCGCGTTTGGCCAGCAGCTTCGCGATGTTCAGCTCTGCCTTGGCCCCGCCCTGCATGCCGATGATGACCAGCCGCCCGTCATTGGCCAGTGCGTCGACGTTGCGGTCCAGGTAGGCCGCCCCCATGATGTCGAGGATGACGTCGGCTCCACCTGCGCTGCGGACCACGTCGACGAAGTCCTCGTTGCGGTAGTCGACGGTGATCTCGGCGCCCAGTTCCGCACACAGGTCGAGTTTGTTGCGCGAGCCCGCGGTGACGGCGACCCGGCAGTTCAGTGCGCGGGCGACCTGGATGGCGTGGGTGCCGATGCCGCTGGCGCCGCCGTGGACGAGCAGAAGGTGCGACGCGCGCAGCCCGGCGGTCATCACCAGATTCGACCAGACAGTGCAGGCGACCTCGGGGAGCGCGGCGGCGTGTGGCAGCTCGACACCGTCGGGTAGAGGCATCACCTGACCTGCGGGAACGGCCACATATTCGGCGTAGCCGCCGCCTGCCAGCAAAGCGCAGACCTGTTGCCCCGCAGACCACCGGGTGACGTGGTCTCCGACCGCCTCGATGGTGCCCGACACTTCCAGGCCGATGATCTCGCTGGCACCGGGAGGGGGTGGATACTTGCCTGCGGCTTGCATCAGGTCGGCGCGGTTCACGCCCGCGGCGGCAACCTTGATGAGGACCTCGCCGGCGGCCGGCGCCACGTCCTGGACGGATTGCCAGACGAGTCTGTCGGGGGATTCGGCCACGATCGCACGCATTCGGACAACGCTACTACGCTGGGGAAACGCGTCGCGCTTTCGACCTCCGGCCACGGTGCCGCGGCACTATCATGTGCAGATGGAGGGGATCATAGGGGGGCGCACGGCGAGCGAAACGCCGGGCTTGGACATCGCTGAACAACGCGCGTGGCTGAACTTTCTCGACGCCGCGCTGAGAATGTACGCGACCATGAATCGGTCGCTGATCGACGAACACGGTCTGACGCTCAACGACGTGCGACTGCTCGATCTTCTGGCCAGATCGCCCAACGGGGCGGCCCGAATGGGTGATCTCGCCGAAGCTCTGCTGTCGCTGCCCAGTCGGGTGACGCGCCAGATCCACCGACTGGAGAAGCAGGGACTCGTCACGCGGGGGGCCAGTCCCGACGACGGCCGCGGTGTCGTCGCCAGCATCACCTCCGAGGGCAGGGAGGCCCTCGGAACGGCGATGCAAACCTACGGCGTGGCGGTACGCACCCACTTCCTCGACAAGCTGTCGCGGCCGCAGGTGTCGGCGATGGGGGAGAACTGCCGGCGGATCAGTGTGGGGCTGAAGTCCGGGGCGCCGTCGGCCAAGATCGGTCGCGTTTAGACTGTCCCGCGGTGGCGTGGCAGAGCGGCCTAATGCACTCGCCTTGAAAGCGAGAGTCGGCTAACACCGACCGGGGGTTCAAATCCCTCCGCCACCGCTGTCGTCGCGTCACTCACCGGTGAAGTCGGGCGCGCGCTTCTCGAACATCGCGGTGATGCCCTCGGTCAGGTCCCGGGACGGCAGGAACGCCGAGTTCCACGCCGCGACGTAGCGCAGGCTGGCCGACACGTCTGCGGTCCGCTGCTCGTCGAGCACGTCCTTGATTCCCTGCACCACCAGCGGTGGGTTCGCGGCGATCTCTGCCGCGGTGGCGCGCGCGGCGGCCAGCGACGACTCGGCGTCGGGGTACACGTCGTTGACCAGTCCGATCTTCTCGGCGCGTGCTGAATCTATGTCCTTGCCCGTCAACGCCAGTTCGCGCAGATGGCCGTCGGACAGCATCAGTGGCAGCCGGGCCAGCGAGCCGACATCGGCGACGATGGCGAGCTTGACCTCGCGCACCGAGAACTTCGCGTCCGCGCTCGCGTAACGGATGTCGACCGCGGAGATCAGGTCGACGCCGCCGCCGATGCACCAGCCGTGGACGGACGCGATGGTCGGGGTGCGGCAGTCCGCGACCGCGGTGATGGACTGCTGCATGACCTTCAGTCGCGCATGGAAGTCCGCCCGCGGCTTGGCCAGCGCACCGTCGGCCAGCATCGGTGAGAGCGTGTCACCCATCGCGATGAGGTCGAGGCCGTAGCTGAAGTTGCGGCCCGACCCGGTCAGGACGATCGCCCGCACTTCGGGGTCGGCGTCCAACTCGGCGAAGACCACCGGAAGCTCGGCCCAGAACGCCGGACCCATCGCATTGCCCTTGCCGGGGCCGATCAACGTCACCTGTGCGATTCGGTCGGCGATATCGACGGTCACCGATTCGTATGAGCTGCTCATGGAGCAAAAGGCTAGCCGGGGCTCTGCTAGCCGCCCATCAGGACCTCGCTGACGGTGGCCGTCGGCAGGAACTGGCAGGCTGCGTCAGCGAGGATCTGCCCGACGAACTCGCCGTCGGGACCCAGCGGGTTGGCCTCCTGGGCGAGGATCTCCCGGACCACCGCCACCCGGGTGGCCTCGTCGAGCGCGCTGAACTCCTCGCACGTCATCTCGAGCGCGTTCGCCGGAGCGGGAACCTCGGGGACGTCGGTGTTTCGGGTCGGCAGCGGGATGTTCGGGATCTGGATGTCCGGTAGGCCCGGGATGGACGGCGTACGGCCCCCGGTCGTCGGCGGCGAGGTCAGCGGCGGACCCGGTTCCGTCGTCTGGGCGACGACACCTTCGGTGGTCTGCTGGCATCCGGTGGCCACGCCGAGAACGATTCCCACACCGACCACGGTGGCTGCCGCCACCCGTACGCGCGTGCTCATCCTGGCCACGATATGCGGCTAGCTCCGTTCGAGGTAAAAGTACAGGTGACGGGGTGTGCCCGACGAGGTGTCCAGCGCACCCTTGCCGTTCATCAGGCCGATCACCGTGTTGGCGTCGACCACCTTGAAGTGATCGTGCACCGGCTTACCGTCGTAGACCATCGAGGCGACCATCTCGCCGCGGAACTCCTCCATCCACAGGCTGGCTTCGCCGTTCATCGCCTCAGTGTTGGAGAACTTGTTGCCGTCGGCATCGATGCAGACGAGCGGCTTGGCGTCGGCCGCGGAGTGGAACGTCTTGCCGAACCAGTTCAGCCGTTTCATGAACCCGTTGGCCTTGTGCCCGGTCTGGAACTCGCCGCCCTTCCACTCGCCGATCATGAAGTCGATCGTGGCCGGAGCCAGCTTCTCCCAGAATTCGTCGAGTTCGGCGTCGGTGATCTGACCGGTGCGGCCCTTGAGTTCGACGAAGGTGTCGCGTGCAGTGTGTGTCACGGGCGGGCCGAGCGGGGTGGGTGGTGTCGCGGTCATCGGTGCGTCTCCTGGTCGGTGATCCAGCCCCTGGCGAAGTCGAGGAAGGCATCGTTCTCGTCGGGGGCGGCCACGGTCACCCGCACACCGTCCTCCCCGTACGGACGCACGATGATGCGGCTGTTCGCGGCGTCCCCGGCGAACTGCTGGGCCCGGCCGACCAGCGGCAGCCACACGAAGTTGGCCTGCGAGGGCGGCACCTCGTAACCGGCCTCGCGCAGGGCCGCGGCGACCCGGGTGCGTTCGGCGACGACGGCGTCGGTGCGCACCATCAACTCGTCGGCGGCATCAAGGCAGGCGATCGCGGCAGACTGGGAGACGCTCGTGGCGGTGAAGGGCACGTACACCTTGGACAGCGCGGTGATGATGTCCGGATCGCCGACGGCGTAGCCGATGCGCAGTCCGGCCAACCCGTATGCCTTCGAGAAAGTGCGCAGCACAACAACATTCGCATGGGTCCGCACCAACCCGAAACTGTCGGGCACCAGGTCGTCGCGGATGTACTCGATGTAGGCCTCGTCGAGCACCACCAGGATGTGCGGCGGCACCGCCTCGACGAACCGGCTGAGCGCCTCGGGGTCGACGACCGTGCTGGTCGGGTTGTTCGGGTTGCATACGAAGATCAACCGGGTCCGCTCGGTGATCGCGGCGAGCATCGCGTCCAGGTCGAAGGTGTGATCACGCAGTGGCACCTGTACCGGGGTGGCGCCGGCGGTGCGAACCTGCAGCGGGTAGATCTCGAAACTGCGCCAGCCGAAGAGCACCTCGTCGCCGACGGTCGAGGTGATCTGGATCAGTTGCTGGCACAGGCTGACCGAGCCGCAGCCGACGGAGATGTTCTCGGGTGCGAAGTTCACATGCTTGGCCAGGCGCTCTTTGAGCTCGACGTAGCCGTTGTCGGGATAGCGGTTGATGCCGTCGATCGCCTGTGCGATCGCCGCCCGCACACTGGGCAGCGGGCCGTCGACGGTCTCGTTGCTCGCGATCTTGATCGCGCCCGGCACCGTCTTGCCCGGCGTGTAGGCAGGGATGTCGGCGAGTTCGGGGCGCAGGCGGACGGACACCCGAACAGTTTAGGGCCCGGTCGGATCTGCTTTGCCTCCCGCGGCGGCCCCTGTGTACTCTCATCCAGCGGCGGTAAACGTCGGGAGGCGTGCCAGAGCGGCCGAATGGGACTCACTGCTAATGAGTTGTCCGTCTTAAAGCGGACCGGAGGTTCAAATCCTCTCGCCTCCGCGTATGACAGCTCGTCGGCTCGCCGGCGTCGAGAACTGAATAGCTTCACCCAGCGCCCGTAGCTCAACGGATAGAGCATCTGACTACGGATCAGAAGGTTAGGGGTTCGAATCCCTTCGGGCGCACCCAGCTTGGCTCACGACGGTCGGCTCAGGATCACGTCGACCGCCGCTTCGATGACGTCGTCGTCAGGGACGGTGCCGAACATCAGCGACGGGCACGCGACCACCCCGGCGAGCATCGAGATGGCCGCCTCCAGTGATGCGCCCTCGAAGGACGCCGCGAGCATGCTGCGGATCGGTTGCTGGGCTCGTGTGTTGAGCGTGTCTCGGATCTCACTCATCGTCTCGACCGTCGCCCACTGGGCCATTGCCGACAGTATTCGGTCGAGGTGAAGTTCGACCACCGCCTTGCGGAACATCTTCAGCTCCCCGATCAAGTCGCTGCGCAGATCGCCGGTCGGTGCCTGGTGTGGCATTTCGCCGAGGGAATCCAGCGCGGTCACGAAGAGATCGAATCGGGTGGGCCAGTGAGCGTAGAGCGTCGTTTTCGAGTACCCGGCGATCTCGGCGATGCGTGCGTGCGTGAGTGAGTCGGAACCCTCCCGAGTCAACAAGTCCAGCGCGGTCCGTCCCACGTCGGCGCGGGTCCGCGTGACCCGAGAGTCGGTGATCGGCTCGGGCCTGTCGATGTTGCCGGGTGTCATGTGCGTGCGTCACCTCCCGTGGTCGGTGCGACGCGCTGGAAGCCGCTGTCGCCAGCCACAAAGTTAGCCGATGAACAAGTTGTCCAAAAACGTAATTAACGGACACTAGTGAACTAGTCGTTCATTACTGTACGGTCGGTTCTGTCCCCTCCGCTCCATTCTCAAAGGTGAGAAATGATTCCTGAAGAACTGACCCAGGGCCAATTCGACACGGTCTACAACCTTCTGTCACTGACGATCGCGGCGCAGTTGTTCGGTGCGATCTTCCTTCTCGCGGTCCAGCCGAGGGTGCTGGCCCGCTACCGCCAGGCACTCGTGATCTCCGCGATCGTCTGCGGGATAGCCGCCTACCACTACTTCCGTATCTTCGAGTCGTTCAAGGCGGCGTTCGTGACGGATGCGCAGGGTGGCCGTGGAGTGTATGTCCAGGCAGCCGGCGAATCGTTCAACGAGGGATACCGCTACGTGGACTGGTTGCTCACAGTGCCGCTGCTGCTGACCGAGCTCATCGTCGTCCTGGCGCTGGCCCGTAAACTGCAGAACTCGTTGCTCTACCGGCTGATTCCGGCGTCGGCGCTGATGATCGTTCTCGGCTACCCCGGTGAGATCAGCTCTGACAACGGCATCCGCAACATCTTCGGGCTGCTGTCCACCCTCCCGTTCCTTTACATCCTGTACGTGTTGTTCGTCGAGTTGACCCGCTCGCTCGACCGTCAGCCCGCCGCCGTGCGCACCACCGTGAGTCGGATGCGAATCCTGCTGCTGGCGACCTGGGGTGTCTACCCGATCGCGTACATCATTCCGCTCCTCGGATTCGACGGCGCGTTCGCATGGGTGGCCAAGCAGGGCGGTTACTCCATCGCCGACATCCTGGCCAAGGTGCTCTACGGCCTGTTGATCTACAAGATCGCGAGGCTTAAGTCGTTCTCTGACGATGCCGAGTTCGCGGTCCTGGGGAACCACTCCGAGGACGGGCCCGTCGTCGCCAAGACGAACGGCAAGAAGGCGCCGACCCCGGCGCCTACGGCCTAGATTCTCACGCCGCCGTGACCCCTGGCGCACTGCCGATCGCAGTGGCCTGGTCGCGATGGCTGGTGATCGGCACCGTGCTGGTGGCGGGTGCTCCCCTTGTCGGCGCACCCGCCATCAGCGCGCCTGTTTCCTATGTCATCGTCGGATTCGCACTGGTGGCCGGAGTTCCGCACGGAGCCGTCGACCACCTGATGACGACCCGATTGGCAGGTGGCACACCACTTCTGGTTGTTGCCTCCGTGTACGCGGGGGTGGCGGTCGCGGCGTGGGCGCTGCTGCGGTGGGCGGGTCTGGCAGCTGTGGTCGTGGTCGTGGTGCTCAGTGCGGTGCATTTCGGCCTCGGGGAGCTCGAGGTGGCGCGCCAGGTCACCGGTTGGCAGCCCGGTCGTCTGCCTGCCGGAGCGATTGTCATTGCGGGCTCCGGCGCACTGGTACTTCCGCTGGCCCGCTCCGGTGATCAGCTCGAAGCCGTGGCGACGGCTGTCTCGCCAGATCTCGCGTGGTTCATCGGCTCCGCACCGGTTCAGATCGCACTCATGCTCACATGGTGTGGCGCAGCGGTTGTCGCAGTGGCCTACTCGCTCGTGTCGGGTAATCCCGCGGTAGCGCTCGATATCGTGCTCATCGGTGCGCTGGGGATGGTGGCACCGCCGTTGGTCGCGTTCGCCGTGTGGTTCGGCGGATGGCATGCAGTCCGCCACACAGCGCGGATGCTCACCGTCGAGCCGGGTTGCGCGGCTCTGCTGGCCACCGGACGACGACGAGCCGCGGTCCAGCGTTTCGTCCGGCTGGCTGCGTTGCCGTCGGCCGCGGCACTGGCAGCCGTCGCTGCCCTGGGCTGGTTCACCGCGGCAGCACCAGACCCTACGATCGCCGTGGCCGAAGTGCTCCGCCTGTTGCTCGCGCTCACCGTCCCACACATGGCCGTCGTGCTGTGGCTCGACCGAAAAGCCGCTTCCGGCAGGGTGCAGATTCTTCCGGGCGCACCCTAACGTTGTCCCATGGCCGACAGCGACACTCCCTGGGAACCGCCGCTCGCAGGCAGCGAGGTCGAGCACCTCGTGGGTGCGCTCGAGCGGCTGCGCACCACGTTCTTGTGGAAGGCCGACGGCCTGGACGCGGCCGGTCTGCAGGCGCGCACAGGCGCTTCGGGGCTGACGCTCGGCGGGTTGCTCAAACATCTGGCGTTCAACGAGGACTTCCTGTTCACCCGCAAGCTCACCGGCGACCCGGTCGGGCAGCCGTGGGATGCGCTGTGGGACGACACCGAGGACTGGGAGTTCACCTCGGCGGCAGCGGACACACCAGAGCAGCTGTATGCCGTCTGGCATGACGCGGTGCACCGTTCGCGGACCCGGCTGGCCGCGGCCCTGGCGCGCGGTGGACTCGACCAGATCGTGGCGGTCAGCGACGAGCAGGGAAACCACGCCAACCTGCGCCGGCTGCTGTGCGATCTCATCGAGGAGTACGGCCGACACACCGGGCACGCCGATCTGCTGCGGGAGGCCGTGGACGGCCGGGTCGGTGAGGACCCGCCGCCGGGTTGGCGCCCGGTGTCGCGCAAGTCGACGTAAAGCGTTCTCGCCCAACGACTCCACCGCTCGCCCTGTCTTCATACAGATCGACGCACGTCACCGTCCGCTAGCATCGCAGCAAGAGCGCGCACTGATCGATGCAATTGGACGGGCTGGCGGCCGCTGTGAGCGAAGTTCTCGGCGTGAACAACGCCTACCCGACGCTGGACGCGCAGCAGGTACAGCAGATCCGCCGCTACGGCACCCGAGAGTCGGTCGCGGTGGGCGACCTGCTGTTCGAGCCGGGTCAGGCGTACTACGACTTCTTCTATCTCGAGAGCGCCACCGTCGAGGTGGTCGGTTCGGCGGTTTCCGGCGGCGAGGTGCTCATCGCCACCGATGGTCCGGGGCGTTTTCTCGGCGAGTTGAACATGCTGACCGGGCAGGAGACTGTGCTCGCAGCCCGGGTCATCGTGGCGGGAGAGGTGGTGCGGGTTCCCGCGGCCCGTTTCCGCGAGCTGATGGACCGGGAAGTCGAACTGTCGGATGTGATATTTCGCGCTCTGCTCGCGCGGCGGCACATGATGCTCAGCGGGGCCGCGACAGAGAGTGTGCAGCTGATCGGCAGTGGGCTGTCGGGCGACACGTTGGCCATCCGCAGGTGGCTGGCCCGTTGCGAGATCCCCTACACCTGGAATGACGTCGAAACCGACGACGCCGAATCGATGTTGGCGTCCCATGGCTTCACGTCGGCGGATCTGCCGGTACTGGTGACCCCGACCCGCACGGTGCGCGCCGCGACAGCCGCGACGGTCTCGCAAGCCCTCGGGATGGCAGGGTCGATTCGCAGCGATGCCAGCACCCGGGTGTGTGATGTCGTCATCGTGGGCGGAGGGCCGGCGGGTCTGGCGAGCGCGGTATATGCCGCCTCCGAGGGCCTCGACACGGTCTTGCTCGAGGCGACCACGATCGGCGGCCAGGCCGCCGCCAGTTCGCGCATCGAGAACTATCTGGGGTTCACCTCGGGCATCTCCGGCGCCGACCTCACCGGCCGCGCGATGATCCAGTCGCAGAAATTCGGTGCCGAACTGCTGAGTCCGGCCGCTGCGGTGGGGATCGTCGACGACGGTCCGCATCTGGCAGTCGAACTGGCCGAGGGTGCGGTGATGAAAACCCGCACGATCGTGATCGCCACCGGCGCGGCCTACAGCACCCTGCCTCTGCCGAGGTGGCGTGAGTTCGAAGGTGCGGGGATTTTCTACGCCGCCACCCAACTGGAGGTCGCTGCCTGCGGCGCTGATCCGGTCGCCGTCGTCGGCGGTGCCAATTCTGCCGGACAAGCCGCATTGCACCTGGCCGCCAACGGCTCTCGCGTCGACCTGATCGTGCGTGGCAACACCTTACGCAAGGACATGTCGAGTTACCTCGCCGACCGGATCGACGAACATCCGGCGATCACGACGCGACTGTGCAGCGAGGTGACAGCGCTCCATGGAGACACATACCTCGAGGCGATCTCGATCACCGACAGTTCCGGACGCGAACTCGCGCCGCAACCGTGCCGCGGGCTGTTCTGCTTCATCGGTGCACGACCCGCAACCCAGTGGTGTGGTGGCGTCGCTCTGGATGCCAAAGGGTTCATCCTCACCGACTCGGCGCTGCCCGATGCCGTACTGAGCGGCGGTACGTGGCAGTCACTGAGCCGGCGGCCGCGCCCGTTCGAGACGTCGCTTCCCGGCGTGTTCGCGGTGGGTGACGTGCACGCCGGTTCGATGAAGCGGGTGGCCGCCGCGGTGGGCGAGGGTGCCAGCGCGGTTCGCTCCATTCATCAGACGCTCGCACGCTGACGTTCACCTCGGCCGGACCTCCTAATGTGGAGGATGTGCGCCTGCTGCTGATCGCTGACACACATGTTCCTACGAGGGCGCGCGATCTGCCCGCCGCCGTCTGGGACGAGGTGGCGGCCGCGGACGTGGTGATCCACGCCGGTGACTGGATGGCACCGGCCCTGCTCGACGCGCTGGAGGAGCGGGCCCGGCGGCTGGTCGCGTGCTGGGGCAACAACGACGGCGACGAGCTGCGGCGCCGACTGCCAGAGCGCGCTGACGTCGAGCTGGGCGGTCTGCGATTCACCGTGACGCACGAGACGGGTGCGTCGGCCGGGCGCGACGAACGGATGGCGAAGTTGTATCGCGACACCGACGTGCTGGTGTTCGGCCACAGCCACATCCCATGGGATGGAACCGCGAAATCTGGCCTGCGACTGCTGAATCCGGGTTCACCGACCGACCGCCGCCGTCAGCCGCACTGCACGTACATGACCGCCACGGTGGCGGACGGCGAGCTGACCGACGTCGAACTGCATCGGGTGGAACGTGATGCGTGACCGACCCGCCACCGAGGCCGACGTCCACGAGATCGCGGCGTCCATGCCGCACGTGAACCGTGTCGAGGGACCGAGGGCTGGTAACTCGATCTACCAGGTCGGCGGCAAGTCGTTCGTGTTCTTCCGTACGCCGCGTCCGGATGCCGTCGATCCCGACACCGGCGAGAAGTACCCGGACGTCATCGTGATCTGGGTGGAATCCGAGGCCGACAAGCGCGCGCTGGTACAGGATCCGGAGTCACCGTTCTTCAGCACCGCGCACTTCGACGGGCACCTGTCGGTGTTGGTGCGTGCCAGCAGGCTCGGCGAGGTCGGTGTCAGCGAACTGCGGGAACTGATTCAGGACGCATGGCTCGCCCAGGCCTCGAAGCGACGCGCGGAACGCTGGCTGGCCGAACAGGCGGACTAACCGGCGTCGGCCGCGCAGATCAGATCGATGTGGTTTTCGGCCCAGGTGCCCAGCGGCTCGAGCGCCTGCAGGAGTTCTCTGCCGGCGGGGGTCATCGAGTACTCGACCCGCGGCGGCACCTCGTGGTAGCTCTCGCGGTGCACCACGCCATGGCGCTGCAACTCCTTGAGGTGCTGGGTGAGCATCTTCTGGGAGATGCCGGTCAGATTGCGATGCAGCATGTTGAATCGCACGGGCCCTTCGCTGAGCTCCCACAGGATCAGCGGTTTCCACTTGCCGTCCACGACGGCCATCGCCGCGTCGAGGCCGCATGTGTACTTTCCCAATGCCGCCACTGAGTCCTCCCTGCACGTCGAGCTCAATAGTTCCCTTTTGGTAAGTACCCCCCCTAATAGTGGGTACTTGTCGGAAAGTTTCCGTCCGGCCACGATCGTGCCATGACTTCAGTGACTTTCGTAGGGACGGGCGAGATGGGCTCGTCGCTCGCTCGCGCCACTGTCAGAGCCGGTCACCGCACCACCGTCTGGAATCGTTCTGCCGCAAGGGCGCAACCGTTGGCAGCCGACGGGGCGACGGTCGCGGACACCGTCAGCGCCGCAGTCTCCGCCGCCGATCTCGTCGTCGTGTGCCTGCTCGACCACGCGTCGGTGCACGACGTGCTCGATCCGGTGGCAGGAGATCTCAGCGGACGGCAGGTGGTCAACCTGACCACGACGGCACCCGATGGTGCGCGCGAACTCGCACAGTGGGCCGACGCCGTAGGGGTCGGCTACCTGGACGGTGGCATCATGGCGACGCCGGAAATGATCGGCACCACCGCGTCGACGCTGTTGTACAGCGGCTCGCGCGACGTGTTCGACGCGCACCGTGGGCTACTCCAAGAGTGGGGAACCGCAGAGTATTTCGGCACGGACGCGGGCATGGCCTCGTTGTATGACCTCGCTCTGCTGGCTGGCATGTACGCGATGTTCGCGGGTTTCTTCCACGGTGCGGCGATGGTGGGGCCGGCAGGGGTGTCCGCCACCGAGTTCGCTGCTCGCGCGGTGCCGTGGCTGCAGGCGCTGGCGCCCTCGATCACCGACTACGCGCAGATCATCGACGGCGGGGACTACTCGGTGCCTGGGCAGCAGAGCCTGCTGTTCTCCGACCTCGCCGACATCGTCGAGGCGAGCCGCGCCCAGGGAATCGACACCGGACTCATCGATTCCATGCAGCGGCTGATCCGTCGCCAGGTCGAGTCCGGCCACGGTGCCGATGGCTTCGCCCGCATCATCGAGAGCATCCGCAACCCTGAGGAGGCGGCATGACCACGGTGACTGTCCTGGGTCTCGGCCCGATGGGTCAGGCTCTCGCAGGTGCGTTGCTCGACGCAGGCCATCAGGTGACAGTGTGGAATCGCACGGAATCCAAAGCCGCACAAGCGTTGGCCCGGGGCGCCCAGTGGGCGTCGGATCCTGCTCACGCCGTCGCCGCGAGCGAGATCACGCTGATCAACGTCGTCGACCACGATGCGGTCGACAGCGTGGTGGCGCAAGCCGGCGGGGCTGCCGCCGGGCGGGTACTGATCGGACTGAGTTCCGACACCCCCGACCGCGTGCGCCGGACGGCTGCCCTGGTGGAGCGGGCCGGCGGCCGATACCTCGACGGCGCGATCATGACACCGACGGAGGTCGTGGGAACCGCGGACTCCAGCGTGCTCTTCGCCGGACCCGAGGACGTGTTCGACGCGTACCGGGACGTCCTCGGTGCGCTGGGCCGGACCACCTGGTTGGCGGAGGATCCTGGCCGTGCCGCCGCCTTCGACATGGCCCTGCTGGACATATTCTGGACAGCGATGGGCGGATTCCTCCATGCGGTGAAAACTGCTGGAATGCAGGAAATTTCACCTGAGCAACTGTTGCCTCACGCCTTGGGGATCGTCGATATCCTGCCGGCGATCTTCACGGAATTGGCCGAGCGTGTCGGCGCCGACAGGCACGGAAACAGCAGCGCACCGGTGTCCTCGACCGCGGCGTCGCTGGGACATCTGGTGGCGAACTCGCAATCGGCCGGTGTCGACGCGGGTGTGTTGCAGGCTCTGAAGCGCTACGCCGACGACGTGGTCGCCGACGGGCACGGGACCGACGAAGTCAGCCGGCTGGTGGCGGCGATGGGCGGCTGACATTGTCGTGGGCAGCCCCGCACACGAACAGTGCCAGTCGGGCCGGCGTGTCCCCCGGATTCTTCCAGCGGTGCCTGGTGCCGTTCTGGACGACGGTGTCTCCCGGGTGCAGCGTCACCTCGGCGCCGTCGTCGAGTTCGAGCACCACGGTGCCCTCCAGTACGACTTCGAAGTCGATGGTGTCGGTGGTGTGCATGCCGGGGTCGTCGAGTTCCATGTAGGCGAGCAGGCCGGGGAGTTTCTGCTCCCCGTCGGCCACCGCATCTTCGGTGCTGAGGTCGTCTGTCCTGGCCTCTGCGGTGCCCGGCGGCAGCGTGAACATCGAGAACCGGAATCCGCCGACCGGCGGAAAGTAGGTGTGCCAGTTCGGCATCGAGCCGTCGTCGGGGAAGCGGGGGGTTTCGTCACCGCCCCACAACAGGGTGAATTCGGAGCCGGGCAGCAGCACCGGTCTGCGCGGCGCGACGGCCTCGTCGCTGACGAACACGGACTTGCCGGACGCATCGTGTCCGGTGACCACTCGGCGTACATCCATATCGTCAGTCAACCATCGGGGGCAGGGGCTGCGTGGCAATCTGGATACATGGACAACAAGCCGCCCTCAGCCATCATTGAAGCTGCCCACCGTGAGCAACTGAGCGCCCTGCCGTTCGACGACACCCGCGATTTCGAGGATGCCGACCGAGGTTTCATCGCCGCCCGACAGCCGTGTGTGATCACCGCGGCCGACGGGCGCGTGGTGTGGGACAACGACGCGTACGACTTCCTGTCCGGGGACGCGCCGACCAGTGTGCACCCCAGCCTGTGGCGGCAGTCGGCCCTGGTCGCCAAGCAGGGGCTCTACGAAGTCGTCGAGGGCATCTACCAGGTGCGTGGTTTCGATCTGTCGAACATCACCTTCGTCGAGGGCGACACCGGGATCATCGTGATCGACCCGCTGGTGTCCACCGAGACCGCCGCCGCGGCGCTGGCGCTCTACCGCGAACACCGCGGCGACCGGGCGGTCGTCGCCGTCATATACACCCACAGCCATGTCGACCACTTCGGCGGAGTGCTCGGGGTGACGACGCAGGCCGACGTCGACGCCGGCAGGGTCGCGGTGTTGGCTCCCGAAGGATTCCTCGAGCACGCGGTGCAGGAGAACGTCTACGCGGGAACGGCGATGGCGCGTCGTGCGGGCTACATGTACGGCGCCGTCCTCGACCGCGGGGTGAAAGGGCAGGTGGGCTGCGGGCTCGGACAGACCCCGTCGACGGGCGAGGTGGCCATCATCGTGCCGACCGTCGACGTCCGCGAGACCGGCGAGAAACACACTCTCGACGGTGTGGAGATCGAGTTCCAGATGGCGCCGGGCACCGAAGCGCCCGCCGAGATGCACTTCTACTTCCCGCGCTATCGCGCGCTGTGCATGGCGGAGAACGCGACACACAACCTGCACAACCTGCTGACGCTGCGCGGCGCCCTGGTGCGCGACCCGCACGGCTGGGCCGGTTACCTCACCGAGGCCATCGACACCTTCGTCGACCGCGCCGACGTGGTGTTCGCCTCCCATCACTGGCCCACCTGGGGCAAGGACAGGATCGTCGAATTCCTCTCGCTGCAAAGGGATCTGTACTCCTACCTGCACGACCAGACGCTGCGGCAGCTCAACCAGGGGTTCACCGGGATCGAGATCGCCGAGGACTTCGTGATGCCGCCGGCGCTGGAACGGGCCTGGCATGCCCACGGGTACTACGGGTCGGTCAGCCACAACGTCAAAGCGGTCTACCAGCGCTACATGGGTTGGTTCGACGGCAACCCGGCGCGGCTGTGGCCGCACCCGCCCGAAGCCATCGGCCCGCGCTATGTGGCGGCGATGGGCGGTGTCGACCGAGTTGTCGAGATCGCCCAGTCGGAGTTTGACGAAGGCGATTTCCGTTGGGCGGCAACACTTCTCGATCACGCGATCTTCACCGACGAGAACCACGCGGGGGCTCGGCAGTTGTATGCCGACACCCTCGAACAGCTTGCGTACGGGTCCGAGACCGCGACCTGGCGCAACTTCTTCCTCGCCGGCGCCACCGAGTTGCGCGATGGCAACTTCGGTACCCCGACGCAGACTTCGTCCACGTCGATGGCGTCCCAGTTGTCGCCCGAGCAGATGTTCGATGTGCTCGCGATCAGCGTGAACGGCCCGCGCGCCTGGGATCTCGACCTCGCCGTCGACATCACGTTCCTCGATGCCGCCACCAACTACCGGCTCACGCTGCGCAACGGTGTGCTGGTCTACCGCAAGGTGCCCGCCGATGCGGCGACCGCTCAGGCGACGCTGAACCTGGCGAGCAAGCTGCGTCTGCTCACGCTTGCGGCGGGGGACAGCACCTCTCCCGGACTCGAGATCTCAGGCGATGCCGCGGTTCTCGAGTCGTTGGTCGGGGCGCTGGACAAACCTGATCCCGGGTTCAACATCGTCACGCCCTAGACCCCCGCGGGCTGGGATCAGGGAATCCCGCCGTCGGCGCGCAGGATGGAGCCCGTGGTGAAACTCGACGCGGCGGACATCAGAAACAATGCGGCACCGACGATTTCGCGGGGATCGCCCGCCCGCTGAAGCGCACTGTGTGCAAATGGGTTGGCCGACTCCTCGAAGTTCCATGCCTTGCTGACATCGGTGAGGAACGGCCCCGGCATCAACGTGTTCACCCGGACGGTCGGCCCGAATGCCAACGCCAGGCCCTCGGTCATCGCGTTCAGGCCGGCCTTGGACGCCGCGTAGGGCAGGAACGACGGGTGGGGCCGCAGTGAGCCGTGAGTGCTGACGTTGATGATCGTTCCGCCGCCGGCGGCCACCATCCGTTCCCCGACAAGCGCCGCTAATCGGAAGGGGCCCTTCAGGTTCAGGTTCATCACCGCGTCGAACAGCTTCTCGGTGACGTCGGTGAGCTTGTCGTAGACCGGTGACATGCCGGCGTTGTTGACCAGCACGTCGACCCGCCCGAACCGGTCGTAGCAGGCGTCGACCAACCCGTCGAGTTCGTCCCAGTGCCCGACGTGCACCTGGTACGGAAACGCCGTCCGCCCAGTTGCCGCGCTGATCTCCTCGGCGGTGGCCACGCAGGCGTCGTACTTCCGGCTCGCCACGATGACATCGGCGCCGCTGTGTGCCGCCGCAAAAGCCATCTCGCGGCCAAGTCCGCGACTGCCACCGGTGACCAGCACCACCCGGTCGGTGAGGTCGAACAGCTTGTCCGCGTATGACTTCTCGCTAACCATGCGTCGACTCCCGGACCACCCGGTGCACGAATCCGAGCTTGGCCACCACGGGTGGGGGAATCGTGAAGGGATACAACGGATTCTTGCCCATCGCGGTGTTCACCCGGTTGAAGAACAGTGAGATCCACTGCCAGTCGTAGAGCAGTCGCTCGACGGGCACCTCGTCGTAGGACGCCAACGGCGCCGCGTCACGAGGCGCCGCGAACCGGACTCGGTCGGCGTGCAGCACCATCCCCGCTTCCCGGCTGGTGTCGATGGTGTCGGTGATGTGCAGGTAGTGCGCGAAGCACTCCGCGAAGTCCTCCCACGGGTGCATGGTGGCGTACTCGGAGATGAAGTCGCGGTGCCAGTCCTCCGGTGCGCCGAACCGGTAGTGGCGGTCGATCGCCTCGCTGTAGCCGGCCCGTTCGTCTCCGAAGAGTCGCCTGCAGTCGTCGAGATATCTGTCGGCGCCGGGGCCGTTCTCGACAAGAACGTTCTGGTAGTAGTGGCCCACCTCGTGGCGGAAGTGGCCGAGCATGGTGCGGTAGGGCTCGCCGAGGCGCACCCGCAAGGACTCCCGGTAGGCGTCGAGCGACTCGACGAGGTCGATCGTGATGACGCCGTTCGCGTGGCCGATCGTCACCCGCTGTCCCTCGCTGTAACTGGACAGCAGGTCGAACGCCAGGCCGCCATCACGTCGCCAGAACGGCTCCACCGGCAGGCCGATGTCGGTGAGTTGGTACACCAACCGGCGCAGCGCTGCAGCCGTCGGCACCAGCTTCTCCCGGGCCAGGGTGTCCGCCGCGTCGGGTTCACGGCGGATCAACGAATCCGACAGACACCGCCCGCGCTGATAGGCGTCGCTCTCCTCTTCGGGCACCAGCCAGTTGCACCCCAGCGTCGTGTGTTGGGTGCACAGGATCCACCGCCGGCCGTCGACGCGGGCGGCACCGTTGTCGAGCGCCAACATCTCCTTCGTCGGCAGATGCAGACCCACCGCCGATCCGCAGGCTGCACAGTGATCCGCCTCGAACGCCGTGAAGGCGTTGCACACGGGACAGGCGAAGGCGCGCATTGGCCATATGGTGTCACGGTGCAATTGCTTATGGTCCGACATGCGCTGCCGTTGCGGAGCGAACCCGGGCAGGGCTCTGACCCTCGCCTGTCCGCCGAAGGGAAAGACCAGGCGGCGAGACTGCCGGAAGCGCTCAGCCGGTTCCCCGTCCGGCGCGTGCTGAGCAGCCCTCAGGTCAGGGCGATCGAGACCGCTCAGCCGCTGGCCGACGCGTTGGGTATCGGGGTGGAGGTCGACGACCGACTCGCCGAGTACGACCGCGACATGGCCCATTACATTCCGGTGGAACAGATCGCCGCCGAGAACCCGGCCGAGATGGAGCGGCTGATCAACGGCCGGCTGCCCAGCGGTGTCGACGAAGCCGAGTTCCTGGGGCGTGTCAGGGCGGCCGTCGACGATCTGGTCGCCGGCACCGACCACGACGACACCGTGGCGGTCTTCAGCCACGGTGGCGTGATCAACGTGCTGCTGCACCAGATCCTGGGAACCGAGCGGCTGCTGTCGTTCAACGTCGACTATGCCTCGGTGACACGGTTGCTGTCGTCGCGCACCGGCCGGCTGTGGGTGGCGGCGGTCAACGGCACCGAACACGTATGGGACCTCCTCCCCCGGAATCAGCGGTGGTAGACAAGTCCCGTGACTGACCTCGATGGCCTCGATCTGACCGCCCTCGATCGACACCTGCGCGACGCCGGGATACCGCGCACAGGGGAGCTGCGTGCGGAGCTGGTCTCCGGCGGCCGGTCGAACCTGACGTTCCTGGTGTCCGACGACGCGTCCCAGTGGGTGCTGCGCCGCCCGCCCCTGCACGGGCTCACCCCATCCGCGCACGACATGGCGCGCGAGTACCGCGTGGTCGCGGCGCTGGCCGACACCGCCGTCCCCGTCGCCCGGGCGGTCACGATGCGCAACGACGACACCGTTCTCGGCGCGCCGTTCCAGATGGTGGCCTACGTACCGGGCAACGTGGTGCGCTACACCGAGCAACTCGAGGCGCTCGGGGACCGGGCCACCATCGAATCCTGCGTGGACTCACTGATCACGGTGCTCGCCGACCTACACGCGGTGGACCCCGACGCGGTCGGCCTCGGCGACTTCGGAAAGCCCAGTGGTTACCTCGAGCGCCAGGTGCGCCGCTGGGGTTCGCAGTGGGACCTCGTCAAGCGGGACGACGACCCCTGCGACAACGACGTCCGCGCTCTGCACACAAAGCTGACGCAGGCTATTCCCCCGCAGAGCCGCACCGCGATCGTGCACGGGGACTACCGCATCGACAACACCATCCTCGACGCCGACGACCCGACCAAGGTGATCGCCGTGCTCGACTGGGAGATGTCCACCCTCGGTGACCCGCTCAGCGACGCCGCCCTGATGTGTGTGTACCGGCACCCGACGTTTCACCTCGTGCACGCCGACGCCGCATGGGCCTCCGAATTGATCCCGCCGGCCGACGAGCTCGCCGAGAAGTATTCGCGTGCTGCCGGTCAATCCCTGGATCACTGGGACTTCTACATGGCGCTGGCTTACTTCAAGCTCGCCATCATCGGGGCGGGCATCGCCTACCGCGCCAGGGAGAGCGGCGTCACCGACGATACGGATAAGGTTGCAGAGGCTGTCGCACCGCTGATCGCCGCGGGTCTGACCGAACTGTCCTGACGTTTCGCCCGTGGTCCTCGGGGGTAGAGATGCGCGTGGCCCGAAGAAGCGCCGTGAGAATTTTTCCGAGGACGAGAAGAAGGCGAGCGGCCATGAAGCGTGATGTCGGTGCAGAGTTGGACGTGGCGATCACCGCCCCGACCACCCTGGAATTCCAGATCGCGGTGGCCCCGCAGCCGGGCGCCGAAGTCACCGAGTCGCTGACATTCGTCTTGGACGGCAAGGAGATTCCGCCGGCCGACATCCGGGAGATCGCGGGCGACCACGGCAACCGGATCCACACCTTCGAGGCCCCGGTCGGCAACCTGACGGTGAGTTATTCGGCGACCGTCGTCGGTGAGGCCGACCCGGCACCGCTGCGCGACATCGACATGTCGACATACCTGCGGCCCAGCCGGTACGCCGAGGCCGACAAGTTCTACGGCTTCGCCGCCACCGAGTTCGGTGAGTTCGCCGACTCGGCCACCCTGCTGGAGAAGGTGTCGTCGTGGGTCGGCACCCGGCTCAGCTACGTACCCGGCTCGAGCGACCCGATCGACGGCGCCGCCGACACGGTGCTGGCCGGCGCGGGCGTGTGCCGCGACTATGCGCACCTCGTCGTCGC
>NZ_JBAUJR010000525.1:0-2305 GCF_049683935.1 Mycobacterium sp. | reverse complement strand
ACCGAGGGGAGGGCTCCGCTGTGGGGTGTCGCCGCGGTGGCAACCGAGTACGCGGCCGGAGCGACGAGGCACGCCACCATCGCGAGACCGGCGACCGATCGGGTGAGCGCGTCGCTCAACCGGCCCGCCACCAGTATCAGTGCGGCCGCGCCCACCCCGGCGACGCCTACGGCCGCCCGAAGCCACGGCATCCAGTCGCCGTGGCGCGACAGCAGCACCGCCGCCAGAATCGTGGTGACGAGGACGGCACCGGACAGTGCGGTTCTGGCACGGATGTCGTCACGGCGCTGCCACAGCAGGGTGGCGCCGATGCCGATTCCGGCGGCGATGGCCGGTGTGAGTGCCACCGTGTAGTACGGGTGGACGATGCCGTTCATGTAGCTGAACACCAGCGCGGTCACTGCCAGCCAGCCCGCCCAGATGATCAGGGCTGCCCGGGTGAGGTCGGTGCGCGGTCTGCGTCGGGTGATGACGAATCCGGCGGCGATGCAGATCACCGCGGCGGGCAGAAGCCACGCGATGTCCGCGCCCATGCTCGAGCCGAACAGCCTCCCCCAGCCGACGTCGTGGTTGAGGTTGCCCAGGCCACCCGGCTCATCGCCGGTCAGTCGCCCGAATCCGTTGTAGCCCAGTGTGAGTTCGATGATGCTGTTGTGCTGCGACCCACCGATGTAGGGCCGCGACGACGTCGGCCACAGCTCCACCAGCAGCAGGTACCACCCGGCGGACACCACGACGGCGGCGCCTGCTGCCGCGGTGTCGATGATCCGTCGCCTCAACCGCGCGGGGCCGGCCACCAGATAGGCCGTGGCGAGTGCGGGAAGCACCAGCAGCGCCTGCAACATCTTGGCCAGGAAGCCGACACCGACCGCCACCCCCGCCGCGATCAACCACCACCTGCTCGCATCCTCCTCGCACGCGCGCTGGGTGCAGTACGCAGCGACGACCAGCAGCAGCACCAGCAGCGCATCCGGGTTGTTGAAGCGGAATATCAACGCCGCCACGGGCGTCAGCGCGAAGGCGACACCCGCCAGAAGCGCGGCGGAGGTTCCACCGGCGCGGCGCACCGCGGCGTAGAGCACCGCGACGGCGGCCACCCCCATCAGGGCCTGCGGCGCCAGCACGGCCCACGGGTTGAGCCCGAACAGCCGCACCGAGGTCTCCATCACCCACAACGCGGCCGGCGTCTTGTCCACGGTGATCGCGTTGGCGGCGTCGCTGGAACCGAACAGCATCGCTGTGCCGTCGCTCGCGCCGGCCTGCACGGCAGCCGAGTAGTAGGCGTTGGCCCATCCGCTGGCACCCAGGTTCCACAGGTAGAGAATCCCCGTCCCGAGCAGCAACACGACGAACCCGACACGTGCCGGGGACACGAGAAAACGCTTGCGGGGTGGGCCTTCTGCGCGATCCCGTGTCCGGTCGGCCGAAAGGAGAAGGGTCACCGGTCGATCATCGAAGGCCACGCTAGGTGCCCGATTGGTCTCCGCTGTGAGTCGACTGTGGCTCGCCGGAGAGCCGGACGACAAATTGTGTTCTACCCGGAACGCTCTGCACCTCGATCGTGCCGCCGTGCGCCCGTACCACCGCGTCGACGATCGCCAGCCCCAAGCCGGTGCTGCCACCGCGCCGGGAGCGCGACGAGTCGCCGCGGGCGAAGCGCTCGAAGACATCGGGTTGCAGCCAGGCCGGGATGCCGGGCCCGTCGTCGAGGACCGTCAGCACCACCTCCGCCCTGTCGCCGACGGCGAGCGAGGTCGTGACCGAGGTGCCCGGCGGTGTATGGGTGCGGGCATTGGCCAGCAGGTTGGCCAGCACCTGGTGCAGCCGCGCTTCATCGCCGGCGACCACAACGGGTTCGTCGGGCAGATCCAGTTCCCACACATGGTCGGGCCCGGCGATGTGCGCATCGCTGACCGCGTCCACGACGAGCCTGGTCAGGTCGACCGCTTCCTGTTGCAGCGGCCGCCCGGCGTCCAGGCGGGCCAGCAGCAGCAGATCCTCGACGAGTTGGGTCATCCGTTCGGTTTCGGACTCGACACGGTTCATCGCGTGGGCGACGTCGTCGGGAAGCTCCCGCTGTTTGCGTTGTGCCAGTTCGGTATATCCGCGGATGGCCGCCAACGGGGTGCGCAACTCGTGGCTCGCGTCGGCGACGAACTGCCGCACCCGCGTCTCGCTGGCATGCCGCGCCGACAGCGCCGCGGCGATGCGGTCGAGCATCCGGTTCAGCGCGGCCGACAGCTGCCCGATCTCGGTGTGCGCGGCGGCCGGATCGACGTCGACGATCGGGGTCGGCAGCCGCACC
>NZ_JBAUJR010000524.1:0-12099 GCF_049683935.1 Mycobacterium sp. | reverse complement strand
CACGTGCCACGTGCGCCAGCTTGCTGCCACGTTCCGCACCGACATGCAGCCCGTGGCCCACTTTCTCGGCGAACGGGCTGTCCGCCAGCGAACCGCCGGCGGCTGCTCCCGCCGGCAGTGCGGAGGTGACTGCGGCGGACACCTTGCGCGCTGCGCGCCGTCCTCGCCAACCGAGCGAAGGTTTGCCCTCGGTGTCCAACGCCGCGATGATCAAGCCGCCGATCAAGCTGACGTCGGTGACGAATGCGCGTCGTTCGTCTGTCTTGCGCTGCGGATCGACCTCATTCCAGAACGCATGCCCACCAAGTGAACCCGGCACCACGCTCAACGCGAGGGCTGCGGAAGCGACTCGGGGTAGCTTGCCCGTGGCGAGCAGCAGACCGCCACCGATCTGTACGGCGGCGTTGACCCGGGCCACCGTCTCGGCGTTCGACGGAACGTTGGTGCCTACCGGGTCGGGCAGCTTGCTGAGTCCCTCGAGCGTGTGGCGGGTCGCGTCGGCCGCCGGTTTCGGGCTTCGCAGGGCATCCACCCCGCGCGAGATGAAGACTGCGGACAGCATGGGGCGAGCAACACGTCGGATCAACATGGCGCCAGTGTTCCCCGCGTCACCACGCCGCAAACCCGGCATATTCCGGGTCCGTGACGCCGTCGTCGAACTGCTGAGGTGTCGAACTGCTGAGGTATCGGACCGCCGCCGATCACGCGGACCTCCGCTGGCGCTTACTCAAGGGCGGGCAGCTTGCGGGCGGGGCCACTGCGGGCGGCGCAATTCGTCGACCCGCGGCGGGCGCATGTGGTCGAGGATCGCGCGCAGCGGCGGCCAGTCGGTGCGGCCGCGCCGGGTTACGGCGTATGCGGTGAGAATCACCTCGGGTTCCCGCAGGGGCAGCACCGTGACGCCGGGACCGGTGGGTCGGCCGAGGGGCAGGAGACCGACCCCGAAACCCGCGACGATGAGGTCCTCGACCAGGTCGAGGCTGTCGATCTGGTGCGCGATCGTCGGGGTGAAACCCGCCAGCGACGCCAGCGTGCGCACCGCCTTTTCGTCAGCAGTGTTGCGCGAGTTGACGATCCAGGTCGAATCGGCGAACGCGGTGATGTCGCTGCCCTGATGCGCAGTGCCGGCCGGGATACCCAGTCCCCACCCGATCGACCACAACGGCACTGCCTCGAGGACCGCGCTCGGTGATGCCGGTGCCAGGTTGTAGTCGTAGGTGAGGGCGAGATCCAGGTCGTCACCGCTGAGGAGGGTGAACGCCTCGATCGGCTCGTACTCGCTGATGATGAGGTGCACTGCCGGATGCCGCGCCTCGAGGTCGGCGACGATCGGCAGCAGCGACACCCGGATTCCGGTGGCGAACCCGCCGATGCGCACCGTGCCGGCAGGTTCGGCGTCCGGGTCCAGAGCCAGGCGTGCGCTGTCGACGGCAGCCAGGATCGTGACGGCGTGATCGGCGAGTCGCAGCCCCGCCGGGGTGAGCCGTACGCGTCGGCCTTCGGGCTCGATCAACGCCGAGCCGGTCTCGCGGGCCAGCGCCGCGATCTGCTGGGAGACCGTCGAGGTGGTGAGGTGATGCGCCTCGGCGACTGCCCGCATCGAGCCGAGTCGGGAGAGCGCCAGCAGCAGTTCCAGCCGTCGAGTGTCCACCTGTGGATTCTCCCCACAAGTTCGCCGGTAGGTTCGCGACATGACCGACCTCGTTGTCACCAAGGCCGACGGCGTCGCGTTGCTGACCATCAACCGGCCCGAGCGGCGCAACGCCTATACCTCGACGATGGGGGACCAACTCGGCCGTGCCTATCGGCAATGTGACGACGACGACGAGATCCGTGCCATCGTGCTCACCGGGGCAGGCGGGGCGTTCTGTGTCGGCGCGGACTTCGCCGCACCGGCGAGCCCGTTCGAAAAAGACGCTGCCGGAACCGGTTTCACGGCGTCACCGATCAATCCTGCTGCCTTCGAGCTGCGGACGCCGGTCATCGCGGCAGTGAACGGCCACGCCATCGGCATCGGGTTGACAATGGCGCTGCAGGCCGACATCCGGATCATGGCCATCGACGCCAGATACGCGGTCGCACAGGTCCGCCGCGGTGTCATCGGTGATTGCATGTCGCACTGGACACTGCCGCATCTGGTCGGCGGGACGGTGGCCGCGGACCTGCTGCTGACAGGGCGGACCTTCGACGGCGCCGAAGCGGCCACGATGGGCATCGCCACCCGGGCGGTGCCGGCATCCGACGTGCTGGATCAGGCGATGGCGGTGGCACGCGACATCGCCGTCAACGTGGCGCCGATGTCGGCGGCGCTGAGCAAGAGGCTGCTGTGGGACACCATGGCGAAGGGGTATCGGCCGCGCGATGTTGCGCGCCTCGAGACCGAACTGCACGAACGGGTGATGGGCACGCCCGATGCCCGCGAGGGGGTGACGGCGTTTCTGGAGCGCCGGGCACCACGATGGACCCTGTCGGTGTCTCGGGAGTGGACGTCACTGCCTGACGTTCGGTCGGACTGACCGGCCCCCGATTCCTCGGCTGCGGATATACCGTTCGGTGATCCTGAACGGTATGTCCGCAGAAATCACGTGGACCTGAACGGTCTTGGTCCCGTTCAATGCAGGGGTGACGACCGACCAGGCCCGCACCGGCGCCTTCATGGCGCTGGGATCCATGGTGTGCGTGCAGTTCGGCCTTGCGATCGCCGTCTCGCTGATCGACGACATCGGTGTCGAGGGTGCCGCGTGGCTGAGGCTCGCCTGGGCGGGAATCCTGTTGCTGGTCATCGTGCGTCCGCGCCGAGCGGCCTTCACCCGCAACAGCTTTCTGATGTGCGTGCTCCTGGGGATCGTCACCGCGGCGATCACCCTGTTGTTCATGGCGGCGCTGGACCGCATCCCGCTGGGCACCGCGAGTGCGCTGGAATTCCTCGGGCCGCTCGGTGTGGCGATCGCCCGCGGCCGCGGCCAGGCACGCTTCCTGTGGCCCGGTGTGGCGGCGGTCGGGGTTCTGCTGCTGACCCAGCCGTGGAGCGGCACCGTCGACCTCGTGGGTGTCGGGTACGCGCTCGCCGCCGCTGTCTGCTGGGCGGGTTACATCCTGCTGACCCAGCGGGTGGGTGACGAGGTCGCGGGGATCAACGGTCTGGCCGTGTCGATGCCCGTCGCCGGACTGGTGGCGACCCTCACCGTCGGCCCCGCCGTCTTCGACCGGATGTCTCCGGAGATCCTGTTGATCGGAGTCGGCCTGGCGATTCTGCTGCCGGTGGTGCCGTTCGCGCTGGAACTGCTGGCGCTTCGGCGGCTCACCGCGGCTTCCTTCGGCACCCTGATGAGCCTCGAACCGGCGCTGGCGATGGTGATCGGACTGACCGTGCTCGGCCAGGTCCCGAGCGCATTGGCGGTCGTCGGCATCGTCTTCGTGGTGGCGGCCGGTGTCGGCGCGGCGCGCACCGGCGCCAGGACCGTCGTGCCGCTCGAAGTCAGCTGAACCCGAACGTCGCTAGCCTGGTCTCCATGCCCCGTGGAATCTTCAACTCGCCCGTCGTCGGTGTCGTCAACTCGGGCGCGGAGCGGCTGATCGACGCGCCCGTGATCGGTCGATTCGTGCGCCGCAGCATGGTGCTGATCCGCTACACCGGCAGGCGCTCAGGCAAGTTGTTCGAGACGCCGGTCAACTACCGGCGGTCGGACGGCGGGGTGATCATCCGGGTCATGACGCCCGACTCGAAGACCTGGTGGCGCAATTTCACCGGCGACGGTGGTCCCATCACCCTGGTCGATTTCGACGGCGCCGACCGCGAGGCACACGCCGTGGCCCACCGCGATGAGCGCGGGCGAGTGAAAGTGACGGTCAGCGGGGTGTAGCGATGCGGCTCAGCCCTGGAACTTCTTGCGCCGCCACAGGGTTCCCAGTGCCAGCAGAAGCAGGCTCACCACCAGGATCGCGGTGGCCAGCACGTTGATCTGCGGTGGCACCGCGGCCTTGACCGCCGCGTTGACGTAGAGCGGATAGGTCACGGCCGGGCCGCTGACGAAGTAGGTGATGATGAAGTCGTCGAGCGACAACGCGAACGACAGCATCGCGGCGGCGACGATGCCGGGCACGATCAGCGGCAGCGTGACCTTGAAGAATGTCCGCGCCGGGCCGGCGCCCAGGTCGAGCGACGCGTCCTCCAGCGTCCAATCGAATCCGCGGACCCGGGCGCGCACCGTCATCGCGATGAAGCTGACCTCGAAAGCGATGTGCGCGATCAGGATCGTGGTGTAGCCGGCGGGCCAGCTCAGGTCCAGGAACAGGGTCAGCAACGCCGCGCCCATCACGACTTCAGGCGCAGTCAGCGGCAGGATCAGGAATGTGTCGACCGCACGCTGCCCTCGCCATCGCTGGCGCACCAGCGCGATCGCCACCAGGGTTCCCAGAACCACCGCGACCGCCGTGGACACCGCGGCCACGTTGAGGCTGAGCTGCAGCGCCTCGGTCAGCGGCGGGTACTTGAACGGATCGGCCCAGTTGTCCAGCGTGAAGCCCTCCCAGGTGTAGTTGAACCTGCCGACGGGCTTGTTGAACGAGAACAGGATGATCACGAAGATCGGCAGGAACAGGTACAGCAGCACCAGCGCGGCGACGACGCGCAACAGCAGGTCACCCCAATTGCGCCGGGATCTGACCTTTTTCGCCGAGGGGGGTTGCTCGGCGGCGGTGGCGATGGCGGCCCCTGCTTGAGTCGTCATACCAGGTCCTCCGTGCCGAGCGCGCGGGCGTAGAGGAGCACCCCGACCAGAATGGTGATCATCAAACCGAGGCTGAGCGCGGCGGCGGCGGGGTAGTCCTTGACTACGAGGAACTGCTTTTGGATGACGTTGCCGATCATGGTCGTCTGCGTACTTCCGAGGTAGTCGGCGTTGATGAAGTCACCGACGGAGGGGATGAACACCAGCAGGCTGCCCGCGAGGACGCCGGGCAGCGACAACGGCAGGATCACTTTGCGAAAGCTCCGTGGAGCAGTGGAGTACAGATCCTTGGACGCCTCGAGCAGTCGCGGGTCGATCTTCTCCAGGCTGACGTACAACGGCAGGATCATGAAGATGATCCAGTTGTAGGTCAGGCCGCCGATCACCGCCCAACTGGTCGACAGCAATCTGCCCTCGCTGGGGAGCAGACCGATGGTGCCCAGTGCGCTGACGACCCAGCCGTCGTCGGCCAGGATGGTCTTCCACGCGAGAGTGCGGATCAGGAACGTCACGAAGAACGGCAGGATCACCAGACCGAGGATCAGGTTCTTGAAACGGCCCGCCTTGAACGCGATGACATACGCCAGCGGGAAGGCCAGCAACAGACACAGCACCGTCGCTGCGAACGCGTAGCCGAACGACCGGATGATCTGCTCCTGGTACAGGACCACAGCGTCGGTGAAATTGCCGAAATCCCAGGCGAACGTCAACGTCGGCATGAACACCGACCCGCCGGTCTCCGACAACGACGTCCGCGCCAGCGAGAAGAACGGCACCACGAAGAAGATCCCGAGGTACGCGAGTGCCGGCAGGACCATCAGGTACGGGGCGATTTTGCTCCGTTGCCTACTGCTGGTGGCGACACCGGCCATGTGTCAGCCGCCGGTGACGGCGGCGTACGCGGTGTTGTACTCCTGCGTCTGCTCGTCGGTCAGTGCCGCCCAACCCTTCGACCTCGCAAGGACATCCGCGGGCGGGTTGATCAGCGGGTTGTTGGCCGCCTCCGGGTCGATCTTGGCCAGTTCCTCCGTCATGTCCGAGAGCACCGGCACGTACTGCACGTACGCCACCAGCTTCGCGTAGTTCGCCCTGTCGTAGACGTAGTTGATCCACGCCTCGGCGGCCTTCTGGTTCTGCGTCGTGTACGGGATCACCATGGTGTCGACGAATGTGGTTGCGCCCGATTCGGGAACGATGAACTGCAGGTCCGGGTTGTCGGCCTGGAGCTGCACCACATCGCCCGAATAGGCTTGTGCCACAGCGATGTTGCCCGCGGCGAGGTCGTCGGCGTAGTCGTTGCCGGTGAACCTGCGGATCTGGCCCATGTCGTTCTGCTCACGGACCAGGTCGATCGCCTGCTGCACACTCTCGGTGGTCGGATCCTCCGGCGAGTTGCCCTGCGAGAGCATGATCATGCCGAGGCCGTCCTGCGCATCGGAGAACAGGCTGACCCGACCGCGGAAGGCGGGATCCCAGAGGTCGTCGATCGTCGAGATGTCGCGCCCGGTGGCGGCGCGGTTGTAGGCGAGACCGACCAGACCCGACATGTACGGCGCGCTGAACACCCGTCCGGGGTCGACGCTGGCCTCGAGCAGGTCGGGGCGGATGTTCTTCTTGTTGGGCACACCCTCGTCGCTGATGTCGTTGAGCCAACCGAGTTGGTGCAGACGCACCGCCAGGAAGGACGTCGGGATGGCCAGATCCGCGCCGATGTCCTGTTTGCGTGACAGCGGCTCCCTGATCTTGGCGAACCACTGCTCGTTGTCGTTGAGGTCTTCCTTGTAGTCGACGGTGAGCCCGGACGCCGTCTGGAACTCGGCGATGAAGCCGTCGGCCATGTACAGCGGCCAGTTCGAGATGCGCAGCGTGCCGCTGGCGGGACCGCCGTCATCGGTGGGCGCGCTCGAGGTGCCGCTGTCGGATCCGCAGGCGGCCAGGAACGACGAGCCGAGCGTCAGGCCGGCCGCGGCCGCGGCGCTGCCCCCGATGAAACGACGCCGGGACGTCCGGTTCCCGGTCAGTCGGGCCATCAGCTGACGGTCGAGGGGTGAAGGAAGATCACGGGACATGGCGACTGTGCCTTTCGTCGGCTCCAGAGATGGGGGATCGGGCTCGGCAATCGGTGAGACTTCAGGAGTCGTCGAGCATCTCCTCGAGATCTTCGGTGGTCGGGATGTCGGCCCCGGGCAAGACCAGCGATGCGTCGGGAGCCCAGCTCACGAAGACCTCGTCGCCGGGGCGCAGCATCGGGAGATCCTGCTCGGGCCCCACGTGGGCGATGACCGTCGAGTCGTCGGGCGCCGCGAGCGACAGTCGCACCACCGGTCCCTGGAAGGTCAGGTCGGACACCGTTGCGCGGACGCCCGCCACATCGCCGGTCGGGGAGTCCATGGACACTCGCACGCGTTCCGGGCGCACCATCAGCGTGGCCTGCCCGCCGGGTTCGATCGTGGTGTCGCCCGGCCGTGCCTTCAGCGTCGATCCGAGGACATCGACCTCGACGAATTCGCGGTTGGCCCGGCCGGTCTGGCGGCCGGCCCACAGGTTGGCCTGGCCGATGAAGCTCGCGACGAACACGGTGGCGGGGCGGTCGTAGATCTCGGTGGGGGTACCGATCTGGTCGACGTTGCCGGCGTTCATGACCGCGATGCGGTCGCTCATCGTGAGCGCTTCCTCCTGGTCGTGGGTCACGTAGATGAACGTGATCCCGACCTCGCGCTGTATCCGCTTGAGCTCGAACTGCATGGCGTGTCGCAGTTTCAGATCCAGCGCCCCCAGCGGTTCGTCGAGCAGTAGTGCGCTGGGGTAGTTCACCAGCGCCCGCGCCAGGGCCACCCGCTGCTGCTGGCCGCCGGAAAGTTGGGCGGGCCTGCGCTCGGCGAAATCGCTCAGTCGCACGATCTCGAGCAGGTCGTCGACGCGCTTGCGGACCTCTTGCTTGTCCTTCTTGGCGCTGCGCGGGCCGTAGGCGACGTTGTCCCACACGGACATGTGCGGGAACAGCGCATAGTGCTGGAACACCGTGTTGACGTTGCGCTTGTTCGGGGGGGTCCGCGAGACGTCGGCACCCTCGAGGCGGATGGCTCCCTCGGTCGGAGTCTCGAATCCCGCGATCATCCGAAGCGTGGTGGTCTTGCCGCATCCCGACGGGCCGAGCATCGAGAAGAACTCGCCCTGCGCAATGGAGAAGTCAGCGTCGGCAACCGCGACGTAGTCGTCGAAGCGCTTGGTGACATGGTCGATCTCGATCACGGGACCGCCCTTGGCGCGGGTGGTCTCGGATCCCGCCGTGTGGTCTACAGCGGTGGTGTGTGTGCCGGTCAGAGCAGGTCCTCCTCAGGAGCAGCCGTCAGGGGCTGTGGATAAACCTTCGCGGATAGTGCGGACCTTCGCAAGCGATTCCGCAACGAATTTACATATTTACAATGGAATCCCTCCCTCCCGGCGGCCGAAAGCGCAGGAATCAGCGCTGCGCAGCGCACGAGGAGGTGGCCGACGCAGACGTCCGACGGCACTGTGATCTTGACCGCTCCAGTCTCGCAGCGATGGTCACGCGATGCGCCGAAATGGCCGTGGTGAGCGCGTAGCCGTTTACCCGGGCGTTGATCTGGGGTAGTGAGGACGGATGGCATCGGTCGACGTGGCGGTAACTTCTGAGCTCAGTCCGGAACACGCTTGGGAGTTGGCCTCGGATCTGCGGCGCTTCGGAGAGTGGCTGACGATTTTCGGCGGTTGGAAGAGCGAGGTGCCTTCGGTCATCGACGTCGACACCCAGGTGGCGTCGTTGATCAAGGTCAAGGGGTTTCGCAACGTCATCAACTGGCGGGTGACCCGCTACGACGAGCCGAAGGAGATCGAGCTTGTCGGGACCGGCCGCGGCGGGGTCCAGATCACGTTGACCATGCAGGTAGAGCCTGCGGATGGCGGCAAAGACGAGTCCAGGTTCCGGGTGCTCGCCGAACTGTCGGGGGGATTGCTCAACACCCCGATCGGCGGCGTCGTCGCCAGGGTGATCCAGGGTGACGTCCGCCGCTCGGTGCGCAATCTGGCCGCATTGCGCTGATTCGTCACCCCCACTCGTGGTTCATCGCGCGTGACTCGAAGCGTGCCTCCGCCGAGTCGACGCGCGAGGCCGGCTGTTTGGACAGTGCGATGAGCACCATCGCCAACGCTGCGGTGGCCGCACCGCCGAGGAAGATCGCGACGAAGCTGCCCTCGCTCGGGGTGCCCGCGAGCGTGGTGTGGCTCAGCAGCACCGCGACCAGCGCGGCGGCAGTGGAGCTGCCGACGGTCCGGGCAATCGCGTTCATGCTCGTCGCGACCCCGGTTTCACCTGCGGCGACCTCGCTGACCACCAGGGCGGGCAGCGCACCGTAGCCGAGAGCGATGTAGGCGTTGGCCAGGATGCTCGCGGTGATCACCTGCCACGGGGACGTGTGCGCGAACGCGATGAACAGGAAGCCGGTCATCCCCGCGAAGGCGGCGACCATCAGTACCGGCCGCGCGCCGAACCGGTCGATGAACCGGCCGCTGATCAGCGCGACGACAAAACCGGTGAGCGCGCCGGGCAGCAGGTAGATCACGCTCGCCTCGAGCACGGTCGCCCCGAACCCGTACCCGGCCACGTCGCGGGGGATCTGGACGAACTGCGTCAGGCCGAGGAACGCGAAATACAGGCCCATGCCGACGAAGATGGTCGCGAGGTTGGTGAACAGCATGGTGCGCCGGGACAACATCCGGATCGATACCAGCGGCCGGGGGACCCGCTTCTCCCACGCCCACCATCCGATCAGCACGACGACCCCGCCCCCAGCGCAGGCGAGGGTCCGGGGAGAACCCCAACCCCACGAGTTGCCCTGGGTGATGGCGAGCAGGACCGCTGACAGCCCGACGGCCAGGCCCGCCGCACCGACCCAGTCGATGGTCCCGGTTGTGCTCCGCGAGCGGTCGGGGACCAGTACCACCACGATGACCAGGACCACGACCGTGAACGCGGTGGTGAGCCAGAAGACGCGGTGATATCCGGCGTTGCCGCTCATCAGCAGCCCTACCACCACCAGTCCGATGCCACCGCCGAAACCCAGGGTGCCCGACAGCACCGCCATCGCCGATCCCATGCGGTCGGGTTTCAGTTCCTCGCGCAGTATGGAGATGCTGATGGGGTACAGCGCAAACGACGCCGCCTGCAGCACCCGGGCGACGATCAACAGTGCCAGGGACGACGTCGTCGCGGCCAGCAGAGAGCCGACCAGCACAACAGCGAGCACGATGAGCAACACCCGCTTCTTGCGGTGCAGGTCGGCCAGGCGTCCGATCAACGGCGTCGCCGCGGCGGCCGCCAAGAGGTTGGCCGTCACAGCCCAGCTGACCGCGACCATCGACGCGCCGAGCTGATCGGCGATCACGCCGAGCACAGGGACCACCGCGGTCTGCAGCACCGCGACGGTGAGCACCACCACGCTGAGTCCGACGACCAGCAGACGCGGGCGCTTCACCGGCGGATCGACCGGCGCGCCGGACGTGCCGGTGAAGGTCTCGTGCACAGCCCCTCCGATCGTTAGCTCATCTCGAGTTCTCCTCCGAGTATCACGCCTGACCGAGCAGCGCCGTCAATCGGTCGAGGGGAAGGCGCGGTGAGCGGTGGCTGTCGCGACCCACCATCTCGGTGTTGACCACCAGCGCGTTGAGAACGGCTTCCTCGACACTGTGCACAACGGCGGCGTACAGCGCGTCCATCCGCCCCCACGGCACGAATGTGATGGTGCCGAGCCCGTCAGCCGGGCCCGATCCGACCGGCTCCATCGGGAAAGCGCTGGCGAGCCCTGGGACGTCGGCGGTGGAGAAGGCCAGGAAGATGTCGCCGGAGAAGTGACTGCCGGTGGTCCCGGTCCGCGCCAGTCCCAACGGAACACGGCGGGCCAGCGCCTTGCACTGGCCGGGGAGCAGCGGAGCGTCGGTCGCCACGATCGCGATCACCGAACCCGCTCCCGGAGGAGGCGCGCCGGCGAGATCTCGCTCGAACCAGTCGTCATCCAGCGGGTTGTCGCCGAGCAGATGAGGTCCGACGTGGCGGCCGGAGACGGTCAGCTCGGTGCGTGAGCCGAAATTCGCCTGCACGAAAGCGGCGACGGTGAACGTGCGTGAGCCGTAGGGGACCAGCCGTGACGCCGTCCCGTTGCCGCCCTTGAAGTCGTAGCAGTTCATGCCGGTGCCGCCGCCTGCTGATCCTTCGGCGACCGGCCCGCCGGTTGCGGCGTCCAGGGCCGCCTCGACGTGTTCGGGGCGCACATGGTCACCGTTGATGTCATTGAGGTAGCCGTCCCACGTCTCGGCGCACACCGGCAACACCCACTGCCTGGCCAGGCGCGGAGCGACCCGATTGGTCCAGCGCACCACGCCGGTGTGGCAGGCGCCGACGGCGTGGGTATTCGACAGCACCACAGGCAGGTTGAACGATCCCGCCTCGTCGATCCAGGTGGTTCCGGTCATCTCGCCGTTGCCGTTCAGTGAGAACCAACCCGCAGCACACGGCTCTCCGACACCGGTGCGGCCGCGTGGCAGGATCGCGGTCACCCCGGTGCGCACCGGGCCCTGTCCGACGACCATCGGACCGTCACCTGCGATCAACGTCGTCATGCCGATCTCCACCCCGCCGACGTCGGTGAGCGCATTGAGCGGTCCCGGGGTGCCCGTCAGCGGGACGCCCAGGCCACGTGCCCGGGGTCGGCCGTCAGGGGTGTGGGTCGCGAGTTCTGTGTCGGTCACGTGATGATCATCGCCAAGCGGGGCACGGGGGTCGACCCCTGGAACACGGTAACGGGGCCGACCTGCCGCACTTCGGGAGAATCGGCCGTTTTCGGCGCGTCGTATGGTGCGCTGAGACCATGCTCACCCCACGCCGATTCGCTTCCCGGCGATCGGGGTAGTGATTTCATGCCGCACCCGTGGCATGTCGCCTGTCGAAAGGAATCTCCATGCGCCCGTTGACCCTTGCCAAGACCGCGGGTGCATCCTTTGCCGCAGCGGCCGCCGGTGCGTTGGCCACCCGCCCCGCAGTCGAGTCGCCGTGGTTCGACCGCTTGAAGAAGCCGGGCTTTCAACCGCCCCGGGTGGCCTTCCCCATCGCCTGGAACATCCTGTACAGCGACATCGCCGTGGTGTCCGCTTCGACGATCGACACGCTGAACGACCGCGGCGACGCTGAGCAGGCGCGGGCGTACACCCGGGCGTTGGCCGTCAATCTGGTTATCAATGCGGGTTGGAGTTGGGTCTTCTTCAATCGCAAGCGGCTTGGCGCCGCGGCGGTGGGTGCCGGGTTGCTGACCGCGAGTAGCGCGGATCTGGCGCGCCGGGCGGCCGCGGTGAACGC
>NZ_JBAUJR010000523.1:0-2140 GCF_049683935.1 Mycobacterium sp. | reverse complement strand
CCCGTCAGCACCCGCAATCGGGGGTCGCCCGCGGCCACCGTGGTGACGACGTCGGCGGTGCCGTCGCTCGAGCCGTCGTCGAGCACCAGGATCTCGGCATCCGCCAGCCCCCGCTGTGCGAGCAACGAACGAATCGTCGGCTCGATACGATGGGCTTCATCGCGGGCCGGAACGAGAAGGGATACCGCAGCGGCCACCGGCGGCGGATTCTGCGGCGGCCGTCGCAGGAGCCGCAGATTGACCAGCTGGTGCGCAGCGCCGAGACACGCCAGTGACGAACCCGTGACGACTAGCGCCGGGAGCGGTTTGGCGAGTCGCGCTGAGGGCACCTGAAAACTCTACGGGCCCTCGCAGCGACCGCCACAGCGCGGCGGCGCACAACACGAGAATGGGCTGCTTGCCCTGATGGAGGTAGTACGCGTGGCGTTGGCCCTGCCTGTCCGGTCGATGCGGACGATTCAACCGGTGTGGGTCCTGGTGGCCGCGGCGATCGCAGTCCAGATCATCTACCCGCTGATTCCCGATGGCTCCCGCAACGGGATCACGGTGGCCAGCGTGGTGGTCTTCTTCCTGGCCGCCGTCGCCGACGTCATCCGGCTGCACGGCACGTCGGGCGCGGTGGTGTTGATCGCCGTCGCCGGCGGTGGTGGTCTGCTCGCCGAGTCGATCGGAGTGACCACCGGGTGGCCGTTCGGTGCCTACACGTACGCGGGAACACTCGGCCCGCAGCTTCTCGGCGTCCCGGTGGTGATTCCACTGGCCTGGGTGATGATGGCCTGGCCGGCGCTGGTCGTCGCGCGCACCCTCGCCACCCGTGGAGCCGCGGTGATCGCGGTCGGCGCCGTCGCGCTGACCTCCTGGGATGTGTTCCTGGACCCGCAGATGGTCGCGGCCGGGCACTGGACCTGGTCGAACCCCTCCCCCAGCCTCCCGCTGGTGCCGGGCATCCCTCTGACCAACTACCTCGGGTGGCTGTTGGTGACGACGTTGATCATGGCCGCCCTCCACGTCGCACTGCGACGTCACGACCGCCCGTCGGCGCCGGCGGCGACGCTGTACCTGTGGGTGTACTTCTCGTCGGTCATGGGGCACTTCGTGTTCTTCGGCCTGCCCGGATCGGCGGTCGCCGGTGGACTGGTCATGGGAACGGTCGCGATACCGTTCGCGATCACACTGCTGCGTCGACGAACAGACACCACCCGTCAGGAGCGCACATGACCGACTCCCTCACCAGCCGGGCCGCGCCGTTTCGGATGCACCCCCGCCGCCTGGTGACGCCCGACCCCCTGCTGCCGCGCGACGTCGCCCCCGGAACCGAAGCCGTCGTGGTCGGCGGCGGCATCGCCGGGGTCTCGGCCGCCATCGTGTTGGCTGAACGCGGCGCCCAAGTCACGCTGCTCGAAGCCAACGATCACCTCGGCGGGCGGCTGGGCGCGTGGCCCGAGCGGCTGCCGGACGGCAGCGAGCAGTACGTCGAACACGGATTCCACGCCTTCTTCCGGCACTACTACACGTGGCGCTCGATCCTGCGCCGTGCCGATCCCGCCCTGTCATTCCTCGAGCCGGTCGACAGCTACCCGGTGATCTCGGCGACCTGGCCGGCCGAGGACCTGTCGGGACTGCCCGCCGCACCGCCGCTGAACCTGTTGGCTTTGATCCTGCGGTCGAAGAGCCTCAGTCGCCGCGAAATGACCAACGCCGACCCCGACACTGGTCGAGCGTTGCTGGCCTACGATCGCGCCACCACGGTCGCCGAACTCGACAACGTCGATGCCGCAACGTTCCTCGACGGCCTCGGCATGACCGAGCGCACCCGCAGCATGCTCTTCGAGGCCTTCGCCCGGTCCTTCTTCTGCAATCAGGGTGAACTCTCCGCCGCGGAACTCGTGGCGATGTTCCACTACTACTTCCTCGGCAATCCCGAGGGCATCGGCTTCGACGTGCCGAACACCGACCACGCAACGGCGATCTGGCATCCCCTGCAGCGGTATCTCGAACAGCGCGGCGGCACCGTTCGCCTCGGCACCGCAGTCTCGGGCGTCGCCCCGGACGGCCAGGGTTGGCGCGTCGACGCCGGAGACGGCGCACTGACGACCCGGCACCTGGTCCTCGCTCTGGACCCCGGGGCACTGCGTGCGCT
>NZ_JBAUJR010000522.1:0-17109 GCF_049683935.1 Mycobacterium sp. | reverse complement strand
GGCCAGGGCCGCGGCGGGTGCCCGGCACGGTTCGGTCCGGCTCGCCGCCGAAGAGGCGTTGACCTGGGCGGGCACCTGCAAGCCCGGCGACGGCCTCGGTATCGCGGGCGACGAGGTGGTGATCGTGGGCGAGGACATCGTCGCCGCCGCAGCGGGACTGATCGATCTGTTGCTGGCCGCGGGCGGCGAATTGGTGACGGTGCTGACCGGCGACGGTGTGGATGCGGGCGTCGGGGAGGCGCTCGTCGACCACGTGCACCGTCACCACCCGGGGACGGAGACGGTGACCTTCCACACCGGCCACCGCGGCGATGCGCTGCTGATCGGGGTGGAGTGAGCATGGCTTCGCTGAGCGATCGGCTGCCGTTCCTCGTCGGGGACAAGGCCGCGGGACAACTCGAGGAGTACTTCGGCATCCGGACGGTCAACGACCTGGTGCGCTACTTCCCGCGCAAGTACAGCGATGCCATGACCACACGCGGTGAGGGGGAGGATCTCGACCTCGAGGAGGGGGAGCACGTCACCTTCGTCGGTGAGATCACCGACGCCGACACCCGAGTGACCAATCGCCCACCCAAACGTGAGTACCTGGTCCTCACCCTCGGACACCGGCGACCGAAGGTCACCGCCACCTTCTTCAACCCGAAGTTCCTGAAGAAAACGCTGACAAAGGGAACCCGGGTGATGCTTTCCGGTGAGGTCGGCTACTTCAAGGGCACCATGCAGTTGACGCACCCGGCGTTCCTGGTCCTGGGGTCGGGGAAGGGCACCAAGTCTCTGGCGTCGATCGCCGCGGCGTCGACAGCATCCGGTGACGATCTGCTCGCCGAGTTCGAACGAGACTTCTTCCCGATCTATCCGGCCAACTCCAAGATGCAGACCTGGGAGATCTACGCATGTGTGCGTCAGGTGCTCGCGGTACTCGACCCGGTCGCCGAGACGATGCCGAAATCTTTTGTGCGCGAACATCATCTGATGTCAGAAGACGCAGCGCTTCGCGCCGTCCACCTTGCCGAGACCGACGATCCGCGAAAGCGCGCCATCGAGCGGCTCACCTACGACGAAGCTGTCGGCCTGCAATGGGGACTGGTCGTTCGTCGGCACAGCGCTTTCAACGACTCCGGACCTCCCGCGCCGCCGTCACCGGACGGACTGGCGGCTGCGATGGCGGCTCAGTTGCCGTTCACGCTGACCGCGGGACAGCGTGAGGTGCTCGAGGTGATCTCGACGGAGGTCTCCGCCACCCGCCCGATGAATCGCATGCTGCAGGGTGAGGTCGGATCGGGCAAGACCATCGTGGCGCTGCTGGCGATGCTGCAGATGATCGACGCCGGCTATCAGTGCGCCCTGCTGGCGCCGACGGAAGTTCTTGCCGCACAACATGCTCGGTCTATCAACGCCATGCTCGGGCCGTTGGGGATGGCCGGCCAACTCGGCGGGATGGACAGCGCGACGAGGGTGGCGCTGTTGACGGGATCGATGTCGGCAGCGCAGAAACGCGCGGTGCGTGACGAGGTGGCCTCCGGTCAGGCGGGCATCGTCATCGGTACGCACGCGCTGCTGCAGGATGCCGTGGAGTTCCACCGACTCGGAATGGTGGTGGTCGATGAGCAGCACCGATTCGGGGTCGATCAGCGAGACCGGTTGCGCGCGAAGGCCCCTGACGGCATCACTCCTCACCTGCTGGTGATGACCGCGACTCCGATTCCCCGTACCGTGGCGCTCGCGGTCTACGGCGACCTCGAGATATCGACACTGCGGGAGTTGCCCCGCGGACGTCAGCCCATCACGTCGAACACGATCTTCATGAAACAGAAGCCGGCCTGGCTCAACCGGGCGTGGGCCCGGATCGCCGAGGAGGTGCAGGCCGGGCGCCAGGCGTACGTCGTGGCGTCGCGTATCGACGAGGACGACAAATCCACCGACACGAAGAAGGCCGAGAAGGATACGAAAGAGGCCGGCCCGCCTCCGGTTACGGTGGTGGAACTACTCGCACGACTGCAGCGTGGACCGCTGGCCGGCCTGCGGCTGGGTCTGATGCACGGTCGATTGCCCAGCGATGAGAAGGACGCCGTGATGGCCGCCTTCCGCGCACGTGAGATCGACGTGCTGGTGTGCACGACGGTGATCGAGGTGGGTGTCGACGTGCCCAACGCCACCATCATGGTGGTGATGGACGCAGACAGGTTCGGCATCAGCCAGCTCCACCAGCTGCGCGGGCGCATCGGCCGCGGCGAGCATCCCAGCCTGTGTCTGCTGGCCACCAACCTGCCCGAGGAATCCAAGGCGGGACGACGCCTCAAAGCAGTCGCGAGCACCCAGGACGGCTTTGCGCTCGCCGATCTCGATCTGCAGGAGCGCAGCGAAGGCGACGTGCTCGGCATCCATCAGTCGGGACGGCCCATCACGCTGCGCTTCCTCTCACTCGCCGAGCACTACGACATCATTCGCGCGGCCCGGGATCTGTGCGAGTCGGTGTACGAATCCGACCCGCAGGATGCCGGCATGAGGGTGTTGTCGGCGCCGTTCACCGACACCGACCGCGTCGAGTTCCTGGACAAGTCATGAGCCGCAAGCGAGTTCTGTGGTTGGCGGTGGCCGCCACGCTCGCGGTGATCGTCGCGGTCCAGGTCACCTCCACCGCACAGGACCCGTCGCGGTTCATCGCACAGGCCGACATCCCCACCGTCACCCCCGGGGCCGATGTGCTCTTCGGTATCGCGGAGATCCCCGCTCGTGTCCGTGGCTACGACTACCGCCGGGATGCGTTCGGTGAGTCGTGGACCGATGACACCACGGCCCCGGGTGGTCGAAACGGTTGCGACACCCGCAATGACATCCTCAACCGCGATCTGCTCGACAAGACCTACGTCGCCATCTCGCGCTGTCCCGCCGCGGTGGCCACCGGAGTTCTGCTCGATCCCTACACCAGCGTGCTGGTGCCGTTCACCCGCGGAGCCCAGACCGGCGCCGAGGTGCAGATCGACCACATCGTGCCGCTGGCGCTCGCCTGGGATCTCGGCGCGCGGAACTGGTCCGACGAGATGCGTACCCGGTTCGCCAACGACCCGTCCAATTTGATTGCGGTACAAGGTGACGCCAATCAGGACAAGGGTGACAAGGAGCCGGCGGTGTGGATGCCACCCAACGCGGCGTTCCACTGCCAGTACGCGATGCAGTTCATCGCGGTGTTGCGCGGCTACGGGCTACCGGTGGACGCGCCGTCAAAATCTGCGCTGAGGCAGGCTACGGAGACATGTCCGGCAGGCTAGCGGCACAGGCGTCCGGCAGATGCGCAGCGCAGTGACCACACCCGGCCCCGCCACCCCGACCGCCGCGCAGGTCGACGCGATCCAAAGACGCACGCTGCGCGTGCTGTTCGCCGCGCAGATCCTCAGCGGCGCGGGCCTCGCCGCCGGAGTCACCGTCGGCGCGCTCCTTGCCCAGGACATGCTCGGCTCCACCGGCCTGGCCGGGCTACCCAGCGCCCTGTTCACCATCGGGTCCGCGGCCGCCGCCGCTGCCGTCGGGCAGTTGTCCCAACGTTTCGGCCGCAGAATCGGACTCGCTGCCGGCTACCTCACCGGCGCGGTGGGCAGCGTCGGCATCGTCCTCGCCGCAACCGCCGGCAATGTGGCGCTTCTGTTCGTCGCACTGTTCGTCTACGGCGCCGGCACCGCCACCAATCTGCAAGCCCGCTACGCCGGCGCCGACCTGGCTCACCACGACCGCCGCGCCCGCGCGATCAGCACGGTGCTTGTCGCGACGACCGTCGGCGCCGTGATCGGCCCCAACCTCGTCGGTGTGCTCGGCGACCTCGCCGACACCTTCGGCGTGCCACGATTGGCGGGCCCGTTTCTGCTCGCTGCCGTCGCCTATGGTGCGGCGGGCACCACCATCTGGATCCTGTTGCGACCCGACCCGTTACACGTCGCCGCCGCCTTCCAGGACCAGCCGGTGCCCGACAGTGTCGATGCGACCGATATCCCGGCAGGCGTGGCCTCGTCGTGGAACAGTGCCGTGCTCGCCGGAGCGGCGGTCATGATGATCACCCAGCTTGTGATGGTCGCCATCATGACCATGACGCCGGTCTACATGCAGCACCATCATCACGGTCTGGCCGCCGCCGGTCTCGTCATCTCCGTGCACGTCGCTGCCATGTACCTCCCCTCACCGATATCGGGTTACCTTGTCGACCGCTTCGGGTCAGCCAGGACCGCCGGTCTGGCCGCCATCATGCTGATCAGCGCCGGCGCGGTGGCTGCCTTTGCGCCGGCCCACTCCGTTGTCGCCCTCGCCGTGGCTTTGGCGCTGCTCGGATTCGGATGGAGTCTCGGTCTGATCGCCGGTACCACCACCATCACCGATGCGGCACCCATCACCAACCGCGCCAGAACCCAGGGCACCGTCGATCTGTTCGTCGCGGTCGCGGGAGCTGTCGGCGGCCTGTCGTCGGGGCTGATCGTCGCTCAGACCAGCTACCCCACCCTCGCCGTCATCGGCGCAGTCACCGCAGCAACGCTCGTTCCCATCCTGCTGATGGGTCGTCGGGACCGGGAGGCAATCCGGACCTGACGTGCACCGTACTGCCTGGGAATCGAGCGAACTCGCGCATCCGCTCCCAGCGCGTGTGATCGGTTCGGCCGTGGCTCACCACTGCCCGCGAGGGCAATGGCAACGTGATGTGCTGCATCGACGTCGCGCACGGCCGAACCGTGTACTCACACTACATGAACATCTGAATGGTTGGACAGATGACTTCGAAAGGCCGGTTCACCTGTCTGACGCCCCGGCCATTGACATCGATTCGCCGCTGTCTGCGTATGGGTTGTCGGCAGCGTCAACGATGTGACGCGCCGACCACGACGATCCTTCAGCAGCGAGGGGACACGATGAGTCTCGACAAGCCCACGGCGCCGGGAGCCCCGCGAATCGCGCGGGAACAACTGCCGATACCCGAGCCCAAGCACGTGGGGCTCACCACCTATGACGCCAAAGATCCGAACACCAAATATCCGCCGATCACCGAACTGCGCCCACCTGAGGGTGCACCCAACGTGCTGATCGTGCTGATCGACGATGTCGGATTCGGTGCATCCTCGGCGTTCGGCGGGCCGTGTCGGACACCGGTGGCTGAGCGGCTCGCGGCAAACGGGCTCAAGCTCAACAGGTTTCACACAACCGCACTGTGCTCGCCCACCCGCCAGGCGTTGCTGACGGGACGCAACCACCACTCCGTGGGAATGGGTGCGATCACCGAGATGGCGACGTCGGCGCCGGGCAACTGCAGCATCAGGCCCAAGGAGAAGGCGCCGGTGGCCGAAACCCTCAAGCTCAACGGGTATTCCACCGCGCAGTTCGGTAAGTGCCACGAGGTCCCCGGTTGGGAGGTCACTCCGGTCGGCCCCTTCCATCAGTGGCCCACCGGTTCAGGGTTCGAGTACTTCTACGGATTCGTGGGTGGGGAGGCCAACCAGTACTACCCCGGTCTTTACGAGGGCACCACCGCGGTCGAGCCACCACGCTCGCCCGAGGAGGGCTACACCCTCACCGAGGATCTCGCCGACCGCGCGATCACCTGGGTGCGCCAGCAGAAAGCGCTGATGCCGGACAAACCGTTCTTCATGTATTTCGCTCCGGGCGCCACCCACGCCCCGCACCAGGTCTCCAAGGAATGGTCGGACAAGTACCAGGGCGTATTCGATGATGGCTGGGATGTTCTGCGGGAGAACATCATCGCCAAGCAGAAGGATCTCGGCGTGGTGCCGCAAGACGCCGAACTGACCCGCCGGCACGACGAGATCCCGGCGTGGGACGACATGCCCGACGAACTCAAGCCGGTGCTGGCCAGGCAGATGGAGATCTATGCAGGGTTCCTCGAGCAGACCGATCACGAGGTCGGCCGGGTCGTCGACGCGATCGACCATCTCGGCTTCCTGGACAACACGCTGATCTACTACATCATCGGCGACAACGGTGCCTCGGCCGAGGGCACCATCAACGGGTGCTTCAACGAGATGACCACGCTCAACGGTATGCCCGGGATCGAGACCGTGGAGTTCCTGCTGTCCAAGATCGATGACTTCGGCACACCCGAGGCGTACAACCACTACGCGGTCGGCTGGGCCCACGCCCTGTGCGCGCCGTATCAGTGGACCAAGCAGGTGGCGTCGCACTGGGGTGGCACCCGCAACGGCACCATCGTCCACTGGCCCGGCGGTTTGCCCGGCAGGGGCGAGACCCGCGACCAGTTCCACCACGTGATCGACGTCGCGCCCACGATCCTGGAGGCCGCCGGCGTGCCCGCGCCGACACTGGTGAACGGGATCGCCCAGGCGCCACTTGAAGGTGTCAGCATGCTGGGCACGCTGCGTGCCGCCGATGCTCCCGAGACACACGACGTGCAGTACTTCGAGATGATGGGCAACCGGGGTGTCTACCACCAGGGCTGGACGGCTGTCACCAAACACCGCACGCCGTGGAAGGCGGACACCCCCGCACCTTTCGATGACGACGTCTGGGAACTGTACGGTCCCGACGACTGGACGCAGTCCCGTGATCTGGCTGCCGAGCAGCCCCAGAAACTTGCTGAACTGCAACGACTCTGGCTGATCGAAGCGGTGAAGTACAACGTGGTACCACTCGATGACCGCGGGTTCGAGCGGATCAATCCCGACATCGCGGGGCGCCCGCAGCTGATCCGTGGCAACACCCAACTGCTCTTCCAGGGAATGCGCGTCAGCGAGTGGTGTGTGTTGACGTTGAAGAACAAGTCCCACTCGGTGACCGCAAACCTGGTAGTGCCGGAAACAGGTGCCAACGGGGTGATCATCACTCAGGGCGGCAGCGTGGGTGGGTGGTCGCTGTACGCCCACGAGGGCACGCTGCGGTACTGCTTCAATTTCTTCGGCATCGAGCACTACATCGTCAGAGCGGACACGCCGATACCGGCAGGCAAGCACCAGGTTCGGATGGAGTTCGCCTACGACGGAGGGGGATTGGCCAAGGGCGGCGACGTCACGCTCTACTACGACGGACAGCGGGTCGGAGCCGGCCGGGTCGAAAAGACCATCCCGATGGGCTATTCCGCCGACGAGGCCTGCGATGTCGGATCCGACACCGGTTCGCCTGCCTCACCTGACTACGGTCCGACCGGTAACCGCTTCACCGGTGAGATCGAGTGGGTCCAACTCGACATCGGCGAAGACAGCCACGACCACCTGATCACCCCGGAGGAGAGGTTCAACCTCGCGATGGCGCGACAGTGAGCGCGTCACGCTTCCAGCAGCGACTGCCCCAGATAGCCGTCTTCTGATGCGCCGGGAAGTACCGCAAAAACGGCCGACCCGATGGTGGTGACCCACCGGTTGAGCGCATCGGATGCGGCCAACCGCCGCTGTACCGGTGTGAACTGCAGCCTCGGGTCGCGCTGGTAGGCGGCAAAGATCAGACCGCAGTCGGTGGTCTGACCCGCCGGCGGAGGATGGTCGTAGTTGTAGGCCCGGCGCAGAAAACGTTCGTCGGCATGGCGGTGCCGTGCCAGCGCGATGTGTGCGTTGGGTGGGATGACCGGGATCCCCAATTCGGTGGCCTCCAAGTCGGGCTCGTCGAACTCACCTGTACCGGTCAGCGGCGCACCGGACTCGAGACGGCGGCCGACCGTCAATTCCTTGCTGGTGCGGTCGAGTTCGTCCCAGGTGTCGAGTTCGGCTCTGATCCGGCGCAGGACCAGGATGGTGCCGCCGGCGAACCATCGCTGCTGCGCACCGTCATCCCAGACGTGACGATCGAAGTCCGCGTCGTCGCGCAGGTTCGCGGTGCCGTCGACCTGGCCCATCAGGTTGCGCATCGTCGTGCCGGAGGGGTTGGTGCCCCGTGCGTTGCGGAATCCGCTCTGCCGCCATCGCTGTGAGGTCATGGCGCGGACGTTCTTGAGCAGTACCCGACTCGTATGGGCTACGACGACCGGATCGTCTGCGCAGATCTGGAGCAGAAGATCACCGCCACACCACCGAGGCTCGAGGCGGTCGGTGTCAAAACCGGGCAACGCCGCCGCCGAAGCCGGTCGTGACCGGGTGAGACCGACCCGGTCGAAGACGGTGGACCCGAGTCCGACGGTCACGGTGAGCCGCGCGGGGTGATGCGTGAGTTCGGGTTCGGTGTCGGCCAGAGCCGGGATTCCCTGCGTGAGCCGCGCTGCGTCGGCAGTCCACAGCTTCAGGATCGCCTGCAGGGTGTCGCGAGGGCTTCGGCCACCGTCGGGCCGCAGGTCCAGCGCGACGAACAGCGAGTGCGCCTGCGGGGCGGTCCTGACGCCGCCCTGGTGCACTCCGTGGAACGGCTCGCTGTCGGACCCCGAACCATCCGTCGTGGAGGACGGCTCGACGAATCCGCACTGGGTGAGTGTGGCGGTGGTGGCCAGCGCGGCGGCGCCCCCGCCCAGAAGGCGCCGCCGGCTGACTGCGGGTCGGCGGTCAGCCATGGTCGTGCATATCGGGCTGGTAGTCCTCGTTGCCGCCCGGGAAGTCGCGGACCTGGGCGGTGACCGGCAGTTCGGACCCGTCCTCGAACATCACCGTCAGCGACACCTCGGCACCTGGTCGCAGTGGTTGCCCGAGGTCCATCAACATCAGGTGATCACCTCCGGGGACCAGCTCATGTGTGCCCCCGGCCGCAACCGTCAGCCCGCCGGCCTTGGGCCGCATCATCGTGGCGCCGCCTGCATCGGGGACCACCTCGTGGATCTCGACCCGTCCCGCGGCCGGAGAACTGCCGGCCACGACATGGGCGGCGGCAGGGCCGGTATTGCGGAAGATGCCGAACACCGCGGCCATACCGGCGTCCGCCGCGGTGGCCCACTGATCGTCGAGTGTCACGTTGGCGGCCATCGGCTCCACGGTGTGGTTGTCCGACGACGTGCAGCCGGATGCAGCGAGTGTCACTACGACCAGCGCGGTGACCAGTTTACGGAATCGTTTGTCAGACATCAGAATCCACCTTGAATTTTAGTAGTTCCCTGCTGCTGCTTGACCGCGCCGAGGATCAGGTCGACGACAACAAAGGCCACCAACGTAAGCCCGAGGAGCGGCAGGAACCAGCCCACCCCCGCCGCGACGACAGCCACCGCGGCGATGGCGACCGGATGCAACCGACGAAGGCCGCCGCGCAGCGGGGGGCGGCCGACGGCCCACGCGGAGCCGCGAACCGGACGGCGTTGCCACCACATTCGGTATCCGCGGACGATCACGGTCAGCAGTCCGACCGCGATGCCGAGCAGCAGCAGCTGGTTCAGCAGGCCGAAGAGAAGTCCCATGTGCCCCCGAATGCCCCAGTCGGCCAGCTTCGCGATCACCGAATAGTCGCGCCAGTAGTCGATCTCGCTGATCACGTCGTGACCGGCGGGATCGATCGCGGCGGCGTTGGTCGTCAGCCGATAGGGCTTGTCGATCTCGGTGACGCCGACACCTTCGCCCTGCTCTGCGGGCAGTGTGAGCTCCACGGGCAGTCGAACCCCCACACCCGCCGCGGCCTCGAGCACTGCTCCGTAGTCGATTGCCGACGGGTCGAGCACCGGGTGGTCCATTGCGGGAGTGCCGCCGTGGGCGGAGTGGTCGCCGGCCGGGGCAGCGGTCAGCGCGGTGTCCAGTTGGGGCCGTTGCCAATCGAAGGCGGTCCTGATATCGCTGACGTGTGCCCCGGCGTAGGTCGACCAGGTGATTCCGGTGGCGGACAGGAACAGCAGGCCCGCCAGCAGCCAGACACCGGTCGCCCCATGCCAATTGAGAGTTCGGGATCGTCCGGTGACGCTGCGGTCGACGGTGAGCATCCGGCCTGCCCGGTTGCGGCGACGCTCACTTGCCGCCTTGACCAGCCACAGGTACACGCCCCCGAGCGCCACCACCCAGAGCCAGGACGCTGCGAGCTCGCTGTAGACCCGGCCCGGTTCGCCGAGGTTGAGGTGACGGTGCAGGCCGTCGAGCCAGGTGCTCAGTGGCAGGTAGCCGAACCAGGTTGCCTCATCACCCAGCACGGCACCGGTGTAGGGATCGACGAATGCCGCACGCAACGATTCTTCGTCGAGTGTGGGGTCGGAGAAATAGATCCGGGTGGACTCCGTGTCGCCGGCCGGTGGTCGCATCCCGGTCATCGTGAGTTCGGGAAAGGCGGACTGCGCCAGGGCGGCTTGTTCGCGCAGTGCCAGCGGTTGGCCCGAGGGTTCGACGAACAGGATGTCGCTGTAGACGAACCGTTCGAGTGTCGGGGCGAGCGCGTAGAGCCCGCCGGTGATCGCCGCTACGACGAGGAACGGCGCCACCAGAACGCCGGCGTAGAAGTGAAGGCGCATCACAAAGGGCCGCCAACTTCGTCGCGCCAACGTCGGCGGTGGCGGGGCGAGTGAATCGGGAATCGGGGTCGGTTCGATGGTGTCTTCAGGAACGGTCATGTGGTGTGGCCTTCGGTGGTCATGAGGACGCGACGCGACAGCAAGCAGCGTCGGTGCCAGTGCTATTGAGGTGCGTTACCGCCGTCGTCGCGGAGCGAAGACAGGCGGGCAGGCGAGAACCCGCAGCGCATCGCTGCAGGATCGTGGAGGCGAGTCAGAGAGCCGCTGTCAGGCGGCGGTGACCAGCCGCGGGGGAGCGCGCATACCCAGACCGGTGATGAGGACCGGTTGCACGGCAACGATGTTCGTCGCCCGTCGAACGGTTCGCACCGGCGGTCGCGGCGCGCGCAGCGCGAACAGGCGTAGCCAGCAGAGAACCGACGAGCAGACGACGTAGAGGTATTCGGCCGCCGCGATGGCGACGCCGAGGATCACGGCCGCGCCGATGTGGGAGGCGGCCATCGCCGGGCTCATGCCCAGCACACTGCCGGCGTGATGGTGGCCCGTCGCCGCCAGGCTCACGTGGCCCAGGAACTGTGCAGCGCACAACGCTGCCGTGGTGGCCAGCCACCGGGCGCTGCGGCCTTCCAACCGCAAGCAGCCGATGGCCGCCCCGATGGTGGCGCAGACCAGAAGCGCGATGACCAGCGCGCCACCGAAGGGAATGCCACCGCCGGCGGCGGCGTGAGCGCCGACCGTCATCACCGACGACACCACGCCGACCAGCGCACCGCGTAAACCGCGCGCACGTGACTTCGGCGTTCCCACGTGGGGTACCTTACCGCCTGGACTACTACAGGACTTAGTAGATCAGGGGCCGGTGTAGGTCTCGGGATCCGGACGGAACCGGGTGCCATCGTCGAGGCCGTTGAGAACCGACATCTGGTCCTCGGTCAGCTCGAAGTCGAACACCTCGAGATTTGCCTTGATCCGCTCGGGCGACGACGACCGCGGGATGACGACGTTGCCCAGTTGCAGGCTCCACCGGATCAGCACCTGCGCCGGCGTCCTGCCCTGCGACTCGGCGATCTCGGTGACTGCGGCGTTGCCGAGGACATTGCCGACGCCCAACGGGCTGTAGGCCTCGGTGGTGATCCCGTGTTCGGCGTTGATCGCGCGCAGTTCTGCCTGGTTGAGCAGCGGATGAAGTTCGATCTGATTGACGGCCGGGATGAAGAAGGACAGGCTGATGAGGTCGTCGAGATGCTCGGAATGGAAGTTGCAGACGCCGATGGAGCGGGCGTCGCCGAGTTCCTTGGCCTTCATCAGGCCACCCCAGCTGTCGACGTACTTGCCCTCCTCGACGGCGGGCCAGTGGATCAGGTAGAGGTCGACGTAGTCGAGTCCCAGTCGCTCGAGACTGGCGGTGAGGGCGTGGCGCGAGGATGTGAAGCCCTGGTCCTCGGTAGCCAGCTTGGTCGTCACGAAGAGCTCGTCGCGCGACACCCCGGACTGTGCGATCGCCCGTCCCACGGCGGCCTCGTTGCCGTAGGCGGCCGCGGTGTCGATCATCCGGTAACCGGCCTCCAGCGCGGCCAGTACCGCGGTTTCGGTTTCGGAATCCGACAACTCGCCCACGCCGAGACCGATGACCGGCATCGTGTGGTCGTCGTTGAGTGTGACGGTGGGAATCGCTGCCGCCGAGGTCATGTCACCTACCTGCTCGAGTGGAGTGCTCGTCAACCGGGCCCCGCCCATTGTCGCTTGTGGTTCGGTCCGGAACGCCTGTGTCGCTGATGGTTGACTTGTCGCCGATGACTATATTGCCGCGGAGGTTAACGCGCCTAATCATCGACGGGCCCGGTGTTTCGCCTGCCGGCTCCAGGCAGCAGCCGGCGCCGGTCAGCGTCGGCGGTAGGGTCTGCCGAAACGAGGGAGCAGACATGACGCAGAGCGCGACGGGGCAAGCGCCCGCGACCGGATCCCACTTGGCTGCAGATGTGACGCAGCCTCCGATCCGTCGCCGGGTCCGCGCCAGGGACGTCGTCGCCAACAGGGTCGCCGCCGTGACGTTGCGCGGACTGCCGCACATCCCCGAACGCGTCAAACGCCTGCTGCTGGGCGGGCGCTCGATCACTCTCGACGGCAACACTCTCGACACGACGTTGCAGCTGATGCTCGCCGGTCAGCAGGCACTCGGTCTCGACGGCCTCGTCGCCGACGACGATTTTGTCGCCGCGCGCGTTCAACTGGAGTTGCTGTCGGCCAGCTTCCGCAAACGCATCCCCGTCTCCGGGGTCACCGACCTGACGGTGACGGGCGCCGTGGGCCCGATCGAGGCACGGCATTACCGCACCGCCGAGCCCGGCGCCCCGCTGCTGGTCTTCTACCACGGTGGCGGTCACGTGATCGGCAGCATCGACACCCACGACGACCTGTGCCGGGAGATCTGTCGCGCGGGCAGTGTCCATGTGCTGTCGGTCGACTACCGGTTGGCCCCCGAGCACAAGGCACCCGCGGGCTTCGAGGACGCGTACGCCGCCTACCTGTGGGCCCGCGAGCACGCCGCCGAGCTGGGTGCGGACCCGCAGCGTGTCGCCGTCGGCGGCGACAGTGCGGGGGCGAATCTGTCGGCGGTGGTCTCGCAGCAGGCCCGCAACAACGGGGTACCGGTGCCCGCGTTGCAGCTGCTGATCTACCCCGTGACCGACCACCGCGGGCAGACCCGTTCGCGGACCCTGTTCGCGCGGGGATTTTTCCTCACCGAACGCGATATGGACTGGTTCACCTCCCGGTTCCTCGACGGCGCGCAGGTCGACGGCACCGATCCGCGGGTGTCGCCGCTGCTGGCCGACGACCTCTCCGGGCTGCCGCCAGCCCTGGTCGTCACCGCGGGCTTCGACCCGCTGCGCGACGAGGGCAGGCACTACGCCGAGGCCATGCGCGAGGCCGGGGTGGCCGTCGACTACCGGGAGTACGGATCGGTGGTGCACGGCTTCGCCAACTTCTTCCCGTTGGGAGGGGACAGCGCCACCGCAACCGCCGATGTCATCTCCGCGATGCGCGCACATCTGACCCGCGCCGGCTAACTGCTCCGGATCGCGCCGGTACTCTGTGATGCGTGGCGACCAAACCCAAGAAGAACAAGAACGCGCGGTACGACCTGAAGGCCGCCGACCGTAAGCGCAACCTGTTCGTCCAGATCGGGCTGACCGCGGTCGTGGTGATCTTCGCGGTCTCCCTGGTGCTGTACATCGTGATGTCGGCCGACGAAAAGCCCACTGCGGGCGAGGCCGATCCCATCAGGGTCGAGTCGACCAGCCTGATCAAGAAGGAGGGCACCGAGGAGCCCAAGGCTGTGGTGTCGCTCTACGAGGACTTCCTGTGCCCGGCCTGCGGCCGGTTCGAGCAGCAGTTCGGCCCGACGATCAGCCAGCTCGTGGACTCCGGCGCGATCGCTGCCGACTACTACATGGTCGCCATCCTGGACCGTCAGCAGAACCAGAACTACTCGTCGCGCTCCGGTGCTGCCGCGTACTGCGTGGCCGACGAGTCGGTCGACGCGTTCCGGCGCTTCCACGCCGCGCTCTACGCCCAGCAGCCCGGTGAGACCGGCTCGTCCTTCCCCGACAACGCGCGCCTCGTCGAGATCGCCCGTCAGGCCGGCGCAGGCGGAACCGTGCCGGAGTGCATCAACAACGGCACGTACGTCGACATGGTGAAGGGCCTCGCCGGCGCCACCAATGTCAACTCCACCCCGACGATCCGGATCAACGGCGAGGACTATCAGCCGAGCACGCCGGACGCGCTGGTCGCCAAGATCAGGGAAATCGTCGGCGACGTGCCCGCACTGGACGCGATCGCTCCCGCACCGGCACCGGCGTCATGACCGTCACCGCGCCCACTCCGACCTCACCGGCCGATCCGTCGGCCGGCGAGCCGGTTCGTGGCGCGGTTGCGCGGAGCAGCGCGCTGTGGGTGCTGATCGCCGGCGTGGTCGGTCTGGCGTCAGCGCTGACCTTGACGATCGAGAAGATCGAACTGCTGATCAACCCGGACTACGTGCCGTCGTGCAGCATCAACCCGGTGCTGTCCTGCGGCTCGGTGATGGTCACCCCGCAGGCGTCGCTGTTCGGTTTCCCGAACCCGCTGATCGGCATCGTCTCCTTCGCCGTCGTGGTCGTGACGGGTGTGCTGGCCCTGGCGAAGGTGAACCTGCCGCGCTGGTACTGGGCCGGTCTGGCCGGCGGTGCGCTGCTGGGCACGGTGTTCGTGCACTGGCTGATCTTCCAGAGCCTGTACCGGATCGGCGCGCTGTGCCCCTACTGCATGGTGGTGTGGGCGGTGACCGTCCCGCTGCTGGTGGTGGTCGCGTCGATCGCGCTGCGGCCACAGCACAGTGGCTCCGCGCTGGTCAGAGAGCTCCACACGTGGCGCTGGTCGCTGGTCGCGTTGTGGTTCACCGCGGTGATCCTGCTGATCCTCGAGCGTTTCTGGAACTACTGGTCGACTCTGATCTGATTGGCCGGAACCGCCTAGGTCAGAGGTTTTCGGAAGGTTAGAGTGAACCGTGACCGGTCAGATCTCGAAGGTTCTTGTTGCCAATCGCGGTGAAATCGCCATCCGTGCGTTCCGCGCCGCCTACGAGATGGGCATCGCCACCGTCGCGGTCTACCCGCACGAGGATCGCAACTCCCTGCACCGGCTGAAGGCCGACGAGTCCTATCAGATCGGTGAGATCGGCCATCCCGTCCGGGCCTACCTGTCGGTCGACGAGATGATCCGGGTCGCCACCCAGGCAGGGGCGGACGCGATCTATCCGGGATACGGCTTCCTGTCGGAGAACCCGGAACTGGCGGCGTCCTGCGCGGCGGCGGGCATCACGTTCGTGGGCCCCAGCGCGGGGGTGCTGGAGCTTACCGGGAACAAGGCCAGGGCGATCGCAGCGGCGCGTGCCGCCGGCCTTCCGGTGCTGACGTCCTCGGAGCCGTCGGCGTCGGTCGACGAACTGGTCGAAGCTGCGCGCGACATGGAGTTCCCGCTGTTCGTCAAGGCGGTGTCCGGTGGTGGCGGTCGCGGCATGCGGCGGGTGACCGACCGCGCCGCGTTGAACGAGGCCATCGAGGCCGCCAGCCGCGAGGCCGAGTCGGCGTTCGGCGATGCGACGGTCTACCTCGAGCAGGCGGTTCTCAACCCGCGCCACATCGAGGTGCAGATCCTGGCGGACACCGCCGGCAACGTGATGCATCTGTTCGAACGCGACTGCAGCGTGCAGCGCCGGCACCAGAAGGTCATCGAGCTGGCGCCCGCTCCGAATCTGTCAGAGGAGTTGCGGCAGAAGATCTGTGACGACGCCGTCTCGTTCGCCCGCGAGATCGACTACACCTGTGCCGGCACCGTGGAGTTCCTTCTCGACGAGCGCGGGCATCACGTGTTCATAGAGTGCAACCCGCGGATCCAGGTGGAGCACACGGTCACCGAAGAGATCACCGACGTCGACCTGGTGGCCAGCCAGATGCGGATCGCAGCAGGGGAGACGCTCGCAGACCTCGGGCTGAGTCAGGACTCGCTGGTCATCCGTGGAGCGGCGATGCAGTGCCGGATCACCACCGAGGATCCCGCCAACGGCTTCCGTCCCGACACCGGCCGCATCACCGCCTACCGTTCACCGGGCGGCGCGGGTATCCGCCTCGACGGTGGTGCGGTGCTCGGCGGCGAGATCGGCGCGCACTTCGACTCGATGCTGGTCAAACTCACTTGTCGCGGTAGGGATTTCAACGCCGCGGTGGCGCGCGCGTACCGGGCGCTGGCCGAGTTCCGGATCCGCGGCGTGTCGACGAACATCCCATTCCTGCAGGCGGTGATCGACGATCCCGATTTCCGCGCCGGGCGGGTCACCACGTCGTTCATCGACGAACGGCCTTATCTGCTGACCGCCCGCTCGCCGGCTGACCGTGGCACCAAGATCCTCAACTATCTGGCCGAGGTCACGGTCAACCAACCGCACGGCCCGCGGACGTCGACGGTCTACCCGCAGGACAAGTTGCCGCAGGTCGACCTCGACGCGATGCCGCCGCGGGGCAGCAAGCACCTGCTCACCGAGGTGGGTCCGGAGGCGTTCGCCCGATGGATGCGGGAATCGAGATCCCTCGGCGTCACCGACACCACGTTCCGCGACGCCCACCAGTCACTGCTGGCGACCCGGATCCGCACGTCGGGCCTGTTGATGGTGGCGCCTCACATTGCGCGGATGACGCCGCAGTTGCTGTCGATCGAGTGCTGGGGTGGCGCGACTTACGATGTGGCGCTTCGGTTCCTGAAGGAGGATCCCTGGGACAGGCTCGCCGCGCTGCGGGAAGCGGTTCCCAACATCTGTCTGCAGATGCTGCTGCGCGGCCGCAACACCGTCGGCTACACGCCGTACCCCGAGTCGGTCACCCACGCGTTCGTGCAGGAGGCGACCGCGACGGGCATCGACATCTACCGCATCTTCGATGCGCTCAACAACGTCGATTCGATGCGGCCCGCCATCGACGCGGTGCGTGAAACCGGCACGGCGGTCGCCGAAGTCGCGATGTCCTACACCGGAGACCTGTCCGATCCGGCCGAGAACCTCTACACGCTGGACTACTACCTCAAGCTCGCCGAACAGATCGTCGACGCCGGGGCGCACGTGCTGGCGATCAAGGACATGGCCGGTCTGCTGCGTCCGCAGGCGGCGGCTGCGTTGGTCAGCGCGTTGCGGAGCCGATTCGATCTGCCGGTGCATGTGCACACCCATGACA
>NZ_JBAUJR010000521.1:0-18727 GCF_049683935.1 Mycobacterium sp. | reverse complement strand
GGGAAAATGTGAGTAAACCCCGCCGTCAGTGCAGTCTCAACGCCAAGGCCCGCCGCCAGCGCAGTCTCAACGCCCGGGCCCGCCGCCAGCGCAGTCTCAAGGCCGGGGTCCGCCGTGAGCGCAGTCTCAACGCCAAGCGCTAGGCAGCGACCTGCGTCACCTGGGCGGCAGCCAGCGTCGGCAGCTTCACCGACATCCCCTCCACCGTGATCGCGCCGTAGGAGTAGAAGTTCAGGAAGTTGAACGTCGAGGTCATCACCTGCACGGTCACCGACTGACCCGGCTGCAGCGTGTGCGCCACCTGGTCCAGCGGAACCGTGACGGTGTGCGAATCACCGTCCAGCTCAACGGGTATCGAGGTGGCCAGGTTGCCGAGCACCAGACCGGTCTCGTCGTCGACGATCTGCGCGTACACATGCGTGGCGCTGCCGGTGCCCGAATAGGTCAACGTCAGCTCCGGCGCACCCACGATATGGGTCGTCTCCGTGGCATCGGGAACCTCGAGGTTGACCGCGTTCAGAGCCGGTGCCGCCGAGGGCAATCCGAGCAGCGCCGCGATCAACCCTCGGGTGATGCCGAACGGACTCGGGCCCGATCCGCCGATGAACGGGAAGATGAAGATCGACTTGTCGTCGTCCCGACTCGCCGTGACGGCCTCCCCCGTCGCCACCGGGTAGGTGTCCGAGGAGAACAGGTCGCCGTTCTGATCCACCCACTCGAACTGCGCGCCGGTGTCCACATTCTCGCCCTTGACGTGATGGTCGAGCCAGTCCAGCGTCCGGCCGACGACGACGTCGCCGTTGTTGTAGCTGCTCAGGCACGCACCGTGACCGCCGCAGTACCACAACACTTTTGTCGTCGTCCCAGCCGCAATCAGCGCCTTGGCGTTGAGGTCGGCCTGCTCCAGCGTGAACAGGGTGTCGACGGTGCCCTGGATCAGCAGCGTCGGCGCGGTGATGTCACCGATCTGGTCGGCGTACCCGCGGTCGATCAGCAGATCGAGGTCGGCCTGCGCGACCTTGCCGGTGAGGATGCCGACGATCGCCGCGGGCAGGATCCGCTCATTGGGCCGCGACAGCGTGGCGACCAGCACGGCGCTCAACAGCGTTCCCCACCCGCTGCGTACCGCACCGTCGGGGAACAGCACATTGTCGAGGCTGTTCCACGCGATCGTCGGCACGATCGCATCGATGCGGTGATCGATTGCCGCCGTGGCCAATTGGATACCGCCACCGTAGGAAGCACCGACCATGCCGAGCTTCGGATCGTTGGCTGCGTCGAGTTCGACCTCCGTCAGCGTCGCCAGGTGGCTGATGATGTGCGAGACGTCGCGACCCTCGAAGTCCGGCGACTGCAACTGCATCCGACCGCCCGAACGCCATTCACCACGCGGATCCCAGGTGACGACGTTGTAGCCCGCCTCACGCAGCGCACCGATGCCGATGACGTCGTTGGGCAGGAAACTGTCGGTCTTCAACTCCAGCGTGGTCGAGCCGGGCAGACCCAGACCTGAACCGGACAGCACCGTCGGCGCCTTCCCCCCTGCCGCCAATCCCTTGGCCGGCATGAAGTTCACGAAGATGTTGGTGCCGTCGAACGACTTGACGATGAAACTGCGCGGTCTCGGGCTGCCCTCCGGAGCATCGTGGTCGATCGGGAAGCCGATCACCGGATGCAGGATGTCGCCGACAAACGGGATGACATGCAGCAGCCCGACTATCGGGGTCACGATCAATTCGCCGAGCACCGGGATCCGCTGCAGCCACTCCAACGGCGGGGTCCACTCGATGATCTCGACACCGGTCGGGACCGGGTACTGCTCGGCGGCTGCCACCGCCAGGCTGGTACCCACCTCCGTCGCCGTCATGGCCGGGGTCTCGCCCGTCACCTCGCGGCCCGCGGCGACCAGCGACATCACCAGCGACGTCAACGCCGGAACAGCGGGGTTGCCGGTCGCGTCTGCCGACTCTTCCGGCGGGCTGACCGTGGAGAGCTCGGTGGTCACGACCTCGGTCGGCACCACCTCGTCGACGGGCTCGGCTACCGGTTCGACGTCCGATTCGTCTACGACGGGATCAACCTGGGCGGGGGCGATGTCCACCGGCTCGTCAGCGACCGCGCCCTCTACCTCAACCGGCTTCTCAACCGGCTCTTCGACGGTGTCTTCGACCTCGTCGACGGACTCTTCGGCTTCGTCATCCGTTGCGTCGTCGTCGCCTCGGTCCGCGACGTCCTCATCCACGTCAGCGACGTCGTCATCGACGTCGTCGGCCTCGTCAGCGTCCTCGTCGGCGTCGTCATCAGCGTCGGAGGCATCGGAGTCGGAGCCATCAGCAGCGTCGTCCGCCTCCTCCCGGGTCTTGGTCCGCTTGGGCGTCTCAGACGACGACTCGGACGACGATGCCGAGGTAGACGGGCCGCTCGAGGTCGAGCCTGATGCTTTCCCCTCGTCGGCTGCCGCGGCACCCGCTCCGACAAGAACCGCGGCACCGATTCCCAGTGCCACTGCCAAACCGCCGACTCGACCCACGTGAGACCCCGCACCCATGGCTAAATGCTTACCGTGGCTAACCGCCCTTCCGGGCGCCTTTGGGTTTTTGGTTACTGATGAGTCAGTTCTCGGCCCGTGGAGCCACGGATTCCGCACCGGGATGACGCACCCACCGCCGATCCGGACCGAAGGATCTGGTCCGCCATGCGGTAACGGGGGCGATAGCGCTCGTCCGACAAGCAGATCGACGACGCGTGTGCCGCGCCCGCAAACGGGTACCTCACGCTAAGCTCCACCCGGGTTGGTTCCCAGCCTCACGGAAACGTCTCGGCGGCGATATGTCGTCCCTGCCGAACTCGACGTCAGCCGACCATCCACGTTTGTGTCCCCACGCTGGGGTTTTGATGTCGCAACGTTCCCAACCTCGTAACAATCCGTGTCACATCGGACATGTAGCAACGGTCCGTGGCACTAAAGCCGGTACAGTCTGCGCGTCTGACATGTCGCGACCCTCGATCCGATCGGATCGGGGACCGTCTGGAGTAGACGCGAGGAGGTCACGCGGTACCGCAGCCCATCGTCGGGCGGCGGCAGTCGAACTTCAGCGGCTCGCGCAATACCTGACAGACCACGTTGTCCGCAGGGCACAGATCACAGGCGCCTACCCGCCAATGCATTAGGGGCTTCCATGAGCCGATTTACCGAGACCATGTACGCCAACGCCCAAAACAGCACCAAGGGCCTCATCACCGGTGAGCCGCACGCACCCGTCCGCCAGTCGTGGGCCGAAGTGCACGAGCGCGCCCGCCGGGTTGCCGGCGGATTGGCCGCCGCGGGCATCGGACCCGGTGACGCCGTCGCTGTGCTGGCCGGTGCGCCCGTGGAGATCGCGCCGACGGCCCAGGGCATCTGGATGCGCGGCGCGTCCGCGACCATGGTGCACCAGCCCACGCCCCGCACCGATCTGGTGCGCTGGGCCGAGGAGACCACCGCCGTCATCTCCATGATCGCGGCCAGAGCCGTTGTCATCTCCGACCCGTTCATGGCCGCCGCGCCGGTCCTTGCCGGGATGGGCATGACGGTGCTGACCATCGAGGATCTGCTCGCCGCCGATCCGATCGATCCGGTCGACACCGACGACGACGCCATCGCGCTGATGCAGCTGACCTCCGGATCGACCGGGTCTCCGAAAGCCGTCCAGATCAGCCACGCCAACATCGTGGCCAACGCCGATGCCATGACCATCGGCTGCGACTTCGACATCGAGAACGACGTCATCGTCAGCTGGCTGCCGTGCTTCCACGACATGGGCATGACGGGTTACCTGACGGTGCCGATGTACTACGGCGCGGAGCTGGTGAAGGTCACGCCGATGGATTTCCTCAGCGATATCCTGTTGTGGCCCAAGCTGATCAGCAAATACAAGGGCACCATGACGGCCGCGCCGAACTTCGCCTACAACCTGTTGGCCAAGCGGTTGCGCCGGCAGGCCACCCCCGGTGAGTTCGACCTGTCCTCGCTGCGGTGGGCGCTCTCGGGCGCCGAGCAGGTGGACCCGCTCGACGTCGAGGATCTCTGCGAAGCCGGCGCTCCGTTCGGCCTCAAGCCCGAGGCGATCATCCCGGCGTACGGCATGGCCGAGACGACGGTGGCGGTGTCGTTCTCCGAGTGCGGTGGCGGCATGGTCATCGACGAGGTCGATGCCGACCTGCTCGCCGTCCTGCATCGCGCGGTGCCGGCGACCAAGGGTCACACCCGCCGGCTCGTCGCGCTCGGCAAGCCATTGGACGGCCTGGAACTGCGGGTCGTCGACGAGGACGGCGCCGAACTGGACGCCCGCGGCGTCGGAGTCATCGAGGTGCGCGGCGAACCGGTCACCAAGGGTTATACGACCGTGGGTGGTTTCATCGCCGCCCAGAACGAGCGCGGCTGGTACGACACCGGCGACCTCGGCTATCTGACCGAGACCGGAGACGTGGTGGTGTGCGGCCGCCTCAAGGACGTGATCATCATGGCCGGCCGCAACATCTACCCCACCGACATCGAGCGCGCCGCCAGCCGGGTTACCGGGGTGCGGCCGGGATGTGCCGTCGCGGTGCGACTGGACGCCGGCCGGTCGCGGGAGACCTTCGCGGTGGCGGTGGAGTGCAAGGACTACGCCGACGAGGCCCAGGTGCGCCGGGTCGAACGCCAGGTCGCCCACGAAGTTTTTGCCGAGGTGGACGTGCGGCCGCGCAACGTGGTGGTGCTTGCGCCGGGAACCATCCCGAAGACGCCGTCGGGCAAGCTGCGCCGCGCCCACGCGCTCGCGCTGGTGAGCTGACCGAGACAAGCTTTCGGACCGGCCGGGGACGGGTACGTTCTAAGCACCATGGCTGATTACGACCCGCAGCCCGGCCGGGTTCCCCACGAAGATCTGTCGGCTTCGCAACGCAGAGCCGACCACAGCGACCTGCAAGCAGGACTGAGCGGGGTGGCCGGCCTGGTGGCCGGCGCAAGCCCGGTGAGCAACCTGCTGCGCGACGTGGCCGCGTTTGCCACACACGCCATACCCCATGTCGACGGCGCGAGCGTGGTGTTGCTGCAGACTCACGACGCTCCGCTGCGTGTCCAGACGTTCTCCGCAACCGCGGAGTTCGTCAGCATGATCGACGCCGTGCAGTACGACGAACTGCACGAAGGTCCGTGCATCACCTGCATGGAGTCGGCACGGGTGACCGTCAGCGGCTCGCTGGGCAGCGACGACCGCTGGCCGCGGTTCGGCGGCAGAGTGGCCCGAATGGCGGTGCACTCGGCCCTGTCGGTGCCACTGATGGTGGGCCATCATGTCATCGGCGCGATCAACGCCTATGCCCACACCCGAGATGCGTTCGGCGACCACGCCGTCGCGTTGGGTTCCCAGTTCGCCGGACCGGCCGCGGTGTCGGTGCACAATGCGCAGTTGCTGGCCGGCGCCCGGGAGCGGACCGAACATCTACAGCGCGCGCTGGCCAGCCGGGCGGTGATCGACCAGGCGGTCGGGATCATGCGCAGCCGCACGGGAGCGACCGCCGAAGAGGCGGTCGACCGGCTCAAGCGGATGAGCCAGGCGGAGAACATCAAGCTCGCCGTGCTCGCCGAGCGACTGGTGGAGGAGGCGGTTCGGCGCGCTCGGGTCCGGCACCGCTCCTAGCGCATCGTGTTATGGGCGTATTCGGTGAGGTCGGCGATCATCACCGGTCGCGAGTGCCGGTCGCTCATCAGCCGGCGGGCGACCTCGGTGAGGTGTTCACCCTTGGCGTGTGAGTACGAACGCAACAGATCGAAGGATTCCGCCACCGACAGGTCGAGGATCTCGCGCAGGAATCCCTTGGCCTGCTCCACGACGATCCGGCTCGTCAGTGCGGAACGCAGCTGCGGCAGCACGGTCGACGGTGTCGGCGCCTGCCCCTGCAGGATCGTCACGCATGCGATGTGCGCGAGGGTCTGCGCGACGAGAAGGTCCGCGTCGCTGAGCGCGCCCGGCCGCGTGCCGAACAGTCCGAGCGTGCCCAGCACCAGTCCGGCCGCACGCATCGGCACGGCATGCACCGAGGCGAAGCCGGCGTCCACCGCCGCGGGAACGAACCTGGGCCAGCGGCGCACGGCGGTTCCCAGGTCAGCGACCGAGACGGGTTGCCCGGTGGTGTAGCAGTCCAGGCTCGGGCCCTCTTCGGTCTGCAGCTCGAACAGTTCGAGGCCGTGTGCCTGTGTGGTGGTGGCCGCCAGCAGTTGCAGCTGGTCGAACGGGTCGGCCAGCAGGAATCCGGCGGCGGCCACGTCGAGCAACTCTGCACTGCGCTCGGTGAGGTCGGTCAACAGATCCATCACGTCGAAGTCGACGAGCAGGCTGTCCACGAGGGACACCACTGCATCCAATACCTGTGTTTCACGGGGAGTTTCGTTCATGTTTCCCTCCTTCCTGATTGCTCGGTTCGCGCATCAGTCGGCATCCAGCCGCAAGCGGCGCTCGAGGATGTCGCGGGCCACCTCGGTGGCGGACCGGCCGGCGGCATAGGCATGCGCGCGCAGTCGAAGTAGCGCCTCGGCAGGTTCGATCCCCTGCTGTGCGACGATCATGCCGGTGGCCTGGCTGACCTCTGCGCGCGACAGCGCGTTCAGTTCGGCCCAGGCACTGCTCCCGGGCTCCGAGGCTGCCGCCTGCAGATCGGCGTCCAGCAGATCGAGCACAGGCACCGCGGCCAGGTCGGCGGCGACGATGGCGCCAGAGAGCTGAGGACCCGCGAGTTGCCCGGGAGCCGTGGAAAAGAAATCCAGGGCGCCGACATATTCGCCGGCGACCACAACCGGCATCGCGTACACGCCACGGATCCGCATGTCGATCATCGCGGGTCCATAGATCGGCCAACGCCCGTCGGATTTATCCGCGAGGTCGGTGACCAGCACCGGACCCCTCCGGCTGACCGACTCCAGGCACGGCCCCTCGCCGAGGGTGAACTGAAGCTCGTCGTACATCCTCGCGTGCTCGCTGCTGGAACCCAGCGTTCCGGCGTTGGCGCCGTCCCACACCAGTGAGATCGCCGCCGCGTCGATGTCGAGGAGCATCACGCAGGCCTCACAGAGCCGGTCGGCGGCTTCTGAGCCGCGCCGGCCGTCGACCGCAGCCATAAGCTGGTCGCGGATCACTGCTGTCGAGTAGCCGGGTTCTCGGCACTCCTTTGTTCAGTTCCAGAACCCACGCCTCTTCCATCTCTGCTTGTCGCCTTCCACATGGGCCCATTCTCCGGCCGCATAACTGAATGGCTGTGCCGCACCGCCTCGTATGACATCGAGGCTGCCGTCGTGGTGCTTGACGAACGTGTCACCGAACCGCATGTACTCCTCGGTGTGGCCATCGCTGAGTGTCACAGTGACGGTCACAAGGACTCAACGCACCTTTTCGGGAATCGAGTTCAGAACGTGGAGTACCTGCACTGCGAGTTCGCCCGCCGCCTTGTCGCCGAGCTTGGAATGCTCACTGATCGTGTCCTTGATCAGTTCGACACGTCGCTCGTAGGGGGATCGGATCGGAGTTGACACGGCCATGATGAATTTCCTTTTCGATCAGGCATTTTCCGCTCGCAAGCGAGCTGCCCGACACATCCCACGCTACGCCTATACGCGCCGAGGTGGTGCCACTAGCGACGTTTGTGTCCACGCTCCCGCAAGGCTGTCCGAAGGCCACCCGGCGACTTACCGGGACGGGCACCGTCGAAAAACTTCCGTTCGGAAGCGGTTTCCGGGGCGTCGTCACTGGTGGCCACCAGGAATCGATCCGGAAGCGCCAGTTTGTGAATGGTCCGCAGTACCAGGAAGTACTGCCGCGCAAGCGAACTGCTGGTGTAGGGCAGATCGTACTTGTCGCACACCTCCCGGACCCGCACCGCGATCTGCGCCAGTCGATTGCTGGGCAGGTCGGGGAACAGGTGGTGCTCGATCTGGTAGCAAAGATTGCCGCTCGAAAAGGCCATCAGCGGACCGGCGTTGAAGTTGGCGGCGCCGAGCATCTGCCGCAGGTACCACTCACCCTTGGTCTCGTTATCGAGGACATCGGCGGTGAATTTCTCTGCCCCGTCGGGAAAGTGGCCACAGAAGATCACCGCGTACGCCCAGAAGTTGCGCAGCAGGTTCGCGGTCAGGTTCGCGCCCAGGGTCCTACGCCAGCGAGACCGGCTCAGTGCAGGGACGAGTACGTAGTCCTTGAGCGACTGCCGGGCGATCTTGGCGGCGAAGGCCTTTCTCGCCTCGACGACCTTCGCATGATCCGGTGTCAACCGGTCGCGCTCCGAGTGGATCCCATGTAGGCCGATCCCCCATTCGAAGATGCTGGCCAGCAACAGGTTCCGCAACGGCTGGAACAGGTGCTCGGGTTTCCACTCCTGGTCCCGGGTCATCCGGATGACACCGAACCCGAGGTCGTCGTCCACCCCGACGACATTGCTGTACATGTGATGTCGGTAGTTGTGCGAGTACCGCCACTGCGACGAGACCCCGACCATGTCCCACTCCCAGGTGCTCGAGTGGATCTCGGGGTCGTTCATCCAGTCCCATTGACCATGGCCGACGTTGTGGCCGATCTCCATGTTCTCGATGGACTTCGCATAGGCCAGCGCGGCGGTCCCGACGGCCCAGCCGGTCCGCGACCTGCTGCACCCGATGATCAGGCGCGCCGCGACGTCCAACGTCCTCTGGAACTTGATGGTCCGTCGGATGTAGGCGGCATCACGCTCACCACGTGATTCCTCGACGTCGCGACGGATGGCGTCGAGTTCGTGGCCCAAGGCCTCGATCTCCGCTTCATTCAGATGCGCGTACGCAGCGATGTCGGCGATTGCCACTGTGGGTTCCTGTCGGTCCGTCCGGCTCATGGGTATCTGGGCTATCGGTGGTAACCCATTGGTTGCGGACCACCAGCCGAGATCGATAGACGACGGCAGCTCGTCGGCGTTGCCCTAAGGCTAATGAGGCCTGCTGTATGCGTCAACGCGACCTGTAGGGTCGGGTCGGCGGGACCAACCGGGGCCCCATCTGCGAGGGGTCGGCGACATGACAGGAAGCGCTGATTCACAACGGCTTTCGCTGGGCGTTCTGGCCCACTCCCGCAAGCCCGATGAACGTAGGCTCCCTATACATCCCGCACATTTCAGCAGAATCGATCCTGCGCTGAGTCCACGGATCTTCCTCGAGCACGGGTACGGCTCGTTGTTCGGCGCCACCGACGACTCTCTGGCCGACCAGGTGGCGGGCATTGCCAGCCGGGAGCAACTCATCGCCGACTGCGACGTGATCCTGCTGCCCAAGGTCCAGGCCGAGGATCTTGCCGACATGCGGGACGGGCAGGTCGTCTGGGGCTGGCCGCACTGCGTGCAGGACTCCGCCCTGACCCAGGTCGCCATCGACCGGCGGTTGACGCTCATCGCGTTCGAGGCGATGAACCACTGGAAGTCCGACGGCGGCTTCGGCCTGCACGTCTTCCACAAGAACAACGAGCTGGCCGGCTACTGCTCCGTCCTGCACGCCATCGCCCTGGCCGGGATCACCGGCAGCTACGGTCGCCGGCTGCGGGCTGCCGTCATCGGGTTCGGCGCCACCGCGCGCGGCGCCGTCACCGCCCTGAACGCCCACGGCGTCGACGAGGTGTTCGTGCTGACCAACCGCGACGTCGCCGCCGTCGCCTCACCAATCCATTCGACCCAGATGGTGCAGATGGGGTCCGACCCGGAGACCCCCGAGCAGATCTGGGCGGACACCGAGGACGGACGTGTCCCGGTGTCGCGGTTCCTGGCCGACAGCGACATCGTCGTGAACTGCGTCCTGCAGGACCCCAACGCACCGCTGGTCTTCGTCACCGAGGACGAACTGGCCGCCTTCAGCCCCGGAAGCCTGATCGTCGACGTCTCCTGCGACGTCGGCATGGGCTTCAGCTGGGCACGCCCCACCTCGTTCGTCGAGCCGATGGTCGCGCTGGCCAACGGGGTGGACTACTACGCCGTCGACCACAGCCCGTCCTACCTGTGGAACTCGGCGACCTGGGAGATCAGCGAGGCACTCCTGCCCCACCTGGACACGCTGCTGGCCGGACCGGCCGCGTGGAAGCAGACACCGACCATCGCGCGGGCCATCGAGATCGAAGACGGAGTGATCCGCAATCCGGCGATCCTGGCGTTTCAGAACCGCGACGAGAACTACCCCCATCACGTCAGGTGATGGACACCAACTCGTCGATGGTGTCGCGAGGGAGGTCGCCGTCGACATAGGCGGTCACCAGCAATTTGTTCAGCGTGATCGCGCCGTCGTGGTTGTCCAGGAAGGCGATGTCCGCGGCGTCGCGACCGGTGGCGATGCGCACCAGTGACTGCCGGGGCGCCAGCAGCGTCCCGTCGACCACCCGCCACTGCCCCTCGACGAACGCCTCGGCGACGGCATGGAAGTCCATCGGGTACAGCCCCGGCGCGTAGACCGAGACCACGCGGGCGGGCACGTTGACAGCACGCAGCATGGCCACCGCCAGATGGGCGTAGTCCCGGCATACTCCGGCACCGGCGAGCAACGTGTCCACCGCGCCGTCGATGGGGTCGCTGGAGCCGGGCACGTAACTGAGCCGGCTGCCGACCCACCGCGAAACCTTCTCCAGCAGGGTTGCCGAATCGCGGTAGTTGCCGAATTCGGTTGCGGCGAAACCGAAGAACTTGTCGGCCTCGGCGTAGCGGCTGGGGCGCAGGTACATCGACAGGTCGTACTCGGTGACCGGCGCCGGGTCGGTGCGACCGATGATGGTCGCGGTGTAGTCGACCTCGAGCAATCCCACCGGGGCTTCCATCTTGTGGATCCGGTTTCCGTGCGTTCCGCTGATCTCCTTGGCCTGCACCGGTTTTCCGTTCAACGTGAACGACAGCGATTCGTACACCTCGGTGTGCGGATGCGGCGCGACGGCGATCTGGAATTCCAGCGTCGTCGGTGCGGTGATGCCGACTTCGAGCTCTGCGCCCACGACTCGTTTCATCGGCCGGCGTTGAGTGCCCTGTGCTCGGCGATGACCCGCTGCGCCAGATCGATGTAGGACCGGGCCACCACCGGCCACGCCATCTCCGGGGCCAGGGCCCGCGCCTCGGAGGCCATCGAGCCCGCCAGGCGTGGTTGCGTCAGCACCCGCCGCAGCGCCGACTGCAGCGCGTCAGGCTCGTCGTGGTCCACCACGATGCCCGCCCCGCAGCTGAGCAACTCGACAGCGTGCGGGAACGCGGTGGCGACCACCGGTCGACCGCTGGTGACGGCGTCGACGAGCACGCCGGAGGAGACCTTGTCGGTGGAGTCGTAGGGCAGCACGATCACCGCGGCCGACTGGATGAGGGTGGTCAGCATGTTGCCGTCGTAGTGCCGCGCATCGAAGGTGACCGAATCGGACACCCCGGCGGCACGCGCCCGCTCGATCAGCGACTCGCGGTACGCCTCGCCGTCACTGGCCAGAACCTTCGGGTGCGTCCGTCCCGCGACCACATAACGCGGCCGACCGGGTACATCCTGCAGGGACGCCATCGCGTCGATGACCCGCTCGATGCCCTTGCCCGGACCCAGCAGACCCCAGGTCAGGATCGTGGGCCGAGCCGAACGCTTCGCGCGGGGCACCGTCGGAAGGGTCGCGCCGTGCGGGATCGTGGAGACCTTCTGGCTGTCGACGCCGTACACCGTGCTCAAACGCTTCCGCGCGGCGTCGGACAACGCCACCACCCGGCTCGCCTTGGTCGTGATCGTCTCGATGACCCGACGCTGTTGCGGCGTGGGGTCTTTGAGAACCGTATGGGCAACCAGGATCGAGGGAACCTGAAGGCTCTCGAGGAGGGTGATCACTTCCTCGCCGTCGGTACCGCCGTAGAGACCGAACTCGTGCTGGATCACCGCGACGTCCCCGCGGTTGAGCGACGCCGCACATTCTGCGACCGACTGCGGCGAGCCGGTGACCAGCTCGCCGACCACCAGGTCGTCGGAGGAGGGCTCGCCGTCGGCCACCCGCACGACCCCGACCTCGGAACCATGCACTCGCAGCGCGCCGGACAAGCCCGCGCTGAACCTGGCCACCCCGCACGGGGTGGGAGGGAAGGTGCTGATGATGCCGAAGCGAACAGAACGGGAAAGTGGTTGCCGCACCGCAGGAGCCATCATCGAATTGAAGGTGGGCACAGAATTCAAGACAATCCCGACGTACGGTTGTTACCGGCATATCCGGCGTGAGCGGTTGCTCGGCGAGATCAGCGGATAACAGCTGACGCATCCCGGACTGGCTGGGTTCCCAACACCAGCAACGCTACACCCTGGCCTCTGTCCCCGCGACGCCACCCGACGGCTGGAGCAGGGGCGTATGGTCGACTGATCGGGACCGTCCAGGCCCCCATGATGATCAAGGGGCCAGCGATGTCTGACAAATCTCCTCGCCAAGGAATGTCCAAGAAGTCCGGGAAATCTCTGAAGGAGAAACGCGCGGACAAAAACGCCAAGGCTGCCGGGAAGTCCTCGGCGATCGAGGACGTGGTCTCCAACAAGAAGCGCTGACGCGCAACGGCTTCCGACCAACGTGTCACGGTCGCTGTGCTGTGAGTTCAGAAGACCATCAGACGGTGCGCCGATTAGTTTGTGCGACAATACTTTTCATGCCGCCAGGGCGAACATGTTGAGGATGAGGCTTTACAGTGCTCCGAAATGTCGCACACACCTGGTGAAACGAGATGTGGGCTGGTGGGATAAATCCCACCAGCCCACATGTAAGCGTTGGAGTCGTCTATCAGACGACAGTTACGCCCACAGCCTGAGGACCCTTGGCGCCCTGTTCGATTTCGAACTGAACGCGCTGGTTCTCCTCGAGTGAGCGGTATCCGCTCCCACCGATTTCTGAGTAGTGAACGAACACATCTTCTGCGCCGCCATCGGGAGCGATGAATCCGAAGCCTTTATCGCCGTTGAACCACTTCACAGTTCCCTGTGCCATACTAATCAACTTCCGTCATTCTGAATGGATGTCAGACAGACATCCCGGATAAGGCTAGCACGGTAGATGGCCCGACACTAACCTTGCACAAGACGCCACCAGCACAGTGCATTTCACAACAACCGCAGGCGCGTCAGGAATTGATCGGGTCGCACCACTTCGCGCTCTCGGCCTCGGCCAGCCGCATCACCACTCGTGCCGTCTCGAAGAGTCGGGCGTCGCCGGTGCCACCAGAGGTGGGCAGACCCGCTGCGGTGCGCAGCACCATCAAGCCGAGCGCCTGTGACGTCATGCTCGGTATGACAAGAAGTTTCGCGCTCGCCGTCTTTCCGACGACCACCATCAGGCGGGGCCGGCGGTGATGGTCGCCGGCACGCATCAGGCGCGCGCCGGTGGCGATCGTCTCCAGGTCGAGTTGACCTTCGGTGGACGACCAGTTGATGCGGATGTCGACGATCTCGCCCAACGGCCGGTGCAGGGCACCGACCAACTCGGGCAGTTCGGTCGCCACCGACGCGGTGTGCGGCCACCAGGCGCCGTCGATCTGAGCGCCCAGAGGGCTCGCGAGGGTGACCCTGATGGGTCGCGAAGCGCGGCGGGACCGCGCTAACCCGTTCACCGGGATGGCGAATCAGCAGGGGGAGTCTTTTTCGGCTGGTCGGAGAAAACGGGAGCCTGGACCGGCTCTTGTGAACTCGAGTTGGAGGTCTCCTCCGGCGCCTGACGATGAGAGAACAGATCAGACGAATCCATAAGCAGCGTCCTTGAGCGGTACGGGGCCATACCCCGCACTGTGTCCGAGCGAAGAGAATCGCGTCGCGAGCTGAGTATTGTCACACCGGAATCTGTCGCAATGGACTGTCGGCACGTACTCGCCTGAGGCCCAGACTACACCCACCTGCCTTTCAGCAGCGGTGAACACCCTCAGCTCGGTGCCACGGACCTGTTCGCAGGACACCCCGGCTGGCGCGTTGCGACCTGCGACGACACCGTGCGTTTGGCCCTGATGCGAACCCGCGCACCCCGGTGCGGCACAAAGATCACGTGCTTGAGGCGCCTGCGCTCCCCCGCGGCTGCCGTCGCGTCCAGTTCGACGCGGCGCAGTACCTCGCGCAGCACCACCCGGAACTCGACCATCGCGAACGTCGCACCCAGACAACGCCGGTTCCCGCCGCCGAACGGCAGATACGTCGACGGACTCAGCGTGGCCCCGAGCATCCGGTCCGGGTCGAACCGGTCCGCGTGCGGATAGACCGCGTCGCTGGCGTGCAGCACCACCATGCCCGGGATCACCATCACCCCGGCAGGCAGCAGATGACCGGCCAGCTCGACCGGCTCCGTGAGAACCCGTCCGACGTCGAAGACCACCGGCCGGATCCGCAGCGTCTCCTTGACCACAGCATCGAGATAGTCGTCGGGATCGCCCTCACGCGCGGCGCGCACCGCTCTGGCCAGGATCGCCGGGTGCCGGGTCAGCCGCTCCAGCGCCCACGACAGCCCCGTCGCCGTGGTGTCGTGGCCGGCCACCAGCAGCGTCATCAACTGATCGCGTAATTCGCGGTCGGTCATGCGGGCTTCGCCGGCCTGCACCAGCATCGCCAGCGCATCGGTGCGCTGGGCGATGTCGGGGTCGGCGCGCCGGTCGGCGATCTCGGCGTAGAGCAACCGGTCGGCCTCCGCGATCGCCTGACGCACCGGCTGCCACGGGCGCCGGCCCATCAGCTTCGGGTTGGCGATCGCCAGCGTCTCCCACGGACCCACGCTGAGCAGCCGCGGCATCACCTCACGCAGCGCGGCCAGGCGCTCGGGATCACTGGCGCCGATCACGGTCCGCAGGATCACCTCGAGGGTGATCCGCGACATCCGCGGCGCGACCGGGAATGTCGTAGCGACCGGCCAGCCCGCGATGTCGTCGGCGGCGATCTGCGCGATCACGTCGGTCTGCGCGGCGACGGCGTCGCGGGCGAACGGCGCAAGCATCAGCCGGCGCCGATCCCGGTGCACATCCTCGTCGACCACCAGCACCGAGGTGTCGCCGAGTAACCCCTTGAGCATCGAATTAGCTTCCCCCGCATGGTAAATCCGGGGATCGCCGGCGAACACCGTCTTGATGTCGGCGGGGTCGGTGAGGTAGACCAGCGTTCCCATCGACGCAACGCGCAGCGTGAACGCCGGCCCGTAGCGCCGTTGGCAGGTAGCCACAAAACGCTGCCCGAACTTCAGCATCAGCGCGGCCTGGACCGTCGCCGGGAGCTTCGGACCGGGTGGCAACGAGGTCGGAGACGCCGGGGACAGTGTGGCCATCGTCCCAGCGTACGAGCGTCGTCACGGAGATCACACCGTTTTCCAGGCGTAGATCCCGCGCGGTGGGGCACCCGAGTGCACATGTCTCGTTTTCTGTTCACTGTTGGTGGTTTCAGCTTCCGCCGCCGCGGGCTCGTCCTGGGCCTGTGGCTGGCGGTTCTGGTCGGTGTCGCCCTGGCATTCGTCGGCGCGCGCGGCGAGCCCAGCGACAACTTCACCATTCCGGGCACCGAATCCCAGCAGGCCGTCGAGCAACTGCAACAGAACCTGCCCGCATTCGCCGGTGCGCAGACCCAGATCACGTTCGCCGCGCCCGAGGGCAAGACGATCACCGATCCCACCGTGACCGCCGGCATCAACGAGGCCATGGCGAACCTCGGATCGATCCCCGACATCGCCACTGCCGCAGGACCGAGCCAGACCAGGCAGGTCTCCCCCGACGGCCGCGTCGGTCTGGGCACCGTGCAGTGGCGGGCTCCTCCCGGCGAGGTGGCCGACCCGGCGCTGAACGCTCTGGAATCGGCGATGGAACCGGCGCAGGCCGCCGGCGTCCAGGTCGAATACGCCGGCAGCGTGTTCCCCGGCTACAAGGTCGCCGTTCCCCACCTGCCTGAGATCATCGGCATCGGCGTGGCATTCCTGATCCTGCTGATCACGTTCGGCGCGATCGTCGCCGCCGGGTTGCCGATCCTGACCGCGAGCATCGGCGTCGGCATCGGCGCGCTCGGCATCTTCGTCGTCGCGGCATTCATCGAAATGCCCACCGCCGCTCTGTCCTTGGCGTTGATGCTCGGCCTCGCCTGCGGCATCGACTACGCCCTGTTCATTCTCAACCGCTATCGCAACAATCTGCTGTTGCTTATGCCGCGTGACGAAGCCGCCGCGCTGGCGGTCGGAACCGCAGGCGGCTCTGTGGTTTTTGCGGCCCTGACGGTGATCATCGCGCTGTGCGGCCTGGCGATCGTCGGCATCCCCTTCCTCACCTACATGGGCGTCGCCGCGGCAGTCTCGGTGTTCATCGCCATGCTCATCGCCCTGACACTGCTGCCTGCGCTGTTCGGCTTCTCCGGCGCCAAGGTGTCGAAGTTCATCAGGGCGCCGCTACAGCCGGGCCGGCCGAAAGAGGTCGCCCAGGTCGCGGCCTACACGCCGCACCGCACGATGGGCGCCGCGTGGGCACGGTTCGTCGTGCGCTTCCGCAAATCGCTGCTGGTCGGTGGATCCGCGATGCTCGTCGTGATCGGATTGCCGGCGCTTTCCTTGCATCTGGGTCTGCCCAGCGGCGCTTCGCAGCCCGAGTCGAACACGTCGCGCCAGGCCTACGATCTGACCGCCGAGCACCTCGGGGCCGGATTCAACGGCCCACTGCTCGTCGTCGCCGATCTCTCCGGCGCAACGGATCCGCGGGCGCCGCTGACCCTTGCCGCCAACCTCGATCGCGAACCCGGCGTCGTCGCGGCCCAGCCCGCCGGTGCGCAGGGGCAGACCGCCGTCATCCAGGTGATCCCCGAGACCGGACCCAACGACACCGCAACCGCCGACCTGGTCAAGCAGATCCGCGCCGACCGTGACGTCATCGAAGCCGACACCGGCGCAACGATCCTGGTCGGCGGGACCACCGCATCCAACATCGACACCTCCGACAAGTTGGCCGCAGCGCTGCCGGTTTTCCTGGTCGTCGTCGTCGGGCTCGCGTTCGTCCTGCTGACGATCGCGTTCCGCACGGCGATGGTGCCGATCACGTCGATCATCGGGTTCCTGCTGTCGGTGTTCGCCGCCATGGGCGTGCAGGTCGCCGTCTTCCAATGGGGCTGGGGCGCAGATCTTCTCGGTATCACACCGGGCGAGACGATCAGCTTCCTACCGATCATCGTGCTGGCCATCATCTTCGGTCTGTCCAGCGACTACGAGGTTTTTGTGGTCTCGCGCATCAAGGAGGAACTGGGCAGGTCCGGCGGCGATGCCGTCGAGGCCGTTCGCACCGGCGTCGGGCTCTCGGCGCGGGTCGTGACATCGGCGGCATTGATCATGTTCGGGGTGTTCATCGCGTTCCTGGCCGGTGGTGACCCGATCATCAAGTCCGTCGGGCTGACCCTGGCCGTCGGTGTCTTCCTCGACGCGTTCGTCGTGCGACTGACGCTGATCCCGGCCGCGATGAGCATTCTCGGTGACCGGATGTGGCGTCACAGCACGTGGTTCGACAAATACGTCCCGAACCTCGACATCGAGGGCACCTCACTGGAGGCCAGGCACCCGAGCCCGGTGGCGGTGACCTAACCTCTCACGTCAGTACACCTAGCCGAACAACCTCAGCGTCATCAGCACGGCAGCGACCGCGAACAGCACCACGAACAGGCCGATCGCGACGAATCCGGCGATCGCCCTGGGTGTGAGGTTGTGGCCGGCGGAGGGATCGGCCTGCGAGGTCGCCGACGTCTGCGCCGAGTCGGGAGGCGTCTCCCCGGGAGGCACACCGCCGCCGGGCTCTTCGCCGGTGGTGGTTGCGGGATCAGGGTCTGGAGGTAGCGCAGTCACGATCGTCTCTCGTCGCAGGTCCGGCGGGCCGCGCAGGCTCGCCCTTGACTGGGGGCGTACCCGGCAGCGTGGGTTCTACACAGTTGCGCGCCGGTGGCTCTACCTCGTCGCGCCGTTGATCACCGGCGTGTCGATCATGCCGCGCTCGACACCCCACATCGTGGCGATGGCCCGGTAGTCACCGGACTCCATCAGGTGTTCCAGCGCCAGCCGCAGCGATTCCGCCAGCGCCGAACCCTTCTTGACGGGCCAACCGTACGGAGCGGAGTCGAAGACGTCGCCCGCGGGCACGAGATCGCCGCGGCTGAGCTTGATCGCGAAGCCCGTCACCGGTGAATCGGCCGACATCGCGTCGACCTCGCCTGCGATCAGTGCGTTGGTCACCTCGTCCTGACTGAACGAAACCACGATCTCCACGGGCGCCTGGCCCGCGGCCACACACTGATCGCTCTTGCGGGGAAGTTCCTCGGTTTCCTGCAGAGTTCCTTGTGCCACACCGACTCTCACCCCACACGGCGAGTTCGGATTGGGTGCGGTGCCCGACCGCTTGGCCCACTGGGTGCCCGCCTGGAAGTAGGTGACGAAGTCGACCGACGCTTCGCGCGCCTTGGTGTCGGTGACCGACGACATCCCGACGTCGGTGGTCCCCTCCAGCACCGACGGCAGGATCATGTCGAAGGAGGTGTCACGGTAGTCGGGCACCAGACCGAGCACCTCGGTCACGGCGTTCATCAGTTCGACGTCGAAGCCGACGAGTTGACCGTCGGCGTTCTTGAACTCCATCGGGGCGTACGGCACGTTCACCCCGATCACCAGCCGGCCCCGGTCGCGGATGTCGGCCGGAACGGTCGCCGCGATCGACTCGACGGCGCCGGCAGGCAGCGGCGGCGCATCACCGC
>NZ_JBAUJR010000520.1:0-2609 GCF_049683935.1 Mycobacterium sp. | reverse complement strand
ACCCGCGGCAGAGCGAAGAAGGCCACCGCGCCCGCCACCGGAGCGGCCGACGACGACCTCGCCGACTCCGACACCGCCGAGGACATCGTCGAACCGGGCGAGGATCTCGAAGTCGACGACACCGAGCTGGACCTCGAGGACATCGTCGTCGAGGACGAGGCCGACACCGATGACGAGGCGTCCGACGATGCTGACGGCGCAACCAAGACCGCGCCCAAGGCCGCCGGCAAGGCCGCCAAGGCCGACGCCGACGACGACGGGATCGCCGAGCCGTCGGAGAAGGACAAGGCATCCGGCGATTTCGTCTGGGACGAAGAGGAATCCGAGGCACTGCGGCAGGCCCGCAAAGACGCCGAGCTGACCGCTTCGGCGGACTCGGTTCGCGCTTACCTCAAGCAGATCGGCAAGGTCGCGCTGCTCAATGCCGAGGAAGAAGTCGAGCTCGCCAAGCGCATCGAGGCGGGTCTGTACTGCACCCAGCTGATGACGGAGTTCGCCGAGCGGGGCGAGAAGCTGACGACGGCGCAGCGCCGGGATTACCAGTGGATCTGCCGGGACGGCGACCGCGCGAAGAACCATCTGCTGGAGGCAAACCTGCGCCTGGTGGTGTCACTGGCCAAGCGCTACACCGGACGCGGAATGGCATTCCTGGATCTGATCCAGGAGGGCAACCTGGGTCTCATCCGCGCGGTGGAGAAGTTCGACTACACCAAGGGTTACAAGTTCTCGACGTACGCGACATGGTGGATCCGCCAGGCGATCACCCGCGCGATGGCCGATCAGGCCCGCACGATCCGTATCCCGGTGCACATGGTCGAGGTGATCAACAAGCTGGGCCGGATCCAGCGCGAACTGCTTCAGGATCTGGGCCGCGAGCCCACGCCCGAGGAACTCGCCAAGGAAATGGACATCACGCCCGAAAAGGTGCTGGAGATCCAGCAGTATGCGCGTGAGCCCATCTCTCTGGACCAGACCATCGGTGACGAGGGCGATTCTCAGCTCGGCGACTTCATCGAGGACAGCGAGGCGGTCGTGGCCGTCGACGCGGTGTCGTTCACCCTCCTGCAGGATCAGCTGCAGTCCGTGCTGGAGACGCTGTCCGAGCGCGAGGCCGGCGTCGTGCGGCTGCGGTTCGGACTCACCGACGGTCAGCCGCGCACCCTCGATGAGATCGGCCAGGTCTACGGCGTGACGCGGGAGCGCATCCGTCAGATCGAGTCGAAGACCATGTCGAAATTGCGCCACCCCAGCCGTTCTCAGGTTCTGCGGGATTACCTGGACTGACAGGTGGACGGAACCCCCAAGGGTCCGCCGCTTCGGCTGGTGCGGGCGATCGACAGGGTCCGCTCCGGCCTGACCAGACTGCATCGGTCCTCGGTGCCCGGCAACATCGCGCTTCTCGAGATGGCCACCGGTTCGTGGACGACGGCTGCGCTGTACACCGCCGCCAAGCTCGGAATCCCGGACGTACTGGCGCCCGGCCCGGCTCGGGCGACCGATGTCGCGGTCGAGGTCGGCGCCGATCCGGACGCGGTGTACCGGTTGATGCGGGCTCTGGCCGGCAAGGGTGTGCTCAAACAGCGCCGCGACGGCAGGTTCGCCAACACCGGCATCGGCGACGCGCTGCGTTCCGACTCCGAGGGCTCGCTGCGGGACATGGTGCTGTTCATCGGGCACCCGGCGCGCTGGGCCGACTGGGGCAACCTGCTTCACTCGGTGCTCAGCGGAGAGGCGGCGGTACACAAAGTGCACGGCATGTCGTTCTTCGATCTGCTGGGCACCGACCCCGAATTCGCGCAGGTCTTCAACAACGCGATGACCGCAGTCAGCGGCCTGACCGATGACGTCACGCTCAGTCGCTACGATTTCACGCGTTTCTCGCTGGTCGTCGATGTCGGAGGCGGTCACGGTGCGCTGCTCGCGACGATCCTGCGCAGTGCTCCGGAGGCCCGAGGCATCCTCTACGACCTGCCCTCGGTCGTCAGCGGTGCCGAGTCGACGCTGCACGCCTCAGGAGTCGCCCACCGCGTGTCGACCGCAGGTGGCTCCTTCATGTCGACCGTGCCCGACGGCGGCGATGCCTACGTGCTCAAGAACATCATCCACGACTGGGACGACGAGACGTCCCTGACGATCCTGCGGAACATCCGGACCGCGATCTCATCCGGCGGCACGCTGCTGCTCTTCGAGATGGTGCTGCCGGAGCGACCGACCCAGTCACTGGCACTGATGCTCGACCTGGAGATGCTGGTCACCTCCGGTGGACGGGAACGGACTCAGCTCGAATACGCGAACCTGTTGTCACGAGCGGGGTTTCGTCTCGACCGGGTGATCGGGACCGCGACGCCGACCTCCATCATCGAAGCGTCGCCGATCTGAGCTCGCCCCGTCGTTCAGTCGCCGCTGCCGTCCGAGCCGCGCCCGCCGTCACCGCCGCTGCCACCCTCGCCACCGGCTCCGCCGCTGCTACCCGCCGGACCACTGCCGGCGCTACCCGAACGTCCGGAATCACCCGGGTCGCCGTCGCCTGTCGCTCCGCCACCGCCGCCCGTGCCACCGGACCCGCCCGAGCCGCCGTCGCCGGTCGACCCCTGCGTACCGTCCGCCCC
>NZ_JBAUJR010000519.1:0-8111 GCF_049683935.1 Mycobacterium sp. | reverse complement strand
CCGAACAACCCCGCCGCACCACCGACACCGCCGTTTGCGCCGTCGCCGCCGTTGCCGAAGAACAGACCGCCCCGGCCACCATCGCACGCCGAGCCCACGCAATCCGCCGCAGCATCCACCCCATCACCGAACAACCCGAATAACGGCCCCCCGGGCCAACCACGCACCCCCACAACCGAATCTGAATCCGAACCGACAAGCCACGCCGCCACCCGCAACGACGACGGTGGACACCCCACACCAATACAGACCCGCGACTGGTCCGGAACGGATTCCACCCGCTGAGAATCAGCTGTGATGTCGACGCTGCTGCTGAAGGAGCGAAACCGTACCCAGTTCCCAGAGCCGACTATCGTCACAGAGTTACCTTCGCCGAGCATCACGACATGGTTGTCGTCGCCATCAATTCGGACGGTCCCCAGCGACGATGCCGCGGTAACCACCACGCGATCGCCGGTGATGTCGACCTGGGTCGCTGTTGCCGTAACCCTTACGAATGAGCCATTGACATCTACAGATCTGCCCTGGAGCTCCCCGCCGGCATAACTGCCGTCACCGTTCACAGAGACGCCGGCGTGTGATCCGACAGCGTAGGCCCTGGCGTTCAACCCCCTGGCAATGGCTTCAGCACCCACATTCACGGCTGTTGCCTGCGCCGTTCCGATCTGCGTCACGACCTGGCCGTCTCGGGCGTAGGACAAGTGGCCCGGGGTTGTGACAGCATCAGCCGGGGCGAGACTGATCCCGACGCCGCAACCCAGAGCCAGCGCGAGCGTTCCCACCCGCCCGACAACGTTGGAAATTCGCACGGTGGTCCCCTTGCTGAGTTGGTCGCGCGCCGCAGTCGACGCCCACTCGGGGACCGCCGTAGGCAATTCTCCTATCAGACGTCTCCAAGTTTGCTATATAAAAGCAATTCTTACCGCACTATCCAAATAACGAAGTGCATTGCGTATGCCGGTGCTCGCGTTACCAGGTCAGCACCGGTTTGACGACGTCGCCGGAGTGCTGTTGTTCGAGGGCGTCGTTGACGTCACCATGCGGGAACGCCGTGACCAGCCGCTCGATCGGGAACCGGCCGTTCGAGTGCAGATCCAGCAGGAACGGGATGAACGTGGCTGGGATCGAGTCGCCTTCGAGGCATCCATGCACACTCTTGCCGCGCATGACGAGGTCGCGGACGTCGATGTCGGGCACACCGGTGCCGAGCCCCACGGCCACCGCGGCGCCACCGACCGCCAACGCGGCGACGGCGTCGGCGAGCACCGACGGACGTCCGGTGGTGTCCAATGCGCCATCCACTCCCCCACCGGTGAGTGTGCGGATGGCTCCCACAGGATCGTCGGCAGGATCGAGCGCGGCACTCACACCGAGGCTTTCCGCCAATGCCCGACGCACAGGCGACGGCTCGACCACGATCACCGTCGCGACATCGACCGTGAGTGCAGCCAGCACTGCCGCCAAACCGACTGCACCCGCGCCGAAGACCACCAGCGAGCTATCGGGCCGGGGCCGAAGAACGTTGAGCACCGCACCGGCCCCGGTCTGGAAGCCACACCCCAGCGGCGCGGCGATCACCGGGTCGGTGTCGGGGTCCACGACAACGGTGTTGTCGGCGTGGGACAGCGCGTAGCCGGCCAGGCTGGACTGTCCGAAGAATCCGTCGAGCACCACCTGTCCGGCCACAGTCACTCGGGCGGAACCGTCGGGGCGAGCACCGAAGTTGTTCAGCCGGGCGGCTTTCCGGCAGTAGGCGGGCCGCCCTGTGGCGCAGTTCGGACAGGCGCCACAATGACGGAACGTGAGCACCACCCGGTCGCCGGGTCGAACCGAGGTGACCTCGCGGCCGACCGCTTCGACGACCCCCGCACCCTCGTGCCCCAGCAGCACCGGCCGATCCGGCGACCCCGCAACACGATTGACCAGATCGGTATGGCAGATACCGGATGCCTCGATCCGCACCAGGATCTCGCCCGGCGCCGGGTCGTCGACCTCGACGTCGGCGAGGACGAACGGATCCTGATGCGCGTAGGACAGCGCGGCGGTGGTGACGGGCATGTGCGTCACCGTAACCTTCGCTTGACGCGCGTCAACTCGCGCTTCCAAGCCCGCCCGGCGGGTTTACATGTCAGCGCGCGTCCGTCACGCCCAGCGGGGTCTGCGCCCTACAGGCGTTACCGCGAGTCCGGCGAACTCTTACACTGACGTATTCCACCCGTCCAACGACGAGCTGTGTCGGGGCGCCTTCGCGCGTCCGACTGCACCGTGAGCGAAGCCTAGATCGGATCGATATCGATGATCATCGGGATACCGAGAGAGTCCCTGCCTGGTGAAACGCGCGTTGCCGCCACCCCGCAGACGGTGGGGCAACTCATCAAGCTCGGCTACGACGTGGTGGTCGAGTCCGGCGCGGGAATCGCATCGACGTTCACCGACGAGGCGTTCACCGAGGCCGGCGCCGACATCGGTACGGCCACGCAGGTCTGGTCTGCGGATGTGGTGTTCAAGGTCAACGCCCCATCCAGTTTCGAGATCGCCTCGCTGCGTGACGGCGCGACCGTGATCGGCCTGATCTCGCCCGCGCTGAAGCCCGAGCTGGTCGAGGAGCTGTCCTCGCGGCGCATCACGGTGCTGGCCATGGATGCGGTGCCGCGCATCTCCCGGGCGCAGTCGATGGACGTGCTGTCGTCGATGGCCAACATCGCCGGCTACCGCGCCGTGGTCGAGGCGGCCCACCGGTTCGGCAGATTCTTCACCGGACAGGTCACCGCGGCCGGCAAGGTACCGCCGGCCAAGGTGCTGGTCGTCGGCGCAGGCGTCGCAGGACTGGCCGCGATCGGCGCGGCCGGCAGCATGGGGGCCATCGTGCGTGCCACCGACCCCCGGCCCGAGGTCGCCGATCAGGTGAAGTCGCTCGGCGGGGAGTACCTGTCCGTCGACCCGGCGGCGGCCGAGGTGTCGGCCACCGGCTACGCCAAGGAGATGGGCGACGACTACAAGGTCCGCGAGGCGGCCCTGTACGCCGAGCAGGCCAAGGACGTCGACATCATCGTCACCACCGCGCTGATCCCCGGAAGGCCCGCGCCGCGCATCATCACCGCCGACATGGTGGCCTCGATGAAGTCCGGCAGCGTCATCGTCGACATGGCGGCGGCCAACGGCGGAAACGTCGAGGGCACCGTCAAGGACCAGGCCGTCGTCACCGACAACGGTGTGACGATCATCGGCTACACCGACCTGGCCGGACGACTGCCCGCCACGGCATCGCAGCTTTACGGCACCAACCTGGTCAACCTGCTGAAGCTGCTGACCCCGGAGAAAGACGGACAGCTCACCCTCGATTTCGACGACGTGGTGCAGCGCTCGGTGACAGTGGTCCGCGACGGTGAGGTCACGTGGCCGCCGCCGCCGGTGCAGGTCTCGGCCGCTCCCGCTGCGAAGGCCGCTGAGCCTGTCGAGGCGAAGCCGGCCAAGAAACCCATGACGACCGGGCGCCGCCTGGGAGTGACGTTCGCCGTCGCGGCGGCACTGTTCGCCCTGATCGCGCTCTCGCCGGCGGCACTGCAATTCCACCTGATGGTCTTCGCGCTGGCGATCGTCATCGGCTACTACGTGATCGGCAACGTGCATCACGCGCTGCACACCCCGCTGATGTCGGTGACCAACGCGATCTCCGGGATCATCGTCGTCGGCGCGCTGCTGCAGATCGGGCACGGCAACAACATCATCACCGGGATCGCCTTCGTGGCGATCCTGCTCGCCAGCATCAACGTCTTCGGCGGCTTCGCGGTGACGCGCCGCATGTTGTCCATGTTCTCGAGGAGCTGACCCATGCTTACGCTGGAAAACACCGCCACCGCGGCCTACGTCGTCGCCGCCCTGCTGTTCATCCTGGCGCTGGCCGGGCTGTCCAAGCACGAAACATCCAAGGCCGGTAGCAGTTTCGGTATCGCCGGGATGGCCGTCGCGCTGATCGCGACCATCGCGCTGGCGCTGGCCCGCGACATCGAACCCCTCGGCTTGGCGCTTCTGATCGTCGCGATGGTCATCGGAGCGGTGGTCGGGCTGTGGCGGGCGAAAATCGTCGAGATGACGGGCATGCCCGAGTTGATCGCGCTGCTGCACTCGTTCGTGGGACTGGCCGCCGTGTTGGTCGGCTGGAACGGCTACCTGCACGTCGAGGGTGATCCCTCCGGCGCCGAAGCTCTGCAACTCGCCCGGGAGGGGATGCTGGGCATCCACTCGGCCGAGGTGTTCATCGGCGTCTTCATCGGTGCGGTGACCTTCACCGGGTCCATCGTCGCGAACCTCAAGCTGTCCGCGCGGATCAACTCGGCGCCGATGATGCTGCCCGGCAAGAACATGCTCAACGTCGGCGCGCTGGTGGTCTTCTTCGCGCTCACGGTCTGGTTCGTCATCGACCCGACGCTGTGGCTGCTGGCGGTGGTCACCGTGCTGGCCCTGCTGCTCGGCTGGCATCTGGTGGCCTCGATCGGCGGCGGCGACATGCCGGTCGTGGTGTCGATGCTCAACAGCTATTCCGGTTGGGCCGCAGCGGCTTCGGGCTTCCTGCTGGGCAACGACCTGCTGATCATCACCGGCGCGCTGGTCGGCTCCTCTGGTGCCTACCTGTCCTACATCATGTGCAAGGCGATGAACCGATCCTTCATCTCGGTCATCGCCGGCGGCTTCGGGATCGAAGCGGGCCCGGCCGAGGACAAGGATTACGGCGAGCACCGCGAGATCAACGCCGACGGTGTCGCTGAGCTGCTCAGCTCGGCCAGTTCGGTGATCATCACCCCGGGCTACGGGATGGCCGTCGCCCAAGCTCAGTACGGCGTGGCCGACCTGACCCGCAAACTGCGTGAACGCGGCGTCGACGTTCGATTCGGAATCCATCCCGTCGCCGGACGCCTGCCCGGCCACATGAACGTGCTGCTCGCCGAGGCCAAGGTGCCCTACGACATCGTCCTCGAGATGGACGAGATCAACGACGACTTCGACGGCACGTCCGTCGTGCTGGTGATCGGCGCCAACGACACCGTCAACCCGGCGGCCTCCGAAGACCCGTCGAGCCCGATCGCCGGCATGCCGGTGCTGACGGTGTGGAACGCCGAGAACGTCATCGTGTTCAAACGGTCCATGGCCTCGGGGTACGCCGGCGTGCAGAACCCGCTGTTCTTCCGGGAGAACACCCAGATGCTGTTCGGCGACGCCAAGGACCGCGTCGACGCGATCAACGCGGCGCTCTCGGTCGGCGAGCACGTATAGCCGACTGTGCCCGGAGAGGGCAGTTTTTTACGCGTGTCATATCGTGACGGGCATGGACTTCGCGATGTCGGCCAAAGGGCAGGACTACTACGACCGGCTGAGCGCCTTCATGACCGAGCACGTGTTTCCCGCCGAGGCGTCCTACGAGGCCTACCGGCATGAGAAGGGGCAGAACGACCACACGGTGCCGCCGGTGGTCGAGGATCTCAAGAAGCTGGCCAGGGAACAGGGTCTGTGGAACCTGTTCCTGCCCTCGGAGTCGGGGCTGAGCAATCTGGAGTACGCGCCGCTGGCTGAGCTCAGCGGCTGGAGCATGGAGATCGCTCCCGAGGCACTCAACTGCGCGGCGCCCGACACCGGGAACATGGAGACGCTGCACCTGTTCGCCACCGAGGAGCAGTCCAAGCAGTGGCTCGAACCGCTGCTCAACGGTGAGATCCGCAGTGCCTTCGCGATGACCGAGCCCGCGGTCGCGTCGTCGGATGCCCGCAACATCGAGACGACGATGCTGCGCGACGGGGACGACTACGTCATCAACGGCCGCAAGTGGTGGATCTCGGGGGCCGCGGACCCGCGCTGCAAGATCCTGATCGTGATGGGCCGGACCAACCCCGACGCCGCGAGCCATCAGCAGCAGTCGATGATCCTGGTGCCGGTCGATACCCCCGGGGTGTCGATCGAGCGGTCGTTGCCGGTGTTCGGCTGGCAGGACCAGCACGGGCACTGCGAGGTCAGCTTCGACAACGTGCGGGTGCCGGTGTCGAACCTGCTGCACGAAGAGGGCAGCGGGTTCGCGATCGCCCAGGCCCGTCTCGGTCCGGGCCGCATTCACCACTGCATGCGTGCGATCGGGGTGGCCGAGCGGGCGATGGCACTGATGATCGACCGGGTGCAGACGCGCATCGCGTTCGGCAAGCCGTTGGCCGAGCAGGGTGTGGTGCAGCAGCAGATCGCGCTGTCGCGCAACGCGATCGATCAGACCAGGCTGCTGTGCCACAAGGCGGCGTGGACCATCGACCAGCACGGCAACAAGAGCCCCGAAGCGAGGCTGCAGGTGGCCCAGATCAAGGCGGTCGCACCGCAGATGGCGTGCGACGTGCTGGACCGGGCGATTCAGGTGCACGGCGGGGCGGGCATCTGCGACGACGTGCCGCTGGCCCGACTGTACGGGTGGCACCGGGCGATGCGGCTGTTCGACGGCCCCGACGAGGTGCACATGCGCACGATCGCCCGCGCCGAACTCGGCAGGGAGAAGTCCGCTTTCGCGGCGGCGGTGACGAAGTAGTGGCTTCCGTCGGCGACGAACTGTCGGGTGCGTGGAACTTCCGCGACGTCTCCGAGCAGACGGGCATCGCGCCCGGCCGGTTCTTCCGGGCCAGCGAGCTGTCCAAGCTCGACGACGACGGGCGCAGTGCGCTGGCCGGCTACGGCGTCACCGACGTCGCCGACCTGCGAACGCTGCGCGAACTCGAGAAGCACGGCGCCGGGTTGGTGCCTGCCGGGGTGGACATCCACCATCTGCCGTTCGTCGAGACCTCGGTCTCCGACGGCGAGGCCCCGCACGAGTACGCCTTCCAGCGGATGATGACCGAGAAGCCGTCCGACGAGTCGGTCGGTGACGCCGCGGCGCGGTACATGACCGAGGAGTACGGGCGCATCGCAGCCGCACCGCTGGCTCGCCAGGCCGTGCACCGCGTCGTCACGCTGCTCGGCTCGGAGCGAAAGGTCTTGGCGCACTGCTTCGCCGGCAAGGACCGAACCGGTTTCACCATCGCCGTCGTGCTGGAGGCGGCCGGTGTCGGGCGGGACGCGATCATGGCCGACTATCTGCGCAGCAACGTCGCCGTCCCGCAACTGCGGGAGAGCATCCTGGCCAACGTGCGCGCCCGGGCGGCGGAGATGCCCGAGGTGCTCGAGCTTGCCGAAGCCCGGCTGACCGAGTCGGTACTGGGCGTACGCGAGGAATACCTGGAGACCGCGCGGCGCACGCTCGACAATGAATACGGCTCGCTGCGTGGCTATCTCGAGGCGTCCGGGGTGACCGACGCTGACGTCGACCGGTTGCGCGCGGCCCTCAACGGGTGACTTCGGCGTCGGGGGTGAGCGTGCCGTTACGGGCCCTCGCATCCATATCGACACCAGGGCTGCTGATGTGCAGAATTCTGCACTACCCGCAGCCCTGACGTCGATCTCGCGTGGAGCAGGCCAATCAGCCCACGGTCACCCACACGCCGATCGCCCAGGTGATCGTCGCCAGCAGCGCCCCCGTCAACTCCACGCCGATGGACAGCGCGACACCTTTGAGGGCGTGCACCGTCGACGCCCACGCCCGGGTGGCGTCGCGGCGGATCGCGAGTTCGGCGGCGAACACGCCCGCGATGAAGCCGATGAGCAGACCGATCACAGGAATGACGAAGAAGCCGATGAAACCGGCCACCGCCCCGATCACCAGCACCGACGTCCGCACCTCGGCCCGGCGCATCCGTTTGACCGGCCAGACGTACTTGATGATCTCGGCGGCGCCGAAGAACACCGCCGCGACCCCGAAAGTCACCCACGACACCGTCGTGCTCTCGACGAACGCCCACACCCCGATGGCCGCGATCACCAGCAGCGCGCCGGGCAGGATCGGCACGATGATGCCCACCAGGCCGACGGCGATCGCCAACGCGACGAGGACGATTCCCGCGGTGCTCATTCCAGCGAGACTACGGTGTCCCGGGCCACCCGATCAGTCGGCGCACAGGGTCAGGGGTCGAGGACGAGCTTGCCGTGCACCGCGCCGTCGGCGCGCGCCTCGAGGGCCGCGCGGCCCTGCGACAGCGGGTACCGCACCGGCG
>NZ_JBAUJR010000518.1:0-12033 GCF_049683935.1 Mycobacterium sp. | reverse complement strand
GTCATGCATACTCGTTCGCATCCACCGAAAACCCCTGGTGTCCAGGCTGTTTCATCCATGGGTACCGGGTCGGTAGGCGAGAGTCACACGATTGCTGCGTGATTCATCGGATGAAAATGCAGTGATTAGGTTGACGTAAGATACGTTATCGGCCTTTAAGGCATGCGAGTTTCATTTAGTGAAAGAACTTGCACCCCTGGACGACTGGCTCGATTGTCCTGGTTGTGACGGGTGTCGGTCGCCGCTGCAGCGCCCCTGATCGACCTTGGGTCTTGCGCAACGGGCCAGCTCGACGTAAGTTTCAATCACTTAATGATTGATTCGGATGTTAGGTGACGACGTTGCGAGCTTCAACGAGCGACCACTGGCATCCGGTCGGTGTGAGTTGTTTTGCGGCACCGCCCCCGCCACTGCGTGGACCGGGGTTATTGCGTCACAGTGACGAATTGCGTTCGAGGGCAAGACTATTCGGATCGCAACTCAAGTCGTCGCCAAGCCGGTTGCCGAGATCGTTCGACCATCGTCATGGCTGAGGAACTGCCCGGGTTCATTCCCCACATCCTGCGTGCCGACGATGTTTCGCTCCTGCGTGCCGATGAGACCGTGTTCAATGCGATGGTCGATGGCTGGCGGGCGCAGATGCTGGCCCGAGGCTTGGCCGTCGACACGATCATGACGCGCGGTCGACTGATTGCCCGGTTCGTTGAGTTCACCAACGAGTATCCGTGGCGGTGGCGCCCAATTGACGTGGACCAATTCCTGGCCGAATTCCGATCGCAGGAAAGACCGATTGCGCTATCTACGTTGCGGACCTACAGCAATACGATTTCGATGTTTTGCTCGTACGTCTGCGACAGTAGATACGGCTGGGTTGCATTCTGCGAGAAGCAGTTTGGCGATGTTCCGTCGCAGATATGCTTCGAGTGGAACACTCCGCAACACACAACCGATGATGCTGTTCCACCGGGCCGCCGAGCGTTCACCAAGGCCGAGTTGCAGCACCTATTTGACGTCGTAGATGATTTTGTCGACGAAGCGCACCGCACAGCGTCCAAGCGGTGGGTGACGGCCCTGCGGGATTCGATCGCATTCAAGGTCGGCTACGCCTATGGGCTGCGCCGCCGCGAACTGGTCATGCTGGACCTGACGGACTTCGGGCCCAACCCTGCCGCAGCGTTGAGACCATGCGTTCGAGCTGGGGCCTTCCCAACAGCTCGGCTCGCTCGCTTTCGCTCAACGCCAATTCGGTCGGATCGATGATGAGATCGGCGTTGGACAGCTCGCCGAGTTCGCGAAGTTCGACCGGTGTGAATTTCATCTGCGCGGGGCCGCGTCGGCACAGCAGATAGATGTCGGTGATGGCGCTGGAGCCAAGTGCGGTGACGACCCGGTCGGGCACGTCGGTGGCGGCGATCTCCTCGGCGCTGCGCGCGAGCACTCGCGCGACATCGAGGGCGACGTTGCCGGCCCCCACCACGGCCACGCCCCGACCGTGCAGTGGGAAGTTGCGGTCGGCGGCGTCGGGATGTCCGGAATACCAGCCGACGAATTCTTTGGCCGCAAAGCTGCCCGGCAGGCGGCTACCGGGTACGTCCAGCACTCGGGCGTCTTCCGCGCCAAAAGCGTAGATGACGGCGTCGTAAAATCCTCGCAACTCGTGTCGGCTGATATCACGGCCGACAGAGACGTTCCCCAGAAAACGGACCGTGGCTGAATGGGCGGTGAAGGGTGCGCCCAGAACGCGGGCGACCGACTTGATCTTCTGGTTATCCGGCGCGACTCCGTACCGGACGAGCCCGAACGGCGAGGGCAGCCGTTCGAACACGTCTATCTTCACCGGGTGACCCGACTCCACAAGTTCGGTCACCGCGTACAGGCCGGCCGGCCCCGCACCCACCACAGCGATGCGTGCCGGTCCGCGGGCCTCGCCGCCGGGGGCGACGGTGTGCGTCACGCCGACCTCGGAGCGTGCTGACCGGTCTGGCTGCGCGTCAGAGCCGTACATCGATGTGGGGAACCGCATCGGAGGCTAATTGTCATCACGTTATTGAGGTACCTCTTCCCGTTCTCTTCTTCCCGTCCGGCGTACAAAACTCCTGGTCCGTGGCCAGTGAACTGGCAAGACTGCTTGCCGATGATCGGCGGTGCGACAGAATCCAGGAATCGTTTTCCTTGCCAGCGGTGTGGGTATGACCTATGATCATAGTGCTTAATGACATGAGTCACATCAACGATGACTTGTGTCAACACCGACAACGGCGACGGGGCCCTTCGATCGACACAACAGTCTGGGCAGCCGGCGTCGACGCGCGGATCAAGATCGATGTGATTAGGTCGACGAAGGGAGTTTCGTGAAGACTCGGGCAGCCGTGCTCCATGGGCAGAACGAGCAGTTCAAGGTGCAGGAGGTGGATCTCGACCCGCCGGGCCCGCACGAGGTGCGGGTGCGCCTGGCGGCGACCGGCCTCTGCCACAGCGACTACCACCTGGTGACAGGCGATCTTCCGATGCCGTATCCGGTGATCGGCGGCCACGAAGGGGCCGGGGTCATCGAAGAGGTCGGCGCCGAGGTCACGGCGGTCGAACCGGGCGATCATGTGGTGTTGTCGTTCATCCCCGCGTGTGGGCACTGCCGCTCGTGTGCGGTCGGACACTCCAACCTTTGCGACCTGGGTGCCAACATCCTGGCCGGTCCGCAGCTCGACGGGACCTACCGATTCCACGTGGGAGCGCAAGGCGCTGGCCAGATGTGCTTGCTGGGAACGTTTGCCGAGCACACCGTGGTGCCTGATGTTTCCGTCGTCAAGATCGATCGGAGCGTTCCGCTGCGCACCGCAGCCCTGATCGGGTGCGGCGTGCCCACCGGCTACGGGGCGGCAGTCAACAAGGCCAAGGTGCGGCCCGGTGAATCCGTGGTCGTCTGGGGCGCCGGGGGAATCGGCATGAACGCGATCCAGGGGGCCGCTACGTCGGGCGCCCGCGTCGTCGTGGCCGTCGAACCGGACGAGGCCAAGCGCAAACTCGCCTACGAAGTGTTCGGCGCGACACACGTCGTCGATCCGACCGCCGTCGACCCGGTCGACGCGGTGTTGGAGGCCACCTGGAACAGGGGGGCCGACGTGTCCATCGCCACGCCCGGCGTTCTGACCCAGGCGATCCTCGCACAAGCGCTGCAGGCGCTGGGGAAAGGCGGGCGGGCCGTCCTGGTCGCCGTGCCGCCCGCCGGCGCCGACCACCTACCCATCGCTCCCTTCGACGTTGTGATGTTCGAACGCCAGATCCTGGGCACCGTGTATGGCAGCAGCAACCCGTTCTCCGACATTCCCCAGCTGATCGACCTCTATCAATCCGGCAAATTGAAACTCGATGAGCTGGTGACCAACACCTACTCGCTTGATCAAATCAACGAGGGGTACGAGGCCATGCTCGCGGGTCGCAACATCCGCGGGTTGGTCATTCTGTCGGACGACTAGCAGCCCAAGTGGAGAGCTGATTCCGCCCTGCAGTGCAAAGTTGTCTCGGCCACGGCCGCGACGCAAAACCGATAGCCGTTTACAACCAGCAAAGCGAGACCCAAGATGACAATGACGGCACCGCTGAAATCCGATGTGCGATGGCGCTTCGAGCAATACATCGGCGGGACATGGCGTCCCTCCGTCAGTGGCAAACGCAGGCAGGTCATCGACCCGGCCACCGCGACCGTCGTCGGCGATGTCGCCGACGGAGGGATCGCCGACGTCGAGGCGGCGGTCGCGTGTGCCCGCACGGCCTTCGACGAGGGCCCCTGGGCCGGCCTGGACGTGCGAAGCAGGGTCCGAGCGCTGCAGCCAGCCATCGACTACCTGGTCGAAAACCAGGACGCCCTCCTGGAAGCGGAAATCGCCGAATGCGGATCTCCGATCAAGACGGCGAGCGCTCTGCACGTCGGATTCGCCTTGGCCCACAGCCAGTACTTCCTCGATATGGCCCCAAGCGTGCGTCTGGAGCAGCCATTGGGGTTCCATTCGCCGCCGTTTAGCGTCAGTCACGTCGTACGGGAACCCGAGGGCGTCGTCGCGGCCATCACCCCGTTCAACTTCCCGCTCTTGTTGGCCGTGTGGAAAGTCATTCCCGCACTGCTGATGGGCAACAGCGTCGTGCTCAAGCCCAACCCACGCACGCCGCTGTCGGCGATGCTACTGGCTGAAGCATTGTCGCGCACAGATCTTCCCCCCGGGCAATTCAACGTCGTCACCGGGGACGTCGAAGTGGGCCAATACCTCGTCGAAAGCGCTCTGGTGGACCATGTCACGTTCACCGGCAGCACCGGGGTCGGGCGGAGCGTCGCCGCCGGGGCTGCGCAAACGTTGAAGAACGTCACCCTAGAGCTCGGCGGAAAGTCGCCGTCAGTCATCCTGCCCGACGCTGACTTCGATCTCGTCGTCGACGGCGTGCTGTTCGGCGTCAACTTCTACGCCGGGCAGTGCTGTGAAGCGGGCAGCCGGGTCTTCGTGCCACGCGGGCGCGAAGAGGAACTCATCGACCGGCTGGTGCGGCGGGCCGCCACGATCAGACTCGGAGACACGCGCAACCCGCAGACCGACCTCGGCCCGGTGATCTCGGCCGAGAAAGCCGCCGAGCTGGAGCGCGTCGTCAATGACGCCGCGGCCGCCGGCGCCACAGTGGCGTGTGGTGGTCGTCGTGCCGACATCGGCGACGGCTACTTCTTCCAGCCGACAGTGATCCACAACGTCAACAACGACATGCCGATCGCCCGTCAGGAGCTTTTCGGCCCCGTGCTGTCGGTCATCGGGTACGACTCCGTCGACGACGCGGTGCGCCTGGCCAACGACACGATATACGGCTTGGCAGCGACGGTGTGGTCCACCAACATGGTCAACGCCTACGAAATCAGCCGCCGGTTACGCGCCGGCACGGTCTGGATCAATGACCACCACCAGTTGCGCCCCGACGCACCGTTCGGCGGATACCGGCAAAGCGGCATCGGCCGCGAACTCGGAGACGACGGATTCCTCGATTTCACCGAAGCCAAACACATCTACATGAGCCTGACGAATGATCGCCAGTCGCGCTTCTGGTCCCTAATCCTGCCCGCTGAGGAATAGGAGCGGGGGCCGCCCACCGCCTAGCGTCGCCGACCGCGGTGCAGGTGTCGCTTCCCGCTGGCCCGGTCGACCAACACCTCGTCGGCCAATCATCGTCAGCAACCGCTTCGCCTCGTCCGCGCCAATTCGCTACCCGGCCCTGCAGCGTGTTAACCGCTGTTAGCATTGCTGTTGGCCGCGGTGGGACCACGCGAGTTCAGGGCACAAGCAGGCGACGCCGGCCCATGTGGTTTCACCCAAGAGGAAGGGGCACGGTGAGCGGAGCGATCGTTACTCAACGGACTCGGGGAAGCGAACGTCGTGAGCGGATTCTGGCCGCGGCCGCCGAGCTCATCGCCGAGCGGGGATATCACGCCGTGTCGATGACGGATCTCGGTGTGGCGGCTGGAATCGTGGGACCGGGAATCTACCGGCATTTCGACAGCAAGGCCGCCGTGCTCGCGTCGCTGTTCGAGCGGGTGATCGACGCGCTGCTGGAGCGGGCCTCGACCATCGTGGACCAGGCTCGTGATGAGCGTGAGGCGTTGACTGGGCTGGTCGCCGACCATGTCTCGCTGGTGATCAACGATCGGGAGCTGGCGATTGTCTATTACCGCGAGTTGCATAACTTGTCCGATGAGCAGCGGCGCCGCCTGCGACGTAAGCAGCGACTGTATCTCGAGGAATGGGTGCACGTGGTCGCGGAGTTGCGGCCGGAGCTTGATGAGGCCGACGTCCGCGCGGTCGTACATGGTGCGATCGGCGCGATCCAGTCGATCCTTCACTACCGCGACACCGGCCTGCCCCCCGAGCGGGTCGCTGCCCGTCTGGCCGCCATGGGTTACGCGGTGCTCGGCATAGCAGCCAGCGACGACCTGCCCAGGATTGTGAACGATGACTAACATTTGTGCGTGTGACGGTGTGCGTCGGGACCGCGACAGGAGGAACACAGCCATGGCCGAGGCGCCGGGGGCCGTTCAGCGGCAGGCCTGGGTCGACGGCGTGTTGCCGCCGGTCGAGCAGGTGCGACCGGGATTGTGGTCGATCCCGGTGCCAATCCCGGACAATCCGTTGCGATACGTGCTGGTGTATGCGTTCGAGCTGCCTGACGGGGTCGCCATCGTCGACGCCGGCTGGGACACCGAGGAAGCGTGGACGGCCCTCGTCGAGGGACTGTCCAAGGCCGGATGCGACATCACCGACGTCTCTGCGGTGCTGATCACGCACGTCCACCCCGACCACTACGGATTGGCTGGGCGGGTGCGCGAGCATTCCGGAGCATGGGTCGGGGTGCACCCGGCCGATGCCGCGGTGTTGCCCACCCGCTACGGCGAGGTAGAACCTCTCGTGGCGAGTATGCGGGACCTCTTGGTGGACTGCGGGGTGCCCGAGGTCGAGTTGGACGAACTGAGCTCGGCGTCGCTTGGAATCCGGCAGTTCGTCCGGCAGGCCGAACCGGACCGGTTCATCGACGATGGCGATCGTCTCCCGTTGCCGGGCTGGAACCTGCGCGCGATCTGGACGCCCGGCCATTCGCCCGGGCATCTCTGCTTCGCCGAGCCCGACCGCAGGCTGATGCTGACCGGCGATTGTGTGTTGCCGCGGATCACCCCGAACATCTCCGTGCATCCCCAGCAAGCCGCCAATCCCCTCGCCGACTTCCTCGCCTCGCTGGCCAAACTGCGTGGATATCAACCCGACGAGGTGCTTCCCGCCCACGAATACCGCTTCGACGCGTTCACAACCAGGCTGGACGAACTTTTCGCCCATCACCGCACGCGCCTTGGTGAGATCGAACGCGCGGTGGCCGACTGCCCTGGGGCAACCTGCTGGCAGATCACCACCCGCCTGGGGTGGTCGCGGCCCTGGGCTCAGGTACCCAACTTCATGCGCCGGGCCGCCAACGGTGAAACACTGGCCCATCTGGCGCTCTTGGCGGCAGAGCACCGCGTAGAACCGATGCGTGACACCGTCACCACATGGTGGCCGAAGCAGTGACCCGCGATCCTGTATCCGACGGCCTCGACATTGCGCCTTCAGGCACCGCCCATGTCCGTGGCTGTGCCGTCAGCTCCGACAACACCACAGGCGTGAGGCCGACGGCCGATGTACCGTGTCGCTTCGATGTGCGGGATCTGGCCCGCTCTGGCTACCCGTAGTCGGCGACCACGACGGTGCGGTCGAAACTGTTCTCCGACCACACGCCGATGTGAGTGTGGGCGCAATCGGACATGATGGCGAGATATGCCGCGTTGTCATACCACCGGCTAATCAACTCCACACCGCTGATCGCTAGGGCCGGATTGATCGCCACCGTTTCGGCCACCCGACCCTGGAAACCGGCTGCGTCGGCGCGGTCTTGCGGCGTCGAACCGTCAGACCCGATATCACCGTTGAGGTCGCGATTGTTCAGCACATCCCGGGCGTGCCATTCGGCGGCACGTTGCAGTTGCGGGATGATCGTGACGTCGTTGGTGCAGCCTGCCTGGTGCTGAATGGTGTACACGTTGGCGACCACCGCGTCGTTGAGTCGTTTGTTGTCGCCGTGTGCGATCGGCATGCCAACCACAGCACCGACGGCGACGACCACCACGGCCGGCACGGTCAACAGCAAATGCCGCATGTTCATCTCCTCGACGTCAGCCGTCATCTCTAGGCGGCGGCCAGTCGTGTGCAGCCGAGTTCCTCAGGCGCCAGATCAACGCCGGGCAGAGTTCGTTGACCGACTGGGTGATCAGATAGGAGGCCTGATAGTCGTCGGCGGTGTGGAAATCAGCCTGCAGATCGCCGATAAGCTGCCCGTAGCCTTCGCCGCCGGACAGCTTGTCGCAAATGCCGTAACCGTAGCCTAAGGCCGCGTCGGCGTTCGGAAAGCCGTAGCCGGGCCGCACGGTCACGTTGACCAGATAGGCCACCGGGTCGGCATGAGCGTGAGGTGCCTGCGCAGTTGCCACACCGAGCCCTGCCGCCCAGCACATCGCCATGCATACGGTCTGAATGTTGCGCGGCGCTGTGAATCGAACCCCGATCATGTTGTCAAATCGGCTCGAATTGGGAAATGAGCCATCGGCCATCGTGTTTGTCCAGCGTCACTCGCACGCATGAGGTGGTGCTGGTGGGTGCGTCCGTGCCGACGATGACGGTCTGGTTGACAAAAACAAGGACGACCGCGTGGTTCGCGGTGGCCGACACCGACGCCGCGGCCGGAACGTTGGCGACCGCGGAGATCTGTTTTTGCTTCGCCCCGGGGATCACCACGTCATGTGTTAGCGAGGCATAGGAATCCTTGAATTGTCCTGTCAGTCGGTTTTGGGCGGCGGTCAGATCCTTCTCGGCGGTGTCGGGCTTGTAGGACAGCATCGTGATTGTTCCGTCGGTGGCGGCCCGCACGGACTCGACGCTGGCAAGCTGGGCCTCACGCAGGGAACCGACCTGCCATTTCAGCCCGCCGGCGGCCGCGGCCAGCAGCAGCGCGAGGCCGGGCAGCATCCCGTAGGCGAGCACACGTGACCAGCGGATGCTTCGTTTCATCGTAGCCGGCGTGTGCTCGCAGTCGTCCTCGGTCGCGGTGGGTGTTTCCTGGGCCGAGTCGGTGTCGGTGGGATCGCCGGTACGACGCGATTTCGGCCACCTCACGGCACGAACTCCACGTTAGACACCTTGGGCTGATCGCCGACTTGCTGCACGAAGATGCGCATCCGCCAGGCCCGTGGCCGTTGGTCGGGCACAGCGGCATTCGTCGTCTTGACGGTCACGGCGACGAGCACCTGGGCGGTGCCCGCGGTCTTCGACTCCAGCGCGGCCTCGGTGACCGTGCCGATGGTGGTCGATTTGGTCTGTTTGACCACGGCGATGAACGGCTGTGATCGCTTCGTGAAGTCGTCGTAGAACTGCCCGGTTGCCCCGTCGATGATGCGGCGCACATCGGCGTCGGCGTTCTGCCAATCGATCGTCGTCAGGTTCAGCGCCGCCTGCCTGCCCACCTGCACATACGCATTTCGCTCGGTCTGCGCCTCGTGCAGGTGGTGGAGACGAAATCCCAGCCATCCCGCCAGCGTCGCCAGCGCGATGACGACGGCCACCCCTACCAGCATCGCGGCCCGCAGCGGCGAGCGGGTCGTCCTCGGCTCGCCCGGGGGTGCGGTGTGTGTGTCCTTGCCGTCGGGTCCGCTGCTGGCGTCTTCGGCGGTGCCGGCATCGCCGCCATGCGTCGGTTCAGCACCGATCGGCGCGGACGCGGCGCGTTCATCCGGCATGAGCGTCGAGGTGCGGCCGGCGGTTCTCAGCTGCCCGGTGGTGTCAGCATCGTCTGCCACGTCTTCTCCTTCGGGCCGGTCTGCGCGAGGTCGGATTGGGTGTATTGCTGGCCATCGGGTCCGATGTAGGTGCCCGTGGCGGGGTCGTACTGGGCGGCCGCTACCGGTGGTGGGGGTGGGCTCACGGCAGCGGGAGGCGGCGCTCCGGTCGGCGGTGATCCGGGAGCTCCCTGGGGGATGTCCTGCCCGGACAGGGTGGCGTTGGGGTCGCCCTTCCAGTTGAAGCCGTCGTTGAGCGGCACATACTGCTCGTCGCTTTCGCACATTCGCACCGTGGGTGCGCGTTTGCCGGGGACGGTCTCGCAGGGGATGTTGCGCGCTCCGCGGACGTTGAACGGTGAATCTTGGGGCACCCGGCAGTACACGTCGCCGGCGGGACGCTCCGGGCTGTCCTCGAAGGACGGTGGACGCCGTTGCTGGGTGGGTAGGAATCCGGTGGTGCAGGCCGGTGGGAGGTTGATGTTGAGGTTGAAGCTGATCCACTCGCCACGGTAGTCCTGCTTGGTGTTGGCGTTGGCGACGACACTTCCGCCGCGGATCGCTGCGGCTTGCGGCAGCAGCACGAGGAGTTGTTCGAGGTCGTTTCGGTAGGTGAGGGCGACCTGGCCGACGCTGACCAGGTTGGCCAGCAGGATCGGCAAGGTCGGCTGGAACCGCTCGAAGAGTTGTCGCACCTCGCCGGCGGCGGGGCCGCCGTGGTCGATGATTCCGGCCACCGCGTTGTCATGGGTTTGCAGTTCGGCGGTGACCGTGGCCAGGTTGGCCGCCCATGCCTGGATCGCATCGGAGGTATCGGTCTGCGAGTCGAGCACCGGCTGGGACTGGTCGATCAGCGACGTCAGTGAGTCGAGGTTGGCGCGGGCGTCGATCGACAGCCGGGTGGAGGCCCTGACCAGCCGGGCCAGTTCTGGGCCCAGCCCGCCGACGGCGGTGTATGCCTCGTCTACGGCGGTGTTGAGGTTATCCCGCGGTATCGCCCGCAAGCCGGTGTTGACGGCGGTGAGCAGCTTGTTGATGTCAGGTGGCACGGAGGCGTCCCGCAGCGGGATGACGTCGCCGTTCTTTAGCGGCGGTGCGGTGTCACTGCGGGGCAGCAGGTCGACATATTGTTCACCGATCGCCGACTGGCTGTGTACCTCAGCTTTGACGTCGGAGGGGATGTCGATGCCGGATTTGAGCGACAGCACCGCGGCCACACCGGTGTCGGTGAGGTGCACCGACTGCACCCGCCCCACTTCGGTGCCGCGGTAGGTGACGTTGCCGGTCGCATACAGCCCGCCGGTCTGCGGCAATTCCATCGTCACCGTGTACCGGCCGACACCGAAGAGCTTGGCCGGCAGCTTCATGACGTGCAGCGTCATCAACGAGATCACGACGACGGCAAGCACCGTCAAGATGGCCAGCTGAACCTTCACGCGTTTGTGCAAATACATTTAGCGTCCCTGGTCCCAGCGGTACGGAATGATCAGCGGGTTGGATTGGGTGTAGGGGCTCGGGAGTTGCCCGATGGTGCGGCCCCATTGCAGCTCCAGCTCGGTGAGGTTGCCCTCCCAGCGCGTACCGGTGAAGAGCGCAGAGTCGATGCGGCTGAGCGTGAGGTCAACGATCAGGCTGAGGTTGCCGTAGTCGCCGCGCATCCACTTCTCGACGGTTTCGTTGGGGAACGGATAGGTCGTGTAGAGGCTGAGCGCACGTGTCAGGCTGGGGCCGGCGTTGGCCAGCGCTTCCAACACCGGCCCGATGTCCTTGAGTTCCTTGACCAGATTTTCTTTGGTCTGGTTGACCGTGTCGACGGTCAGTGCGCTGAACTTGCCGAGCTGATCGGCGGCCTCGATGAGGTTGTCCCGCTCGCTGTTGAGCTCGGCCAGCGCATCGGGGATTTTGCGCAGCGCGGTGTCGAGAACGGGTTTGTTGTCGGCGAACTTGCCGACCAGGGTGTTGAGGCTGTCCGTGGCCGCGATGATGTCACCGGTCTGGTCATTGGTGAGGGTGGCGAATTTGTCGAGTTGCTCGATCATGCTGCGCAGGTCGTGTTCACGCCCCCGGAACGCGGTGGAAAACGCCCGGGTGATGTCCTGGACTTGGCCCAGTCCGCCGCCGTTGAGCAGCATGGAGATCGCGGCCAGGGTCTGTTCGGTGGTCGGGTAGGCTCCCCCGCGCGCCAACGGGATCAGCGATCCGTCACGCAGTTTGCCGTCCGGTGGCGCGTCCGCTGGCGGGGCGAGCTCGACGTGCAGCGAACCCAGCAGGCTGGTTTGGCCGAGCTTGGCGGTCGCGTTGGCGGGCAGGTCGACGTCGCCGTTGAGCCGCATGCTCACCAGGGCATGCCAGCCTTGACGCTCGATTCTCGTCACGGTGCCGACGGTCACGTCACCGACCTGCACGCGGGAGTTCGGTTGGATATTGCTGACCTCGGGCATCTGCGCCTGCACGACGAAGGAACCCGGCCCGGCGCCCTCGGTGCCGGGCAGTGCAAGCGAGTTCAGCCCGCGCCAGCCGCAGCCGGGCAGCCCGGCCAGCGTGAGGATGATGAGCAGTTTCACCGCGACGCGGGAGGATTGTCGCGCTGTCATGAGCCGCCTCCGGGGGGGACCATGAGGCCGGGGAGGCCATCGGATGGGTTGGTGGTGACC
>NZ_JBAUJR010000517.1:0-6155 GCF_049683935.1 Mycobacterium sp. | reverse complement strand
ACGGCGGCCGGCCAACCGCAGCAGCTGTGGACCCAGCGCCGCGATGTAGACGTCCGGCCGCGGCGCGCCGGCGATCATCAGGGCGCCGCGGGTGGTGACCGTCTCCCCCGCCGCGTCGGCGGGTTCGCCCGCCAGCAACGGAAGCAGGCCGTCGAGATACTCGTTGAGCCTACGCACCGGTTTGTCCCAGGGGATGCCCCACATTCCCTCGGTGACCGCGGCGTGGGTCATGCCGAGGCCGAGGGTGAACCGGCCACCTGAGGCCAGGCTCACGGTCAGCGCGCGCTGCGCCATCTGCATGGGGTGCTGGTTCTGGATCGGGACGACGCCGCTGGCCGCCTCGATGGTGTCCACCTCACGCAGCGCCACCGCCAGCACCGTGAGAAGGTCGGGCTCGTACGGCAGTTGGCTCATCCACACCCTGCGGAAGCCCTCGTCGCGCAATTGCGCCAGGTTGGTGATGGTCGCCTCGATCGGCGACTCGCTGCCGGCTCCGCTGAGCTGTCCGAACATGCTGATCTGCATGCGCTGAACAGTAGCCCCGACAAGTAAATGCCCCGTGTTGCCGTCGGGTCGGGGGGTCAGACGGCAACACGGAGCTATCCCATGTATCGATCGCTCAGCGGCGGGCGTTACAGCCGCCGGCAATCTTTTTTCTCAGGCCTCGAGGATGGCCGTCACGCCCTGTCCACCTGCGGCGCAGACCGAGATGAGACCGCGCACCGGCTGCCCCGTCTCGGCCTTCTTCTCGGCCAGTTGCTTGGCCAACTGAGCGACGATCCGCCCACCGGTCGCGGCGAACGGGTGCCCGGCGGCCAGCGACGAACCGTTGACGTTGAGCTTGGACCGGTCGATGGAGCCGAGCGCCCCGTCCAGCCCCAGACGCTCCTTGCAGTACTCCTCGGACTCCCAGGCCGCCAACGTGGCCAGCACCACCGAGGCGAACGCCTCGTGGATCTCGTAGTAGTCGAAGTCCTGCAACGACAGCCCGTTGCGGGACAGCAGCCGCGGCACCGCGTAGGTGGGGGCCATCAGCAACCCGTCGCGGCCGTTGACGTAGTCCACCGCCGCGGTCTCACCGTCGACGAAGTACGCCAGCACCGGGATCGAGCGTTCGGCGGCCCACTGTTCGCTGGACAGCAGCGCCACCGACGCACCGTCGGTCAGCGGCGTCGAGTTGCCTGCCGTCATCGTCGCGTCGCCGTTGCGCACCCCGAACACGGGCTTGAGCTTGGCCAACTTCTCGGTCGAGGAGTCGGCGCGCAGATTGTTGTCGCGGTAGAGACCAAGAAACGGCGAGACGAGGTCGTCGAAGAAACCGCGGTCGTAGGCCGCAGCCATGTTCTGGTGGCTGGCGGCGGCCAGTGCGTCCTGGTCGACGCGTTTGACGCCCATCTCCTTGGCGGTGACGGCGGCGTGCTCGCCCATCGACATCCCGGTGCGCGGCTCGCTGTTGACCGGGATCTCCACGCCCAAAGCGGCGGGCAGCTTGCCGACGAGCTTCAGGCGGTCGAGGTTCGACTTGGCCCGCCGAAGTCCGAGCAGCACCCGGCGGAAGTCGTCGCCGAACGCGATCGGGGCGTCGGAAGCGGTGTCCACCCCGCCCGCAGCGGCCACCTCGTAGCGACCCAGCGCGATGCCGTCAGCAGCGGCGATGGCCGACTGCAGGCCGGTGCCGCACGCCTGCTGGAGGTCGAACGCCGGCGTGTACGACGAGAGCCCGCTGCCCAGCACGCATTCGCGCATCAGGTTGAAGTCGCGACTGTGCTTGAGCACCGCGCCGCCGATCACCGCGTCGAGCTTTTCGCCCTTCAGGTTGAAGCGGTCAGCCAGGCCGTCCAGCACGGCCGTGAACATGTCCTGGTTGGAGGCGTTCGCGTAGGCGCCGTCGGAGCGCGCGAAGGGAATCCGATTGCCGCCGAGAATCGCTACTCGGCGGGGTGTGTTGTTGTCTGCCACGTCTGCCTCCCGGCGTCGCGAGGATCATTGGGTGTCGAGAGTCATACTACCCACGCTTCTTACTCTGGAGTAAGTTCGTGATCGATACGACAGTGCGGCGATGGGGTACCCCGTCCCTCGACCGCTTCCACATCACCGATTTCTTCGCGAAAGGCAGCGCTGTGGCTTCCGACCTCCTCTCCCAAGTCGTCAACTCCGGTCCCGGTGGATTCCTGGCCAAACAGCTCGGCGTCCCGCAGCCTGAGACCTTGCGGCGCTACGAGCCGGGCAAGCCGCCTCTGGCCGGATCGCTGCTGATCGGCGGCGACGGCCGAGTGGTGGAGCCACTGCGGGCAGCCCTGGCCGAGGACTACGACGTGGTCGCCAACAACCTCGGCGGACGCTGGGCCGATTCGTTCGGCGGCCTGGTCTTCGACGCCACCGGCATCACCGAACCCGAGGGTCTCAAGGGTCTCTACGAGTTCTTCACCCCGCTGCTGCGCAACCTCGGCCACTCGGGGCGCGTTGTCGTCGTCGGCACCACACCGGAGGAGACGGGCAGCGTCCACGAGCGCACGGCGCAGCGCGCGCTGGAGGGGTTCACCCGCTCGCTGGGCAAGGAGTTGCGCAACGGCGCCACCGCCGCGCTGGTCTACCTATCCCCCGACGCCAAGCCCGCGGCGACCGGCCTGGAGTCCACGCTGCGGTTCCTGCTGTCGGCAAAGTCTGCCTATGTCGACGGCCAGGTCTTCCGGGTCGGCGCAGCCGACTCCACCCCGCCGGCGGACTGGGACAAGCCGCTCGACGGCAAGGTCGCCGTGGTGACGGGAGCCGCGCGCGGGATCGGCGCGACGATCGCCCACGTGTTCGCGCGCGACGGCGCGAAGGTCATCGCGATCGACATGGAGGGAGCGGCCGAGGAGCTCGCCGAGGTCGCCACCAAGATCGGAGGCACCGCACTGACGCTCGACGTCACAGCCGCCGACGCCGTGGACCGCATCACCGACCATGTGAAGCAGCATTACGACGGCCGTCTCGACATCCTGGTCAACAACGCGGGTATCACCCGCGACAAACTGCTCGCCAACATGGACGAAGGCCGGTGGGACTCCGTCGTCGCGGTGAATCTCCTTGCGCCGCTGCGGCTTGCCGAGGAGTTGGTGGCCAACGGCACCATCGGAGACGGCGGTCGGATCGTCGGGTTGTCGTCGATGGCCGGCATCGCGGGCAATCGGGGACAGACGAACTACGCCGCGACCAAGGCGGGCATGATCGGGCTGACCGATGCGCTGGCGCCGCAGTTCGCGGAGAAGAACATCACCATCAACGCGATCGCGCCGGGGTTCATCGAGACCAAGATGACCGACGCGATCCCGCTGGCCACCCGCGAGGTCGGCAGGCGGCTGAATTCGCTGTTCCAGGGCGGCCAACCGGTGGATGTCGCCGAGGCCATCGCTTACTTCGCCAACCCGGCGTCCAACGCGGTCACCGGAAACACCATCCGGGTGTGCGGCCAGGCCATGCTGGGGGCATGAGCGAAGCTTGCGGAGCGAATCGACCGATGGCGAGCGAAGCTTGCGGAGCGAAGCGAGGATCATGAGCGGGAATCAACAGCCCTCGGGCTTGAAGAACATGCTGTGGGCAGCCGCTGGTGCGCTGCCCTTCGTGCCGCGCGACGACACGCTGCCAGACCGCACGCTGACGGTGGACGAATTGAGAATCGACCCCGCCAACGTCGCCGCGTACGCCAACGTCACCGGGCTGCGATTCGGCGACACCGTGCCGCTGACGTATCCGTTCGCGCTCACGTTCCCGACCGTGATGTCGTTGGTGTCGGCGTTCGACTTCCCTTTCGCGGCAATGGGTTCGGTGCACATCGAGAACCACATCACCCAGTACCGGCCGATCTCGGTGACCGATACCGTTTCGGTGGCCGTGCATGCCGAGAACCTGCGGGAGCACCGCAAGGGGCTGCTGGTCGACATCGTGACCGACGTCAATGTCGGCAACGACACCGCGTGGCATCAGGTCACCACGTTCCTGCACCAGCAGCGGACCAGCCTGTCCGACGAACCCAAGTCGCCACCGCAGAAGCAGCCCAAACTGCCCCCGCCCAATGCCGTCCTGAACATCACGGCCGGGCAGATCCGTCACTACGCGTCGGTCGGCGGTGACCACAACCCGATTCACACCAACGGGATCGCTGCCAAGCTCTTCGGCTTCCCCACTGTGATCGCGCACGGGATGTTCAGTGCTGCCGCGGTTCTGGCGAACATCGAAGGCCGGCTGCCCGACGCGGTCAAGTACTCGGTGCGGTTCGCCAAACCCGTTGTGCTGCCGGCTCGCGCAGGCCTCTACGTCGACCGCACCGCCGACGGCTGGGATCTGACGCTGCGGCACCTGACCAAGGGCCACCCGCACCTGTCGGGATCGGTGACCCCGGCCTGAGGCTGCTCGCGAGCTCAGTGCGTCGCGACGGCGTCCTTGTCAGGTGCAGCGGTGTCCTTGGACGGCACGGTGTCCTTGTTGTCGGACGGCGCACCTTTGAGGCCCAGCCAGAACAGGTCGATCAGCAGTTGCGCGGCCTCACCCGCATCGGCGTCACCGGTGCTGACCCGTGATGCCACCGCCTCCCCGGCACCCACCAGCGCAACCGCCATCAGGTCGAAGTCGGTGTCCGGCCCGGGAGCTCGAGTGCCCGAACGCAACAGGCGGCCGACGAGTTCGATGATGCGTTCGCGACCCTCGCGCACGGTGTGGGCGAACCGCTGCGAACTGGTCGCCTGGGTGTAGAGCACCATCCAGGACGCCCGGTGCGCGTCGATGTACTTCAGGAATGACAGGACGGCGCTGCGCAACAACTCTTTCGGCGGGTCGTCGAAATCGACGTTGCCACGCAGCTCGTCGACGAACCGGGTCAGCTCCCTGTCCAGGCAGGCGCCGAACAGTTCCTCTTTCGAGCCGTAGTACAGATACAGCATCGGCTTGCTGATCTGCGCCGCGGCCGCGATCGCGTCCATCGACGTCTCGTGATAGCCGTTCACCGAGAACATCTGCACTGCGGCATCGAGCATCTGCTGCTCCCGCACGGCACGCGGTAACCGCTTGGTACCACCTGCCATCCGCTGAGCCTTCCTGACCTGAACGCGACGTGTTCTCACCACAGGGTAAGAGATGACAGGCCGATCAGCCGCCGCAGCGGGGAGATGGGCCCTTTGCTGCCGAGATCCGTGACACCGCGGCGTCAACTCCGGACATGCTCAGTTCGCCGGCCGCCACCGCCTTTTCCAGGCGGTCGAGCACCGCCGGCACCTCGGCGGTGGTGACCCACAACGCCACGTCGGCGCCGGCCTGCAGGGAGCGCAGTACCGCGTCGGCGACACCGAACCTGTCGGTGATGGCCCGCATGCTGGACAGGTCGTCGGTGAACACCAGACCGTTGAACGGCGGGCCGCCGTAATTGCCTGAACGCAGCAGCGCGTACGCCGCGGGGCTCAGGCTGGCCGGTTCGCTGCCGGTCAGGCCTGGGATCTCCATGTGCCCGACCATGACGGCGACCGGCGCCTCGGCCGTCAGCGTCCGATAGGGCAGCAGGTCGTTGGCCTGCAGAACGTCCAGCGGCGGAGTGACGACGCTGCCTTCGTGTGAGTCACCCGATCCCTGGCCGTGCCCGGGGAAGTGCTTGAGCACCGGCATCAGCCCGGCGTCACGCAGGCCGCGCGCGTAGGCGCCTGCGTAGTCGGTGACCGTGGTGGGGTCGGCACCGAAGGACCGGTCACCGATGACGGTGTTGTCCGGGTCGTCGGTGATGTCGACGACGGGGGCGAAGTCGACGGTGATCCCCAGGTTCCGCATCTGAGTGCCGCGGTCCCTCGCGATCGCGTAGACCTCTTCGGGGGTGCTGGTCTGAGCCAGCACCCGCGGGGCGGGCTGGGAGCCGATCACGCTCGAGAGTCGCGAGACGCGGCCGCCCTCCTCGTCGACGCTCACCGCCAGGGGAAGCGGGCCTGCCGTCGCGGCGATGTCGGACAGGGAGCCGTCGGTCAGCATGGACAGGTCGGTCCAGCTGCCTATCATGATGCCGCCCACATGGTGGCTGTCGACGACGGCGCGGGCGTCCGCGGCGCCGGTCACCCCGACCATCAGGAGCTGGGCGAGCTTGTCCCGGGTCGACATCGCGGCGGGATCACCGCAGGCGGGGGCCGCCGGGACAGGGG
>NZ_JBAUJR010000516.1:0-7288 GCF_049683935.1 Mycobacterium sp. | reverse complement strand
GGCCAGGGCTTCGCGGACCCGATCGGCTTCGTCGCGACCCAGCGTGGAGTGCGCGCTGCGGGTGCGGCCGTCGAGCTCGACCAAGGCTTCGATGATCCGCTTGCTGGTGGTGCCCAGGACTCTGGCCAGCGAATGCACTCTCAGTCGCTCAGGCGACGGTGCAGCCTTCGCTTCACCGGAGGGGTCCGCGACATGCTCGGTCCCTTCCGGGAGGTCGTGGGTCGAAGCTTGCAAGTTCTCATTGTCGGCCACGTATTCTCCTCAAGCCCCCGGGCGCGTCATGTTGCTGACGCGGCCACGCGAGGGCTTCGTTTTTGTGTCCGGGTTAACTACTCCCGAACTTGTTATGGTCTCGCCCCGAGTGATCCACGAGGGAACGGTCTCGGTGCCGGTCTGAATGATGGCTGGACGGTCGGCGCCACGCCGCGGGTTGCGGAGGTCGCACTCGTCGAAGTCTTCATCCGGGTAGCCAACCTTGGGTTGTAAGGCAGGTCACCCGCGCCCAGTATCCCACATCCCGACGCGCGGACCGATCAGGCTGGGTCGAAACGCTCCGCCGCGTCCTACTGGGCGGGGAACCAGAGCTCGATCTCACGGACCGCCGAATCGGGCGAATCGGAGCCGTGGACGAGGTTGTACTGCGTCTCCAACCCCAGGTCACCGCGGATGGTGCCGGGGGTTGCCTTCTCCACCGGATCGGTCCCGCCGGCCAGCTGCCGGAACGCCGCGACGGCCCGGGGACCTTCGAGGATCGCCGCCACCACCGGACCCGAGGTGATGAACTCCAACAGCGACGGGAAGAACGGCTTGCCCTCGTGCTCGGCGTAATGCGCACGGGCCAGTTCGTCGCTGACGTTCTTCAGCTCCAGGGCCGCCACGGTGAGGCCTTTGCCCTCGATTCGGCTGAGGATCTCTCCGATGAGGCGGCGCTCGACACCGTCGGGCTTGATCAATACGAGGGTTCGCTCAGTCACGGCCGACAGCCTATCTGCCCCAGTGGACGAGTCCGCGATCAGATCTCGTCGCCCTGCGGCTGCTGCCCGGGGAGAAGGCCGCGCTTCTGCCGGCGGAGCACCTCCGCGCGCAGGTACGCGATGAGCAGCCAGACAACGGTGAACAGCAGGCCGATGAAGCCGACGCCGGGATAGATCACCCAGCCGGCGATCAACACCACCTGAACGCCCAGATTCGCCCAGATCGCCCAGGGCCGTCCCTGGATACCGGCCATCAGCACCAGCAGCACGGCGAAACCGACGACAAAGGCCGTCGACCCGAGGGACAACCCGCCGCCGACGGCGTTCACGACCGGCAGCGCGAGCAACACGACGATGGCTTCCAGAATCAGCGTTCCCGCCATCACCCCGCGGAAGCTCTTCCACGGGTCGTGAGGCTGCGTCGGCTCAGTCACGCCGGGTCCTTTCCGAACAACGTTCGAGCCGCTCCGGCGGTGACCACCGATCCGGTGATCACGACGCCGACCCCGCTCATACCGCCGTCACCCTCGTTGCCGGATTCCTCGACGAGCGCAGTCGCGGTCTCGATGGCGTCGGCCAACGTGTTCGTGGTGATGACACGCTCCGGGCCGAACCGTTGCTCGGCCTTCAGCGCCAACGACGGCACGTCCAGCGCCCGCGGTGATCCGTTGTGCGTGACGATGATCTGGTCGAGCACCGGTTCGAGCGCGGCCAGGATTCCGTCGGTGTCCTTGTCGGCCATGACGGAGACGACACCGACGACGAACCGGAAGTCGAACTCCTCCCCCAGCGCCTGGGCCAGCGCGGCGGCCCCCGCAGGGTTGTGTGCCGCATCGATGAAAACCGTTGGCGCACTGCGCATCCGCTCCAGCCGGCCGGGCGAGGTGACGGCCGCGAAGCCAGCCCGCACCGCGTCGATGTCGAGTTGGCGGTCCGCGCCGGCCCCGAAGAACGCCTCGACGGCGGCGAGAGCGAGCGCAGCGTTGTGGGCTTGATGTTCGCCGTGCAGCGGCAGGAAGACATCGGAGTACACCCCGGCGAGCCCCTGGAGTTCGAGCACCTGCCCACCGACGGCCACCTGCCTGCCGAGCACCGCGAACTCCGAGTCCTCGCGGGCCACCGCGGCGTCGGCGCGCACCGTCTGCGCCAGGAGCACCTCCATGGCTTCCTGCGGCTGGCGGCCGAGCACGGCGACGGTGTCGGTGGGGACGAGATCATCGGACTGCCGGGTGATGATCCCGGCCTTCTCCCCCGCGATGTCGGTGATGGTCTCGCCGAGGTAGTCGACGTGATCGATGCCGATCGGGGTGATCACCACAACCGGCGCGTTGATCACGTTGGTGGCGTCCCATCGGCCGCCGAGGCCGACTTCGACGACCGCCACGTCGATGGGGGCGTCGGCGAAGGCGGCGAAGGCCATGGCGGTGACGACCTCGAACTTGCTCATCGCCGGACCGCCGGCTGCCTGCGACTGCTGGTCGACCAGTTCGACGAACGGCTCGATCTCCCGGTAGGTGTCGACGTAGGTGGCCGGGCTCACCGGCCTGCCGTCGATGGAGATGCGTTCCACCGCCGACTGCAGGTGCGGGCTGGTGGTGCGGCCGGTGCGCCGGGCCAGTGCGGTCAGCAGCGCGTCGACCATCCTGGCCACCGACGTCTTGCCGTTGGTCCCTCCGATATGAATCGACGGATAACCGAGTTGGGGCGAACCCAGCATCTCCATCAGCGACGAGATCCGGGCCGTGCTGGGTTCGAGTTTGGTCTCCGGCCAGCGCTGATCGAGCAGGTGCTCGACCTGGAGCAACGACGCGATCTCGTCCGGGGTGGGTTCGGGCTCGACGGTCATTGCGGCAGCGACTCGAGCCTGGCGGTGATGCGCTCCACTTCTTCGCCGGCCACCTGCTGGCGGGCCCGGATCTTGTCGACGACCTCCGTGGGTGCCTTCGCCAGGAATCCCTCGTTGCCGAGCTTGCCCGCGGTGCCTGCGAGTTCCTTGCGCGCAGCGGCCAGGTCCTTCTCCAGCCGACGTCGTTCGGCAGCCAGGTCGACGGTGCCCGACGTGTCCAGTTCGACGACCACGGTGCCGGACGACAGTCGGACTTCCAGCGAGGCCGACGGGGTGAAGCCGTCACCCGGCGGGGTCAACCACGCCAGCGCCGTCACCGCGGGAACGTGCGTATCGAGTCCGGCGGCGGTGACGTCGGCGAGCCGGGCAGGCACCTTCTGCCGGTCACCGAGGCCCTGGTCGCTGCGGAACCGACGCACTTCGGTGATGAGCTTCTGCATATCGGCAACCCGTTGTGCGGCAGCATGATCCACGTCGAATCCCGAGGCGGTCGGCCAGGCGGCGATGACGAGAGACTCGCCACCGGTCAGCGTCTTCCACAACACCTCGGTCACGAACGGCATCACCGGGTGCAGCACCTTGAGCAGGGTGTCCAGGACAGCGGCAAGCACCGCTGTAGTCCGAGCGGTGTGCGCTTCCTCTTGCCCCAATTGAACTTTGGCCAGTTCGACGTACCAGTCGCAGAACTCGTCCCACGCGAAGTGATAGAGCGCTTCACACGCCCTGCTGAATTCGTAGCTGTCCAGTGCCGAATCCACCTCGGCACGAACCTCTTCGAGTCGGCCCAGTATCCAGCGGTCGGCGTCGGTGAGCTCGTCGGCGGGTGGCAGCGGCGCCGGGGCAGCCCCGTTGAGTAGCGCGAACCGGGTCGCGTTGAACAGTTTCGTGGCGAAGTTCCGCGACGCCCGGGCGTGATCCTCGCCGATGGACAGGTCACCACCGGGGCTTGCCCCGCGGGCCAGGGTGAACCGCAGCGCGTCTGCACCGAACTGCTCGACCCAGTCGAGCGGGTCGATCCCGTTGCCCTTCGACTTGCTCATCTTTCGGCCGAACTCGTCGCGGATCAGCCCGTGCAGGAACACATTCTTGAAGGGAACCTGCGGTTCACGGGCGCCATCTCCGGTGATCGCAGGATCGTCGGCCACGAAGGTGCCGAACATCATCATCCGGGCCACCCAGAAGAACAGGATGTCGTAGCCGGTCACCAGGACCGTCGTCGGATAGAACTTCGCCAGGTCGTCGGTGTGATCCGGCCAACCCATCGTGGAGAACGGCCACAGTGCCGAACTGAACCACGTGTCCAGCACGTCGGGATCCTGCTCCCAGCCCTCCGGCGGCGTCTCGTCCGGTCCCACACACACGGTTTCACCGTTGGGCCCGTGCCAGATCGGGATTCGGTGACCCCACCACAATTGACGCGAGATGCACCAGTCGTGCATGTTGTCGACCCAGCTGAACCAGCGGGGTTCCAGGCTGGCCGGGTGGATCACGGTGTCGCCGTTGCGGACCGCGTCGCCGGCCGCCTTGGCCAGGGATTCGACCTTGACCCACCACTGCAGGCTCAGGCGCGGCTCGATCGGCTCGCCGCTGCGTTCGGAGTGCCCCACACTGTGCAGATAGGGCCGCTTCTCGGCGACGATGCGACCCTGCTCGGCCAACGCTTCACGGACCGCCACGCGACCTTCGAACCGGTCCATTCCGTCGAATCGGGTTCCGGTGTCGACGATCCGGCCTTTGGTATCGAGCATCGACGGCATCGGCAGCTGGTGCCGCAGGCCTATCTCGAAGTCGTTCGGGTCATGCGCCGGGGTGACTTTGACTGCGCCAGTGCCGAACTCGGGATCGACGTGGTGGTCGGCGACGACGATAATCTGCCGGTCCAGGAACGGGTGAGGCAGCGTCGTGCCGACGAGGTGGCGGTAGCGGTCGTCGTCGGGGTGCACGGCGATCGCGGTGTCGGCGAGCATCGTCTCCAGGCGGGTGGTCGCCACCACGATGTGCGGCTCGCCATCCTCCATCGAGCCGTACCGGAACGACACCAGTTCGCCCTCGACGTCCTCGTACTTGACCTCGAGGTCGGAGATCGCCGTCTCCAGCACCGGCGACCAGTTGACCAGCCGCTCGGCCTGGTAGATCAGCCCGGCATCGAAGAGCCTTTTGAAGATCGTCCGCACAGCACGCGACAGCCCGTCGTCCATGGTGAACCGGTCGCGGCTCCAGTCGACGCCGTCACCGAGTCGGCGCATCTGGCCGCCGATGGTGCCGCCGGACTCGCGCTTCCAGTCCCACACCTTGTCGACGAACAGTTCACGGCCGAAGTCCTCTTTGGTCTTGCCGTCGACGGCGAGCTGCTTCTCCACCACCGACTGGGTGGCGATGCCTGCGTGGTCCATCCCCGGCAACCAGAGAACCTCGTAGCCCTGCATGCGCTTGCGCCGGGTCAGCGCGTCCATCAGCGTGTGGTCGAGCGCGTGCCCCATGTGCAGGTTGCCGGTGACGTTGGGCGGCGGCAACACGATCGAGTAGGGGGGCTTGCTGCTGCGGGGATCGGCACCGAAGTAGCCGGCGTCGACCCAACCCTCGTACAGGGCGCTCTCCACCGCCCCGGGGTCCCACGATTTGGGCAGGGCTTGAAGGCTTGGGCCCCCGTCGAGGCCGCTGCTGGCAGTGGGTTGGGAATCGGCGGTCACCGAGCCATTCTAGGAAGACGCCGCGAGCGGGTCACCGCCGCCCGACGCGGCGCTACTTCTTCCCGCCGAGTAGTCCACCCAGGATGTCGCCGATTCCGCCGCTCTTGTTGCCGCCGAGAACGCTGCCCAGGATGCTGCCCAGCGGATTGTCACCGCCACCACCCCCTGCGCCACCGCCGCCGCCACCCAGGATGCTGCCGAGGATGTCACCGATTCCGCCGCCGCCCTGCGCCTGAGGTTCGGCCGCTGCCGTGCCTCCGGTGAGTTGCTTGCCGATGTAGGCGAGCACGATCGGGGCCAGGATCGGCAGCAGCTTCTGAATCAGATCGCTGTTGCCGGCGCCGCCGCCGGCCAACGCCGATGCGACCTGACCGGTGTCGTTGCCACCGAAGATCTTCGAGATCGCCTTCGAGCCGTCCGCCTCGTCGACCTGATCAACGCTCACCCCACCGTCGAGGAGCCCGCTGGCCGCGTGGTTGTTGGCCGCCGAGGCGATGTTGTTCGCGGCGGCGGGATCATGTGCATTCTGCTGAAGGCCACCCACGAGGACCGGTACCAGCGTCTTGACCGCGCTGTTCACCTCCGCCTCATCGACGCCGAACCTGCTGGCGATCTGCTGAGTGGGAATCTGAGCGAAGAGTTCATCGAGGCCGGCCATCACATCCACCTTCATCGCTGGAAACGCGTGTCGTGCCTGACACTAAACCCCGATCGCCTGCCCTGGCAGGCGTTCGGTCAGGCCAGCGACGACACGTCCAGCGACACCCCCGCCGCGGGGAACCGGGCGAGCAGCGCGTCACCCATCGCAGCAGCGGGTGTCAGCACTCCATGAAGGTCAGAGAGCTGGTCGCGGTCCATCGCGAGCGCCAGGCCGCTCTCCCCCAGCAGCACCGACGTCGCCTTGTAGCCCGGGTCGCCCCGCTGCGACATCCGGGCCATGTAGCGTGCACCGGTCGTCGTGGTCGTGTAGGTCTCGACGGTGTAGTGCCCCTGCTCCCGGGCCTGCTCGCTGGGCCCGCTTCCGGCCTTGGGCAGGACCCGCTCGAGCAGACGTTCCGGCACCCGGTCGAGGAACCGGCCACCGAGTGTCATCGTCGCGACGTTGCCCCCGGTCGCCATCGCCGCGGCCACCGGCGCGACCACCGATCTGCCCAGGCTCATCTGCTCGGCGTACTCGAACCGCTTGCCGTAGGCGTAGTCGAGCAGCGCGTTGCTGCGCCGGACGATGCGGGTGTTGGGAAGCGCCATCGCGAACGCACCGACCCAGTAACCGTCGAGTTCGGGGGCGATGTCGCGGCCGCGTCGAAACCGGGCGTCGGGTTGGCCCCCGAGTTCGGGTTCCGCGGAACGGTCGGGCGTCAGGGTGTACGGGTCGTTGAGCAGTCGGCGCGCCTCGGGATCTTTGGAGGCCTCCCGGAACAGGTTCGTCATCGACGCGATCGTGCCGCCGGAGAGTCCGCCGGCGAAACGCCGGACCACGTAGTTGGTGTCACCGAGCTGTCCGGCACCGTCCCGTTCGGCCCGGCGGTGCAGTGCGAACACGGTCAGATCCGAAGGGATGGAGTCGAACCCGCACGCGTGCACGATGCGCGCACCGGTGTCGACGGCCTGCTTGTGGTGCAGGTCGATGCATTCGCGGACGAACAGCGGTTCGCCGGTCAGGTCGGCGTAGTCGGTGCCGGCGGCCGCACACGCCGCAACCAGGGGAAGGCCGTAGCGCAGGTAGGGCCCGACCGTGCTGATCACGACCCGGGTGCTGGCCGCCATCGCGTTCAGTG
>NZ_JBAUJR010000515.1:0-7343 GCF_049683935.1 Mycobacterium sp. | reverse complement strand
GCCTCGGCCTGGGCGACCGAACCCTCCTGCCGCGCCTTGGCCGACTGGATCTGGGCGTCGCGTTCGGCTTCGGCCGTGCCGACGGCCGCGTCGCGCTTCACCTCGGCGATCCGCCGCTGGCCCAGCGACTTGAGGTAGTCGTTGGCGTCGGAGATGCCTGCGATCTTGAGGACGTCGACCTCCATGCCGATACGGGCCAGGTCGGCACCGGCCTCCTCCACCACGCTGCGGGCCAGGGTGTCGCGGTTGGAGTTGAGGTCCTCGACGGTCATGGTGGCGGTGATCCCGCGCAGGCTGCCGGCCAGGATCTCGTTGATCTGGCGCTGCAACTCGTTGAGGTCGGAGGTGAGGAAGCGTTGCACCGCGGTCTGCACGGCGTCCTCCGACGAGCCGATACGAACCAGCCCGACGGCCTCCACGTTGACCGGAACACCGTTGTTGGACAACGCATTCTGCAGGTTGATGCTGACGTTGAACGGCTCCAGGCTCATGATGTCGACGCGTTCGATCCCTGGCACCCGGAACCTGGCGCCACCTCGGACCACCTTCGGGGTGCCGCGCCCGGTGAACACCGCGACCTCGTTGGGTGGCACCTTGATGTAGTTCTTGACGTACACGATCGGCAGCGCGACGAACAGCAGAAATGCCGCGATCGCCGCGACGATGATGATCATCAGAACGGACACGTTCAGTTCCTCTCGAGGGTGGGCGGGTCGGTTCCCGCCCCGGGCATGGTCACGACGTGGACGTAGTCGTCGTCGACATCGGCGATGTACACGGGGGTGGACTTGGGCAGCGCCTGCGGCTCGGCGGTGACGGCCCGCGCGCGGACCCGGCCGCCCTCGCGGTCGACGAACGCCACCTCGCCCCAGCTGTCGGTCGGGACGTCGAGCGTGACGGTGCCGAGCAGGCCGATGTAGGACATCCGGCCCCGCTGGGAGTTCGACTGCTGACGACGCAGGTACGGAAGGAGTAGTCCCTGCAGTGTGGCGATGAGGGCCACGCCGCTGACCACCGCCACGATGGCCGCGCCGAGCGCGCCCAACCCCGACCAGGTACTGATCAGACCTCCGGTGCCCGCACCCAACAGGCCCGCGGACACACTTGTCAGGCTCAGGAACGGCAGACCGTCGTCACCGAACCCGGACCCGACCTCCACGTCGGTGAGCAGCAGCGCGGTCAGCACCGCGACACCGCCGACACCAAAAGCTGCGAGATAGACCGCGGTCACGAGATGATCTTCGCACCTATCCTGCGCAGATTTTGGGCGTGGCCGGTCTGCGAGTAACATGGATCAACGGTGCGGCTTCCGCGCCGACTTCTTGCGTGCCCTGTCAGGAACTCCGTCAGACGAGTTACGGAATTCCTCAGATCCGGCTCACGTTCTCAAGTCGGACGAAGGCTGCGCAGTTCAGGCCAAGATACGAAACGAAAGCAAGGATCGCTACACAGTATGGCCAAGAAAGACGGTGCCATCGAGGTCGAGGGTCGCGTGGTCGAGCCCCTGCCCAATGCGATGTTCCGCATTGAGCTGGAGAACGGACACAAGGTGCTCGCCCACATCAGCGGCAAGATGCGGCAGCACTACATCCGCATCCTCCCCGAGGATCGTGTCGTGGTGGAGCTCTCTCCCTACGACCTGACCCGCGGCCGCATCGTGTACCGCTACAAGTAACAGACATCCCACACTCAAGAAGCACAGAAGGATCGAACGAGCCGTGAAGGTGAACCCGAGCGTCAAGCCCATCTGCGACAAGTGCAGGGTGATCCGCCGGCATGGGCGGGTCATGGTGATCTGCTCCGATCCGCGCCACAAGCAGCGGCAGGGCTAGTCAGCCGAGCAGTACCCACAACTGAATGACGAACTCCCAGCACCACTGAGGGCATAGGGCCCTCGCACACGTCCGGCACGGAGGCCGGACCCCGGCAAGAGCCCGGGAACGGACTGGGATCAGACCTCCGCAGAACACGAGGAATGGCACACATGGCTCGACTCATGGGCGTCGACCTCCCGCGCGACAAGCGCATGGAGATCGCACTGACCTACATCTACGGCGTCGGCCGTACCCGCTCCCAGGAGATCCTGGACGCCACCGGCGTCAGCCGGGACCTGCGCACGAAGGACCTGACCGACGATCAGGTCACCCAGTTGCGCGACTACATCGAGGGCAACCTCAAGGTGGAGGGTGATCTGCGCCGCGAGGTTCAGGCCGACATCCGCCGCAAGATCGAGATCGGCTGCTACCAGGGTCTGCGGCACCGCCGCGGCCTGCCGGTGCGTGGCCAGCGGACCAAGACCAACGCGCGCACCCGCAAGGGCCCGAAGCGCACCATCGCCGGCAAGAAGAAGGCCAGGTAACCCCGGATGGCACAAGCAAAAAAGGGTGGCGCTGCTCCCAAGAAGGGGCAGAAGACCCGTCGCAGGGAAAAGAAGAACGTCCCGCACGGCGCCGCGCACATCAAGAGCACGTTCAACAACACGATCGTGTCGATCACCGATCCCCAGGGCAACGTCATCGCCTGGGCGTCGTCGGGTCACGTCGGCTTCAAGGGCTCGCGTAAGTCGACCCCGTTCGCCGCACAGCTCGCCGCCGAGAACGCGGCGCGCAAGGCTCAGGAGCACGGTGTGAAGAAGGTCGACGTCTTCGTCAAGGGCCCCGGCTCGGGACGTGAGACCGCGATCCGCTCGTTGCAGGCCGCCGGTCTCGAGGTCGGCGCCATTTCCGATGTCACGCCGCAGCCGCACAACGGTTGCCGTCCGCCCAAGCGGCGCCGGGTCTAGAGGAGATTAGAGAGACATGGCTCGTTACACCGGACCCGTCACCCGCAAGTCGCGCCGCCTCGGCGTCGACCTCGTCGGTGGAGATCAGTCCTTCGAGAAGCGCCCCTACCCGCCCGGCCAGCACGGTCGCGCGCGGATCAAGGAGAGCGAATACCGTCAGCAGCTGCAGGAGAAGCAGAAGGCCCGCTTCTCCTACGGCGTGATGGAGAAGCAGTTCCGTCGCTACTACGAGGAAGCCAACCGTCAGCCCGGCAAGACCGGTGACAACCTGCTGCGCATCCTCGAGAGCCGGCTCGACAACGTCGTCTACCGCGCCGGGCTCGCTCGGACCCGTCGGATGGCACGTCAGCTGGTCAGCCACGGCCACTTCACCGTCAACGGCGTGAAGGTCGACATCCCCAGCTACCGGGTGTCGCAATACGACATCATCGACATCAAGGACAAGTCGATCAACACGCTGCCGTTCGAGCTCGCTCGGGCCAACGCGGGCGATCGGCCGATCCCCGGCTGGCTGCAGGTCGTCGGCGAGCGTCAGCGCATCCTCGTGCACCAGTTGCCCGAGCGCGCGCAGATCGACATCCCGCTCACCGAGCAGCTGATCGTCGAGCTCTACTCGAAGTAACACATGTTCGCGGCCCGGTCGGGTCGCGGATCACTGAACGGCATCAAATAGCGGTTGCCGAGAAGGAGAACAAGAAAAATATGCTGATTTCTCAGCGCCCCACACTCAGCGAAGAGGTCATCGCCGAGAACCGGTCCCAGTTCGTCATCGAGCCGCTGGAACCCGGATTCGGTTACACCCTGGGCAATTCGCTGCGTCGCACGCTGCTGTCGTCGATCCCCGGCGCGGCGGTCACCAGCATTCGCATCGACGGTGTGCTGCACGAGTTCACCACCGTCCCCGGGGTGAAGGAAGACGTCACCGACATCATCCTGAACCTCAAGGGTCTGGTCGTGTCCTCCGAGGAGGACGAGCCGGTCACGATGTACCTGCGCAAGCAGGGTCCCGGTGAGGTCACCGCGGGCGACATCGTCCCGCCGGCCGGTGTCACCGTGCATAACCCGGACATGCGCATCGCGACCCTCAACGACAAGGGCAAGCTCGAGGTCGAGCTCGTCGTCGAGCGCGGTCGTGGCTACGTCCCGGCCGTGCAGAACAAGGCCTCCGGTGCCGAAATCGGCCGTATCCCGGTCGATTCCATCTACTCGCCGGTCCTCAAGGTCACCTACAAGGTGGAGGCCACCCGCGTCGAGCAGCGCACCGACTTCGACAAGCTGATCCTCGACGTGGAGACCAAGAGCTCGATCGGTGCCCGCGACGCGCTGGCATCGGCCGGCAAGACGCTGGTCGAATTGTTCGGTCTGGCACGGGAACTCAACGTCGAAGCGGAAGGCATCGAGATCGGCCCGTCGCCGGCCGAGGCCGATCACATCGCGTCGTTCGCGCTGCCCATCGATGACCTCGATCTGACCGTCCGGTCGTACAACTGCCTCAAGCGCGAGGGCGTGCACACAGTGGGCGAGCTCGTGGCCCGCACGGAGTCCGATCTGCTGGACATCCGCAACTTCGGCCAGAAGTCCATCGACGAGGTGAAGATCAAGCTGCACCAGCTGGGTCTGTCGCTCAAGGACAGCCCGGCCAGCTTCGATCCGTCCGAGGTCGCCGGCTACGACGTGGCCACCGGCACCTGGAACAGCGATGCAGGTTACGACCTGGACGCCGACCAGGACTTTGCCGAAACTGAGCAGCTCTAACCAATCCGTCCCGGTCCTACCTGATACGGGGGCCGGCCCCATTTAGGAGATAGTCGCAATGCCCAAGCCCACCAAGGGTCCCCGCCTCGGCGGGTCGTCCTCGCACCAGAAGGCGCTGCTGGCCAACCTGGCCACGTCGCTCTTCGAGCATGGCCGCATCAAGACGACCGAGCCGAAGGCACGGGCGTTGCGTCCGTACGCGGAGAAGCTCATCACCCACGCCAAGAAGGGCACGCTGCACAACCGGCGTGAGGTGATGAAGAAGATCCGCGACAAGGACGTCGTGCACATCCTGTTCGCCGAGATCGGTCCGTTCTTCTCCGATCGCAGCGGTGGCTACACCCGGATCATCAAGGTCGAGGCCCGCAAGGGTGACAACGCGCCGATGGCGGTCATCGAGTTGGTGCGCGAGAAGACCGTGACGTCCGAGGCGGACCGGGCCCGCCGGGTTGCCTCGACGAAGACCGAGCAGCCGGTCGCCGCCGCGGCGGCACCGCAGGCTGCGGTCGAGCCGGAGGCCGCGGAAGGGCCCTTGGCCGACGAGGCCGAGGTCGAAGCGGTCGAGGAAACGCCGATCGCCGAGGAGGCCGAGGTCGAGACCCCGGGCACCGAGGAGACCTCGGGCACCGAGGATGACAAGAAGTCCTAGCGACAACGCTGTGAACATGCCCGCCATCGATTCCGGTGGCGGGCATGTTCGTCTGCGGCTCGATGTCGCCTACGACGGAACCGAATTCGCCGGCTGGGCGGCGCAGCGCGGACAGCGAACGGTGGCCGGCGTCATCGAGGACGCGCTGTCGACGGTGTTCCGGGTCCCGGTGCTGGTGCGCGCGGCGGGACGGACCGATGCCGGCGTGCATGCCAGCGGGCAGGTCGCCCACGTGGACGTGCCGGTTGATGCACTTCCGCACGCCTACCCGCGGACTCCGCGTCCAGAAGACAGCGAGTTCGGTCCACTGGTGCACCGGCTGGCCAAGCTGCTGACCGAGGATGTCCGGGTGGTCGCGATCACGCGTGCCGCGCCTGGTTTCGACGCTCGATTCTCCGCGCTGCGCCGCCACTACGTTTACCGCTTGACGACGGCTCCGTACGGCGCCGAACCACACGAGGCGCGGTTCGTGACGGCGTGGCCGCGGGGACTGGACCTCGACGCGATGGCGGCGGGGGCGCGGGAACTGCTGGGGCTGCACGACTTCGCGGCCTTCTGCCGTCACCGCGACGGGGCGACGACCATCCGGGAGCTGCAGCGGCTGGAGTTCACGTGCGACGGGCACCGGATCGAGGTCCACGTGAGCGCCGACGCGTTCTGCTGGAGCATGGTGCGATCACTGGTCGGGGCGCTGCTCGCGGTGGGGGAGCGGCGCCGTGACCTGGCGTGGTGCGCCGGGTTGCTCACCGAGACGCGGCGGTCCAGTGACTTCGCGGCGGCGCCGGCGCGGGGGTTGACCCTGGTCGGGGTGGACTACCCGCCCGACGCTGAACTCGCCGCACGCAACCTGGTCACCCGGGATGTGCGCACCGCCGACGAGCTCGGTTAGAGCCTGCTCACGATGAAGTCGGCGGCTTGGTTGATCATGCCGGCGCCGATATAGGCGGACGCCAGATGCGAGGGCCAGTAGTCCTGCCAGTTCTCCGGCGCGGTCGGATTGCAGATCGGGTCGTCGCCGTGGCACAACTCGATGATCCGGTCGCGCAGCGCGGGGTTGGTGAAGTTGGCGATCGGGCCGACCCAGCTGCTGCCGTTGCCGAACAACGCGACCGCGGCGATGTGCCGGTCGGCGCCGTCCGGCATCGGATTCTTGAAGCCGAACGCGGCGATCGGCACCGCGATCACGACATCGGTCACCGCGGCGCCCAGCGAGTAGCCGCCGAGCACCAGGCGGGTGTCGGGGCAGTTGGCGGTCATGTACGCGATGCGCTGGCTCATGTCGTTGGCGCCGATGTCGACCTCGGTGTCGGCGGGGTACTTCACGGCGTACAGGTCGATGTCCCTGCCGCTCTTCTGGCGTAGCGCGCTGGCCAGCGCGTTGCCGATCTGTCCGGCCCCGGGGGACTCGATGCGGCCTCGGGCGAAGATCAGCTCAGCCTGAGGGCAGGATTGCGCGGAGGCGACGGGTATCGCCGACGTCGCACCACCGGGGATCGCCGCCGGGGCGATCAGGCCTGAAACAGCGAGAACGACCGCAACCGTCAATTTCCGAATCACCCCGCCGATCATAGCGACCAAGCTGGGTGCCCGCTGTGGAAAAACTGCGGCCGCAACGGTGGGGTGGCGGTCGCTCAGATCCGCCCGGCGGCAAAACCCGCTGCTTGGGCGATGTACGGAGAGGACTCGTAGCTGGTGTGGGCGAACGGATTCCGCCCGTCCGAGCAAATCGGATCACCGTTTGCGCACAGATCGATCGCCTTACCTGCGAACGAGCCGGCACCGGAAACCGGGTTGCCGAACTTCGTTGCGGGGTTACCGAATACCGCGACCGCGGCGACGTTGCCGTTGAGGCCGCCGGGCAGCGGCGGGGCCGATCCGATGTTGCCCACCCTGTTGCCCAGAGGCGGAACGCCGGCCAGCATGTCGATGACCGCCGCGCCCTGGGAGTAGCCGCCGAGCACGATCCGGGTGCCGGGGCACTGCTGGGCCATGAAGGCGATGCGGTTGGTGGCGTCGGTGGCGCCGACCGCGGTGTTGAGGAAGTCGTAGCTGGCGGGATAGTTGACGCCGTAGGTGCCCACCGTGCGGCCGCCGAGTTGCGGTCGCAGTGCGTCGGCGAGGGCCTGGCCCACGCGACCGACGCCCGCGGGCTCGCTG
>NZ_JBAUJR010000514.1:0-4927 GCF_049683935.1 Mycobacterium sp. | reverse complement strand
GGTGCGGGTGGCGGCACCGGCTCAGCCGCCGCGGGCGCGGCCGCGACCATCAGCGAGGCGAACGCGGCAGCGCCGACCAGGGAAATGCTCTTCGTGTCGAATCCGAACTTCACCGATGCCCCCTCCGGGTGTGGCGGTTGGTACTGGATGCATCTGCTACGGCACTGAAATCGTTACACCGCCGCTCGGCTGAGTCCAGTGGTGAAACTCGGTAAACACTTCTCCCAAGTTGTCTCGCCCGGACCCGACTTCGTGTTGCAATGCGGTACGGCCACTTGACGGTTAGGAGCCAACGTATGCCGACTCCCACCCTCCCGCCCGGATTCGACTTCACCGATCCAGACCTCAACTGCGAGCGGTTGCCGGTGGAGGAACTGGCGGAGTTGCGTCGAAGCGCGCCGATCTGGTGGAACGAGCAGACAGAAGGCGGTTCCGGGCCGTTCGGTGACGGTGGTTACTGGGTGGTCACCAAACACAGAGACGTCAAAGAGATATCCAAACGCAGCGACGTGTTCTCCAGCCTCGAGAAGACGGCACTCCCCCGCTATCCGGCAGGCTCCACCGGCGAACAGATCGAGACCGGCAAGTTCGTCCTGCTGAACATGGACGCGCCGCACCACACGCACCTGCGCAAGATCATCTCGCGGGGTTTCACACCGCGGGCCGTCGAACGCCTGCGCGCCGACCTCGACGAGCGAGCCCAGAACATCGCCAAGAGCGCCGCCGCCGCGGGCGCGGGCGACTTCGTCGAACAGGTCTCCTGTGAACTGCCGCTGCAGGCGATCGCCGGGTTGATCGGTATCCCGCTGGAAGATCGCAAGAAGATCTTCGACTGGTCCAATGAGATGGTCGCCGACGACGATCCGGAGTTCGCGCACCACGACGGACGCAACGCCGCCACCGAACTGATCATGTACGCGATGCAACTGGCCGCGATCCGGGCCGAGGAACCCGGCGAGGACATCGTCACCAAGCTCATCGAGGCCGACGTCGACGGCCACAAGCTCTCCGACGACGAATTCGGCTTCTTCATGGTGCTGCTCGCGGTGGCCGGGAACGAGACGACCCGCAACTCGATCACCCACGGCATGATCGCGTTCGCCGATCACCCCGACCAGTGGGACCTGTACAAACGCGAACGTCCGTTCAGCGCGGTGGACGAGATCGTGCGGTGGGCCACGCCCGTCACCTCGTTCCAGCGCACCGCTCTGCAGGACTACGAGCTGTCAGGTGTTCCCATCAAGAAGGGACAGCGCGTCGTGATGTCCTACCGGTCGGCGAACTTCGACGAGGAGGTCTTCGACGATCCGTTCTCGTTCGACATCCTGCGTGACCCCAACCCGCACGTCGGCTTCGGAGGGACCGGTGCCCACTACTGCGTCGGGGCGAACCTGGCCAGGATGACGATCGAGCTGATGTTCAACGCGATCGCCGACCACATGCCGGATCTGACATCCGTGGGCACGCCCGAACGGCTCAGGTCGGGCTGGCTGAACGGCATCAAACACTGGCAGGTCGACTACTCCGGACAGTCGGCCTGCCCGGTGCAGCACTGACGGCGCTCGGGTAGTCGAGGATCGAACGCCAGTAGTCCTCCGGGATCTCGGCGTTCGACCGCAGCACCATCGCCAGACCGGTGGCCATGGCGGCACCGAGCAGGCCCAGCCACAAACCGGTCATCCCGATGACCACCCAGAGCACGGTGGTGAGCACCGGCCACGGCGACAGCATCGCCAGCACAGGGGCGAAGAAGAAGCCGGCACCGATGTACCACGACGACCCCGCCCGGTCACAGATCAGGACGAATCGCAACCATCGCGGGACGTTCGGCAGCGGTTCGATGGGTGATGTCTCGATGGGTGATGACATGGCCCCGCCTCTCCTGTGTTCGTATCTTCACCGTGCCTGCTGGAGGTAGGCGGCACAATTACCTCGGAGGTAGTGGTCAGACGCGCGGCCCGCGACCACACTCGTTGTCATGACGGCTGTGGAACTTGCCCCCGGAGCATCCGGGTCGGTCGGCACGATGCTGCGTCGCTGGCGTCTGCGGCGTCGGCTCAGTCAGTTCGATCTTGCGCTCGCAGCGGAGGTGTCAGCGCGTCACGTCAGCTTCATCGAAACCGGGCGGGCGCGCCCCAGTAGGACGATGGTGCTGCGGCTGGCCGCGGTCCTCGAGGTGCCCCGGCGCGAACAGAATGCGCTGCTGCTGGCTGCAGGACTGGCCCCGGTCTACGGCGAGCGGTCACTTGATGCACCGGACATGGCTGCCGTCCGGCGCGGGGTCCGACGGGTCCTGGAAGCGTTCGATCCCTATCCCTGTGTCGCGGTGGACCGGGGGTGGTGGATCCTGCAGGCCAACCCGGGGGCCGCGGTGTTGCTCGAAGGTGTCGCGCCGCATCTGCTCGAGCGGCCCAATGCGCTGCGCATTGCATTGCATCCCGACGGCTTGGCGCCGCGGATTCCCAATCTCGCGCAGTGGCGCGCGCACCTGATCGAGCGGCTGCGCCGCGAGGTCGAGGCGGGCGATTCCGAACAGCTCCGCGCGCTGCTCACCGAAATCGATTCGTACCCTGGAGGTTTGGAGCATGCGCCAGATCTGGGCGGAGTGGCGGTACCGCTCGAGCTGGTGACATCGGACGGACGGCTACTGCGATTCGTGAGTATGGTCACGACGTTCGGCACCGCGCTGGATCTCACCGCCGCAGAACTCAGCATCGAGGCCTTCCTGCCCGCTGACGACGCCACCGCACAAGCCTTGCGTTAGCCGCGGACGCCCGCAGAACTCGGCCTGGGAGGCATATCAGATCCGTTGTACCCGGGCATTTCGGCCGGAGAACCGCGTCGCAGCGAATAGAGTCGAGCGCCATGGAGACCCGACACCTCATCGCAGCGGTCACGATCGGTAGCGCTGCAATCCTCGGCGCGGCCGGTTGCTCGACGCCGGAACCGGCGCTCGGCGGCACCACCGCGAGGGTGAGCATCGACGGCACCGACACCGGCGGGGCGCATGCCGTCCGCTGCCATCAATCAGGCTGGTCCTGGTACATCGAGACACCCGAGAAGGACGACGGCTTCACTGCGGTACTGGAGACAGGGGGTTCGGTCACTCCGATGTCTGTGGACTTCCGCGGGTTCGGCGGTTTCACCGGCACCTACTGGGCCGACAATATCGGGGAGGCCGAGGTGACCGGTGTCGATGGCAAGTACACCATCACCGGTTCGGCAGCCGGCAACTTCGTCGACGACCCGATGAACGAGGTGACGGCGAAGTTCAGGATCGAGGCGGACTGCTGAGTGCGCCTCAGGCCTGGACGATGATCGGGTCGCCGACCCGGACGTTGTCGAAGTACCAGGCGGCGTTGTCCGGACTGAGGTTGATGCACCCGTGGCTGACGTTCGCGTAACCCTGCGAACCCACCGACCATGGCGCGGAGTGCACGTACACGCCACCCCACGTCACCCGGATCCCGTACTCACCCTTGATCAGGTAGCCCTCCGGGTCGTCGAGCGGTATGCCGATGGTCCTCGAGTCGAAGGTGACGTTGCGTTCCTTGCTCAGCGCGGTGAAACGCCCGACCGGCGTGGGGAATTTGGCCTTGCCCATCGAAGCCGGCATCTGTCGCGCGGTCACGCCGTCGATGCTCACGGTGAACGAGTAGTCGCTGATGTCGGCGACGCCGACCACCGACGAGCCGGTCTGGAAGCTGGTGGAGAACCCTCCGACGGACACATTGATCGGCGTGTGGGCTGGGAAGAATTCGGCGGGGGTCCACTCGACGACGTGGTCGTCGAGCCACACGAACGACCCGGACGCGTTTTCCGGTGCCCCTGCGGGAGTGACTGTGATCGCCCCTTCGGCTGCGGCCCGGTTGTCGATCGCGCCGGTGAACGTCACGGTCACCGGATGGGCCACACCCACGGTCTGGCCTGCCACGGGTGTCACGCCGGCAACCGGTTCGGGGATGGCCGTCGCGGCCGATCCGGACGGTATCGGGCCGGCCACCGACAGCCCGGTGACCAGAAGGGCGGAACCGATCACCGCGACGATGCGCCGGGTGATCGTTCGCCCGGGTCGGGTTCGCTGCACACAAGCGCTCAGCACGTTGCCATCCTAGTTCGTCGTCGGAGTTCGGCGCGGGCGAAGGCGTTTGCCCGGCGACTTGGTTGGTGGATTCTGATTGCTTCTGCTCGCTTATCGAATTCGCACGTCGGAACGTTTCACGGTGTGTCGACGATCGCAGTGGCGGCGGCGCGGTGAGCTGCCAGCAACGCGTAGCCGACAGCCAGCACACACCCGGCCAGCGCGCCGACGTTGATCGCCACCGCCGCGGCGCCGACGGTAGCGGGATCCAGGAAGAAATACGGCGCGCGTCGGCCGAACCTGTTGAGCACCAGCAGCGCCAGCGCGAGATATGCCGCGGGGTAGACCAGCCAGGCGAGCGGTTGCCACCACGAGACCCTCGCCATCCCGCGGCCGACGAGCAGCCAGTCGGTCAGGGCGAGAACCGGCACCACGACGTGCAGCAGCAGGTTTGCGGGTGTGTATCCCATGCTGTGGTCTGTCAGGAACAGGTTCCAGACGACGCCGGCCAGCACCACGTAGAGCACGATCGCGCCGCGCACCCCGACCCGGGAGTCGGCCCGCGGCGACACCAACGTCCACAGGTAGTACCCGGCGGCGAGCAGGTTGGCCTGGTAGGTGAAGGTGATCAGCCGCCACCACACGCCCCGTTCCGAGGTCACCGCGACGATCGCTACGGCTGCCACCACCGACAGGATGATCGCGACACGCAGTGCGGTGCGCAGGATCGCTGTTCCGGGAGGTGCGACGGGCCGGCTCACCTCCGCGAGCGTAAACGTTGCGACGCCGTCGCGCCCGCGGGCACTCCTACTGCGGCAGTGGCGGCGCAGGTGCGACAGGCGGCGG
>NZ_JBAUJR010000513.1:0-3049 GCF_049683935.1 Mycobacterium sp. | reverse complement strand
TCCGACGACCACGGGCGCGCTCTGCGACGGGTCCGTACCGTGCTGGCGGCCGCGCAACGCTGCACCGACGACGGCCGGGACCCGCGACACACATTGTGGCAGGCGTGGCACCGCTCAGGTCTGCAGCGGCGGTGGCTGACCGCCAGTGAACGCGGCGGCCCGGCGGGAGTGCAGGCCGACCGCGACCTCGATGCCGTCACCGCGATGTTCGACGTCGCAGAGCAGTACGTCGAGCGGACAGCGGGTGCATCGCTGCGAGGGTTGGTCGACCACATCACGGCGCTGGCACTGCCTCCGGTACGCCGCGACGACAGTCCGCAACCCGATGCCGTCGCAGTGCTCAGCGCGCACTCGGCCCTGGGCCGGGAGTGGGATCTTGTGGTGATCGCCGGGGTGCAGGAAGGGTTGTGGCCCAATGTCTCTCCACGAGGCGGTGTGCTGGCGACCCAGGAACTGGTCGATGTGATCGACGGTGTTGCCGACGCCGGGCAGCGGGGGTTGTCGAGCCGGGCCCCCCTGCTCGCCGAGGAGCGTCGACTGCTGATCGCCGCGATGGGCCGGGCCCGCCATCGGCTCCTGGTGACCGCGGTCGATAGCGACGGTGACGACGCCATGCTGCCGTCGTCGTTCTGTCGTGAGCTGGCCGCCCTGGCGACCGAACCCGTCGCCGAGGATTCTGCTCCGATCAGGGCTCCGCGGGTACTGGCCCCGGCTGCTCTGGTCGGGCGACTGCGGTCGGTGGTGTGCTCCCCGGCAGGCAGTATCGACGAGGACGAACGCATGTGTGCCGCAGCGCAGTTGGCGCGCCTGGCGGAGGCAGGGGTGCACGGGACCAACCCCGAATCGTGGTACGACCGGCGGGACCTTTCCTCAGCCGAGCCGCTCTGGGACGGCGACGATCATGTGGTGACGTTGTCGCCGTCCACGCTGCAGATGCTCTCGGACTGTCCGTTGCGCTGGTTGCTGGAACGCCACGGCGGCGCCCCGGGCCGGGACGTGCGGTCAGCGCTGGGGTCACTGGTCCACGCGGTGGTCTCCGAGCCGGGCAGAACCGAGTCGCAGATGCTCAGCGATCTCGAAAAGGTCTGGAAGCAAATACCATTTGACGCTCAGTGGTATGCGGACAACGAACTGGTCCGGCACCTGGAGATGCTGTCGACCTTCCTGCGCTGGCGCTCCGACACCCGCCATGAGCTCACCGAGGTCGGTACCGAGGTCGATGTCGAGGGGCAGGTGACCCGGCCCGAGGGCGAGGTCCCCGCGGTGCGGGTGCGCGGTCGTCTCGACCGCCTCGAACGCGACAGCGAGGGCAGGCTCGTCGTGGTCGACATCAAGACCGGAAAGAGCCCGGTGAGCAAGGACGACGCTCAGAGCCACGCTCAGTTGGCGATGTATCAGCTGGCGGTCGCCGAAGGCCTGATCGCCGAGGGCGACGAGCCCGGCGGCGGCCGCTTGGTTTATGTGGGCAAGACCAGCGGTGGTGGTGCTGCCGAGCGTGATCAGGCCCCGCTCACCCCGGAGAGTCATGCCGAATGGCGCACGTTGGTGCACCAGGCCGCCGCGGCGACCCAGGGGCCACAGTTCCTCGCGCGGATCAACGACAGCTGCGCGCACTGCCCGGTACAGGCGATGTGCCCGGCCCAGAACACCAGGAGCGATCAATGACCCCGCGGTTCAGCCCTGCCGAACTGTCCAGCGCGCTGGGCCTTTTTGCGCCGACCGACGAGCAGGCGGCAGTCATCGCGGCGCCGCCCGGCCCGCTGGTGGTGATCGCCGGCGCCGGCGCCGGGAAGACCGAGACGATGGCTGCCAGGGTGGTGTGGCTGGTCGCCAACGGGTACGCGCATCCCGGAGAGGTGTTGGGTCTGACGTTCACGCGCAAAGCCGCGGGACAGCTGTTGCGCCGGGTACGGTCCCGGCTCGCCCGACTCGCGGGTGCGGGACTGATGACGCCCGGCGATCCCAGGACCGCCGGTGTCGGCGACGACCCGGTCACGATCAGCACCTACCACGCGTTCGCGGGAAACCTGCTGCGCGAGTACGGCCTGCTGCTGCCGATGGAGCCCGAGACCCGGCTACTCGGTGAAACCGAGCTGTGGCAGTTGGCCTTTCGTGTGGTGTGCGAGCATCCCGACGCGTTGGAGACCGAGAAGTCACCCGCCTCGATCACCGCGATGGTGCTCAGGCTCGCCGGGCAGCTCTCCGAACATCTTGTCGACACCGAGCAACTGCGCGACACCCACGTGGAACTCGAGCGGCTGGTGCACACGCTGCCGGCAGGCCGGTATCAGCGCGACAAGGGTCCCAGCCAGTGGCTGTTGCGCATGTTGGGCACCCAGACCGAGCGCACCGCGTTGGTCCCTCTGATCGACGCACTGCACCAACGGATGCGGGAGGACCGGGTCGTCGACTTCGGGATGCAGATGTCTGCTGCGGCACGGCTTGCGTCCCGGTTCCCACAGGTGGGGGAGCAGCTGCGACAGCGCTACCGGGTCGTGCTGCTCGACGAGTACCAGGACACCGGGCACGCGCAGCGGGTCGCCCTCTCGTCGCTGTTCGGTGGTGGTGTCGACGATGGTCTCGCACTCACCGCCGTCGGGGATCCCATCCAGTCGATCTACGGATGGCGTGGTGCGTCGGCGACGAACCTGCCGAGGTTCACCACCGACTTTCCGCGCTCGGACGGCTCACCGGCTCCGACCCTGGAACTCCGCACCAGCTGGCGCAACCCGCCCGAGGTGCTGCACCTGGCCAACGCGGTGTCCACGGACGCGCGACGGCGTTCGGTGGCGGTGCAGTCGCTGCGGCCACGGCCCGACGCGGGCCAGGGTGACGTACGGTGTGCCTTGCTGAACGACGTTGTGGCCGAACGTGAATGGGTGGCCGAGAACGTAGCCCGGAAATACCACGAAGGCATCAGCTTGTCCGGTGCGCCGCCGACGGCGGCGGTTCTGGTGCGTCGCAACGCCGATGCGGCACCGATGGCCGAAGCGCTCACCCGTCGTGGGGTTGCGGTCGAGGTGGTCGGCTTGGCCGGGCTGCTGTCGGT
>NZ_JBAUJR010000512.1:0-26577 GCF_049683935.1 Mycobacterium sp. | reverse complement strand
CCCGCCACCTGCTCCGCCGCCGCACCCACCGGTGTCCGCTCCCCGGCCCTCCGGTGAAGGCAACGGGCCGAGCGCCGGGTTTTTCACCCGGCAGACGATCGTCCTGATCGCAGTCATCGTCGTGGCCCTGCTGGCGGGCGGACTGGCCGGCGGCGAACTCTACGCACGACACCGCGCCGACGGCATCTTGGTCGGGGTGGCCGAATGCGTCGTGGAGGACGGCGCCACGATCTCCTACGGAGTGAACCCGCCGTTTCTGTGGCAGCACATCACCGGCCACTACACGAACATCTCGGTCCGAACGGCGGGGGACCGGGTGCAGTCCGCCGAGGGGATGACCGCCGTCGTGACCCTCGAAGACGTGCGGTTGCAGGACTCCGGTGACGCCAAAGGGACCATCGGATCGCTGGACGCCACGCTGACATGGACATCGGAGGGCATCAAGGACACCGTCGCCGAAAACCTGCCCGGCGTCGGCAGTCTCGTCACCGGTGTCAGTACCGACCCGGCAGCGGGCACCATCGTCCTGCAGGCAGGCGACAGCGGCGTCACCGCCAGGCCTGTGGTCACCGACGGTGACCTCGAACTCGAAGTGCTCGACGTCAGTGGACCGTTCCCGAAGGACACCGTTCAGGGCGCACTCGACGACCTCACCACGAAGCTGAACGACAACTATCCGCTCGGCATCCAGGCCGACAGCGTCGCTGTCACCGATGCGGGCGTCGTCGGCGAGTTCTCCAGCCGTGATGCGTCGATTCCCAACGAGGACACCAATCCCTGCTTCGCAGGTCTCTGAGCCCGGCCCATTGCTCGCCGGAATTGCATTCCGGCAGAGCAATTTCGAGTTCTGGCCTGCTGGAATGCAATTCCGGCGGAGGGTGATTCACTGGCCCCGCGCGAGTGCTTCCAGTAGCGGCCGCGTCCGGTAGGCGATCACCTCGTGCATCGCCACCGACATGGTGGTGCGCTCGACTCCGGGCACCGCGAGGACGAGGCCGGCGACACGATAGAGATCGTCGGCATCGGTCGCCACCACACCGACGAGCAGGTCCGCCGCGCCGGACAGCCCGGTGACCTGGGTGACCTGGGTGACGGTCTCGAGTGCGGCGATGACGTCCTCGAGCCGGTGTTGATCCACCACCACCGTGATGAACGCCTTGAGCGGGTACCCGAGGTCGCGGGGGGACACACAGCGGTCGATCGGCGCGAGCACCTTGTCCTGATCCCACCGGGCCAGTCGTGCCTGCACGGTGTTGCGTGCCAGGTTCAGCATCGCGGCCAGTTGCACGCCGGTGGCGCGCGGCGCGTCACAGAGCGCGAGCAGCAGTCGGGCATCTGTGCGGTCCAGCTTCGTCATGTCGCTCAGTATCCCACGTCACATTCTGAATTATTTGGGCAACATGCTCAGTAGCCGCTGCATTGCTTGCTCAGTATGTATATGAATGCCACCCTGGAAGAAGCACTACGCCCATTGACTGCCGAGGTGGTGAGTACAGATGACGGATCTCGACATCCGCCGACCGGACCAGGATTCGCAACGGAACCCGTACAGCCTCGGCGATCGGTATCGCACCGGGTCGGGTCCGGTCATGCTCACCGGCGTCCAGGCCATCGCCCGCGCGTTGGTGGAACAACACGAGCGTGACCTGCGAACGGGCCTGCGGGTGGGCACCTTCGTGTCGGGATACCAAGGCAGCCCACTCGGCGGCGTCGACAGGATGCTGGCGGCGATGCCCGACGTCCTGCGGGCACACGACATCACATTCGTTCCCGGGCTCAACGAGGAGCTCGCGGCGACGTCGGTCTGGGGCAGCCAAGCCGTTCTGCCTGCCGGCAAGGCGCTCTACGACGGGGTGGTGGGTGTCTGGTACGGCAAGGGGCCCGGCCTGGACCGTGCCACCGACGCGATCCGGCACGCGAACATGTACGGCGCCAACCCGCGCGGCGGCATGCTGCTCCTCGTCGGCGACGACCCCGCGTCCAAGTCCTCGACTGTGCCCGCAGTCAGCGAACGCTCGTTGGCCGCGCTCGGTATCCCGGTGCTCTTCCCGCGGAATGCGCGGGAGATCGTCACGATGACCATGCACGGTGTGGCGTTGTCCCGGGCGTCGGGATGCGTGGTGGCACTCAAGATCGTGGCCGACGTGGCCGACGGCGCCTGGTCGGTGGACTCCGACGACGTCGCTGTCGATATCGTTGTCCCGGAGATAGTTTGGGATGGGAAGCCGTTCGGGTACCGCCAGCGGCCGATGGCCGCCCCGGCCGCCAGCCTCGACGCGGAGGCCGACCTGTACGGACCCCGGGCCGAGGTGGTGCGCGCGTACGGCGCCGCCAACGGGTTGGATGTCATCGAGATCGATCCACCCGCGGCGACCATCGGGATCGCCGCTACGGGAACAACATTCGACTCGGTGCGGCAGGCGCTGGCCGATCTCGGCGCCGACGAGTTCGCGTTGCACCATGCCGGTGTGAAGCTGCTGCGCATCGGCATGCCGTCTCCGCTGGGGCCCGACATCGTCACCACCTTCGCAGAAGGCCTCGACGAGATCCTCGTCGTCGAGGACAAGACCGCGTTCGTCGAGACGCAGCTGCGCGAAATCCTCTACGGCCGGCCGGATGCACCACGGATCCTCGGCAAGAAGGATGCCGCGAGCCGACCGCTGATTCCCGCCGGAGGCGAACTGACAGCCGGTCGGTTGCTGGCCCCGCTGCGCCGCGTGCTCAAGGATCGGCTGGAACTCGAGAAGCCACCGCCCCCGCCGCTGCAGCTGGAAGTGCTTCCTGCGCAACGGACCGCCTACTTCTGCAGTGGCTGCCCGCACAACCGGTCGACAGCCGTGCCCGAAGGGTCGCTGGCAGGTGGCGGGATCGGCTGCCACACGATGGTGACGATGTCGGACCGCAGGGACAGCGCTGTCACCGGACTCACTCAGATGGGAGGGGAGGGCAGTCAGTGGATCGGGCAGGCGCCGTTCACCGACGTGCCCCACCTGTTCCAGAACATCGGCGACGGAACATTTTTTCACTCCGGTCAGCTCGCAGTGCAGGCCTGCGTCGCGGCCGGGGTCAACATCACCTACAAGCTCCTCTACAACGAGGTGGTGGCGATGACGGGCGCCCAGGACGCCGAGGGCGCACTCACCGTCGCTCAACTGACGCACAAGCTGACCACCGAGGGGGTCAAGCAGATCATCGTCTGTGCCGACGAGCCCGAACGACACCACAAGCGTCAGCTGGCCAACGGCACCGTCGTGTGGCATCGAGACCGCCTCGACGAGGCGCAGAAGCGATTGCGCGACGTCAAGGGTGTGACTGTGCTGATCTACGACCAGCACTGTGCTGCCGACGCCCGCCGACAGCGCAAACGCGGCACCCTGCCCACTCGGACCACCCGGGTCCTCATCAACGAGGCAGTGTGCGAAGGCTGTGGCGACTGCGGCGTGAAGTCCAATTGCCTTTCCGTGCAACCGGTCGACACTGAATTCGGCCGCAAGACCCGCATCGACCAGAGTTCGTGCAACACCGACTACAGCTGCCTCGACGGCGACTGCCCGTCGTTTGTCACTGCCGAGGTGCAGCCGGGGAAGGCGCCGCGCCGCCCGGAGCCGCCGGCTCCACCCGTTCTGCCCGAGATCGCCGTCGAACCGGTCACCGCCACCCACAACATTTTCTTCGCCGGGATCGGGGGCACCGGGATCGTCACGGTGAACCAGGTGCTCGCCACCGCGGCGTTGCGCGCGGGCTACGACGTGGAGAGCCTGGACCAGATCGGCCTCAGCCAGAAGGCCGGCCCCGTGGTGTCGCACCTTCGATTCGCCGCGGGCAAGCTCGATCCCGCCAACCGGCTCACCCCCGGGAGCGCAGACTGCATCGTCGGGTTCGATCTGTTGGTCGCCGCCGACACCAAGAACCTCGGATACGGCGATCCGGCGACGACGATCTCGGTCGTGTCGACGAGCAAGACGCCCACCGGGAGCATGGTTTACGACAAGTCGGTCAGCTACCCCGAGACGCCCGATCTGCTGCACCGGATGGGCCGGGTGTCGCACAGCGTGCACGCGTTTGACGCGCTGGCCGCCGCCCAGAGTCTTTTCGGCAGTACCGCCGCCGCCAATTTTCTGTTGGTCGGTGCTTCGTATCAGACTGGTGCACTGCGCATTCCGGCCGATGCGATCGAGGAGGCCATCGAGATCAACGGCGTCGCCGTGGCTGCCAACATCGCCGCGTTCCGCTGGGGGCGACTCGCCATCGCCGACCCGACCCGGTTCCACGACGCCGCGTTGCCGACACGTGATCGCCGGCCGGCGGTGCCGCCCGCGCACATCCTCGAAGGCACCACGTTCTTCGGCCAGGTCGGTGACCTGATCTCGCGACGAGCCGCGAACCTCATCGACTTCCAGAGCGAGAAGGTGGCCCGCCGATACGTGATGCTGCTCGAATCGATCTGGACCGCAGAGCGTGCTGCCGGAGACCGCACCGAATTCAGCGAGGCAGTGGCCAGGGGACTCTACAAGTTCACCGCCTACAAGGACGAGTACGAGGTCGCGCGACTGCTCACCGATCCGCAGTTCCTCGCCGACGTGAAATCCGAGTTCCCCGCCGGTGCGAACCTGACGTACAAGCTGCACCCGCCGATGTTGCGAGCGATGGGGCGCACCAAGAAGATCGGCCTGGGCCCGCGGAGCCACCTCGCCCTGCGGCTACTCGCGAAGGGGAAGCGGCTGCGTGGAACCACTTTCGACCCGTTCGGCCATGCCCATGTCCGCAGGGTCGAACGCGAACTGCTCGCGGAATACGTGGGTATCGTGACCGGCCTTGCCGCCGGGCTGAACCCGGCCAACTACGACCGTGCGGTGGAAGTGGCAGGACTGGCCGATCTGGTGCGAGGCTATGAGGACATCAAACTGGCCACCGTGGCCACCTATCACTCCCGGCTCGATGACTTAGGAGTCAGCCGTTAGCGGCTGCTGCTGCACGTGTTTGGTGATCCACTGGGCCGCGAGCTTGACCAAGCCGGATTGCGGGTAGCGACTGTGGGCATCAAAATCCTCGCCCCGGGAGCAGATCGGATCGTTGGTGTTGCACAGGTCGGCGGTCCGCGCGCCGAAGTCGGGGCTGAGGAGGGTCAGCGGTCGACCGAGTCGCGCGGAGGGGTTACCGAAGACAGCGACGGCCGCGATGTGGGGGATGACAGTGGCGGGCAGGGGCTCGGTGTAGCCGAGCGCTGCGATCGGCGAGGTGGTCACGACGTCGATGACCGCTGCGCCCTGCGAGTAGCCGCCCAGCACGATTTTGCTCTGCGGGCAGCTTGCGACTATGGACTGAATGCGGGCACTCGCGTCGTTGGCCCCGGCGGCCGCCTGCAGGAAATCCCACGACGCCGGATATTTCACCGCGTAGGTGCCGATGGACTGGTCTTCGACCATGGGTCGCAGTGCCTCGACGAGTGCCTTTCCGACCGCGCCGAGCCCGGCGGGCTCGTCGGTTCCACGGGCGAACACGAGCTCGATGTCGTTGCACTTCGGGGCGGCCATCGCCGTGGGTGCGCTCAGGCCGGCCAGCGCGGCGACAGCGGCCAGCATCAACAGGGCGGCGCGCGTGGTGGTGCGGATAGCCACGGTCTCTCCTCGACCCGATGCGATGATGGTTGCGGCAGTGTGTACCCAATTATCACAGTGGTCACTCCTGCAACACCGGCGAGGGAGCGGGTCACGTACGAAGTTGGCGGACCCGGCGCACCAATGCCGCGCGTGCAGGCGGTGCGGTGCGGTGCAGTGCGATCAGTCCGCGACGCCGCAGGTGCACGATCTCGCCTGCCAACAGTCCGCAGAAGACACCGGCGAGAAATACCTTCCTGGTGCGCCGCTTCCTACGGACCACCGTCGCTGAGACGAATCCACCCAGCCCGGCGAGTGCCGCGACCACGAGCAGCAGCGACAACCACTGGGCCGCGCCGAGGGAAAGCATGCAGAAACCTCCAGGCCGACGTCCAGGGCGGCGGCCTGTCCGATCCAATCACTGTCGTGGCCACTGTGGCGGCCACGTGCGTCGTTTGTGACCAGAACGTGTACTGGTCGTTGTGAACGATGCACCGTTGTGAACCCGCCGGTCGCAGGCCTTTGGTCCCGCACCGACAGTGACCAATGCCCGCAGACATCCGACCATCGCCCACCTAGCGTGAAGGCCACTGGCACTGGCGACGAAGGAGATGGCGATGTCCTCGACATCCGAGCATTCTGGGATCGTCGTCGGTGTCGACGACTCGCCGCAGTCCGACGCAGCAGTCGAGTGGGCCGCCCACGCCGCGGCACTGCGCGGGGTTGCACTCGTCCTGGTTCACGCACTGATCGATCCCAGCGCTACCGCCTGGATGGATGTGCCTCTGCCCGAGGACTATTGGGTAACCCGGCGGAAGACGGCCGAGGCGCTGCTCGACGACGCGACGCAGATCGCGCGGAGGGCGCTGCCGGCCTCTCAATCCTTGAGGGTGGATCGGGAACTGGTCACCGGCAGCCCGCGGGCAGTGCTGGTGGACATGTCCGAGCACGCCGACATGGTGGTGGTGGGCTGCCGCGGCCTGCGGGCAATTCAACGGGCCGTGCTCGGTTCGGTTTCTGCCGGTCTTGTTCATCACGCCCGCTGCCCCGTCGCGGTTGTTCGCGAAACCCCATCGGGAGACCTCCCCGATGCGCCCGTCCTGGTAGGCATCGATGGCTCCCCGGCGTCCGAACGTGCCGTCGCGATCGCGTTTGATGAAGCGTCCCGCAGGGGCGTGGACCTCGTCGCGCTGCACACCTGGCTGGAGAGCACCGACGACTTCATCGGGGTCGGGTGGCCCGACGTCCGAGAACAGGCCGACGAGATCCTCGCCGAAAGACTGGCAGGCTGGCAGCAGCGCTACCCGGACGTGGCAGTGCACCGTGTCGTCGCGATGGACAACCCGATTCGCCAGTTGCTCGACCTCTCCGGCTCCGCCCAGTTGATGGTGGTGGGCAGTCACGGACGAGGCGGTCTCACCGGACTTCTCCTGGGTTCGGTCAGCTCTGCGGTGGCGCAGGCTGCACGGATTCCGGTGATCGTGGCGAGGTCGCGCGCATAGCGCCTCATAGCGCGTTCTGTGGTTGGCAGATCAACACCGAACAGTTCGCATGGTGCAGAGCCGCAAAACCCGGCGGACCCACCAGTTCTCTGATGCCGTCGGCGCGTTCCCTGCCCACCACGAGCAGGTGAATCATGTCGGCGTTCCTGGTCAGGTAGGCCAGGCTGTTGCCGTGCACGGCGACGGCATGCATGTCCACGTCCGGATACTTCCGTCGCCACTTCGCCATCCGGCGGTCGAGTTGTGCCTTCGCCAGCTTGCTGCGATCTGCCACCGCGTGGTTGTCATGGATATCGGTGTAGCCGGATTGCCATACAGTCACCACACGTAGCGCAGCTCCGCGAAGCCGCGCCTCGTCGAGTGCGTTGCTCAGCACGGTATCGGCCGTTGTGGGCCGGTCGATCTCGGCCACCACCCAGCCGTTCGGAGTCGACTGTGGCTCGTGACCGCGGACCACCGCCACCGGGCAGTGCGCGGAGGCGGCCGTCGCCACGGCGGTCGACCCGATCGGGTCGCATCGGCTGTGGGTGATCCCCACGGCCCCGAGGCAGAGCATCACGGCAGATCGGGACGCTTCGACGAGCACCGTCTTCGGTCGGCCCTGCACGATCTCGGCCTCGAGCTTCACGGGTTTGTCCGTCGCCTCGACGACGGTGAAGACGTACCGCACTGCCGATTCGGCGTCGGCCAGGCGACGGGAACGGTCCTCGACCGTCTCGCCGGGATCGATGGCGTATACCAGGCGCAGCGGAAGGTCGCGGCTGACTGCCTCATCGACCGCCCACAGCGCGGCATCGACCGCCGACCGGGAACCGTCGATGCCCACCACAACGCATGACGGCGGGGGTTGATCTCGCATGATCGCTCCAGTCCCGTGCATTCTCAGGCCGGACGCTACCGGCGTCATTGCCCCGCAGGCAGGGTCGAAGGTCCCTGATGCCGAACGGATTCGCGAACCTCGAAGATCTCGCCGATCGGTCTGCGGGGAGTGGGGGCAGGCACGTCGGCGATCGCGGGCACCAGCCCGACACGCACCAGGACCTGTGGCTGATCGGCGCCGCTCAGCGTTGCCACCACCGCCCGGCTCGCAGGTATCTCCATCAGATGAGTGACCGTGCAGGTGGCAAATCCAGCCATGGTGGCATCGAGGAGTACGGCGGACAATGCTTCGCCGCAGCGCAGCACGCTGTCACGGGTGTCATCAAAAGTCGACAGCACCACGATCGTGGACCGGTCGTCGCCGATCTCGGGGCGGCGTTGTGAATCCGCCACGACAGGGAAGCTGCGCCCGACATCCACGCGATCACTCTCGGCGGCCGATACCAGCGAGCCCTGCGGAATACCCTCAGCAGTGGCGAAACCCGCTGTCCACCAATATAACTCCTCGTGGTAGGAGGAGTCGTACATTCGCAGCGACTCGGTGAGGTCCGAGGCTTCGGCCAGCTCCGACCGCAGCCCGCCGTCGATCACATCGAACCGGACGGAATCGGTGTCGAGTGAGACTCGCACCTCGGAATCGAACAAATCCCAGTCCGGTGGCGGAGCAAAGGGCAGCCTGTCGGTGCGACGCAGCAGGATGGCATCGGCGCGTCGCCGGTGACCGGCAGTCACGAAGGTGCTCGCAGAAAAGTCGATCGATGCCAGGTGCTGAGGGTCGTTCGGGTTGGGAAAGCGGTCGACGTGCGCCGTCCATCCCGCCGCTGCCATGGCCACCCGGAAGTGGTCGAGGACCGCACCGCAGCTGATCAGCGCCTCCCGGCCGGTGCCGTCGGTGGAGCGGACGACGCGTTGCGGGTCGGCGTACAACTGGACGGTGGTGCCCTCGAGTACCCAACGCCAGGGCTGGCTATTGTGCAGCGACGGCGCGCGGCACGCCAGTTCGACTGCACCTCTGATGGTTTCGACGTCGACCGCGCAGTCACGCATCGCCTACCTCCTCATCCACCACCATCGTCGGCCGCGGTGCGGGCCGAGGCCAGGGCCAATGGTCCTCAGCCCGATGGCCTAGTGCTCTGGTGTGGCCGAGGGAGGTGGCCGACCCTTGAGCCCATGAGCGACGTGGCGGCAACCTCGGGTGATCTGGCCGCTCAGGTCCGTGAAACACATACCGGCGTCGTCGTCCTTCTCGGCGACCGGGCATACAAAGCCAAGAAGCCGGTGATCACCGACTTTCTCGACTTCAGCACCGCCGCGCATCGGGAGCGTGCGTGTCAGCACGAGGTCAAGCTGAACAGGCGGCTCGCCCCGGACAGTTATCTCGGCGTTGGCCACTTTTCAGACGAGCGAGGAGGCCCGCCGGAACCGGTGATCGTCATGCGGCGCCATGCCGACAGCACCCGCCTGGCATCCCTGGTCTGCAGCGGCCAACCGGTGCACCGCCATCTGACGGGCATCGCCGAGGTTCTGGCGCGCTTTCACGTGGGGGCCGAGCGGGGCACGGCTATCGAAGCCCAGGGCACTGCCGACGCGGTGTGGGCGCGCTGGCGACAGAACCTCGACGAACTGGACAGACATGCCGACGACGTGGTGCCGCGCGACTCGCTCCGAGAGGTGAGACGGTTGGCCGGTCAGTTCGTCGCCGGTCGTCACGCAGTGTTCTCCGAGCGCATCACCGGGCGTCGCATCCTCGACGGCCATGCGGATCTGCTCGCCGACGACATCTTCTGCCTCCCAGAGGGGCCCGCACTGCTCGACTGTCTCGAGTTCGACGACACACTCCGCTACGTCGACGGCATCGACGATGCCGCGTTCCTCGCGATGGATCTGGAGTTCCTGGGTAGACGCGACCTCGCCGACTGGTTCCTCGAGCAGTACGTCTCGGCGGCCGACGAATGCGCGCCGCGCGCCCTGATCGACTTCTACATCGCCTACCGCGCCGTGGTTCGCGCCAAGGTCGACTGCGTGCGGGTCGCTCAGGGGCACGCCGAAGCCGCGATCGACGCCCGCCGGCACCTCGATCTGGCGCTGGATCACCTCAAAACCGGGACGGTTCGGCTCATTCTTGTCGGAGGCGGCCCGGGCACCGGCAAAAGCACGCTGTCAACCGCGTTGGCCGCGCAGATCGGGGCGCGGGTCATTTCCACCGACGACGTGCGTCGGCATCTGCAGGATGCCGGCGTGGTGTCCGGCGCGGTGGGTGATCTCAACGCCGGTCTGTACTCGCCGGTCAACGTCGCCGAAGTGTATGCCGAGGTGCTGCGCCAGGCGGAAGCCTGGCTGAGCATCGGACAATCGGTGATCCTCGACGGCACGTGGCGGGCTGCAGAGCACCGCGATCGAGCGCACGAACTCTCTGCTCGGACATCGGTGCCCATCGTCGAGTTCAACTGTGCGGTACCGATCGCCGAAGCCACATCGAGGGTCGAGCACCGGACGGGGTCGAATTCCGACGCGACGCCGGAGATCGCTGCGGCGCTCGCCGGTGGCGACGGTATTCGGCACCGCGCGCACGACATCGACACAGGCCGGCCGTTGGCCGATTCCGTCCGCGAAGCTCAGCAGATATGTTGCCTGGCAATCTAGTCGGCGCGCTCGACGGCCCGCCGCACCGCGTGCGCGCGGTGACCTTCGGCCCTCCTGTGACGGTCCGCCGCAGCGTAGGAAGTAGAGCATGAGCAACAGAACCGACTCGCCGAAGGCCGTTGAGGTCGACGTGACCACTCACGGCCGGATGCCCGGCGCAGCCGAATACGCGCGCAACAAGATCAGCGGCATCGCCGGGCTCACCGGCCGACCGGTGCTGCACGCTCGGGTCAGACTGACCCGGCACACCGATCCAGCGGTCCGCCACCCCGTCGTCGCCCAGGCAAACCTCGACGTGGACGGTCGGCTGGTTCGGGCACAGGTCGACGCGGCCACCGCGCGGGAAGCCATCGACAAGCTGGACGCGCGGTTGCGGCGACGGCTCGAAAGGATCGAGGAGCACTGGGAGGCGAGGCGCGGTCGACTGCCCGACGATGCCCCGCACGAATGGCGGCATCAGTCAGCGCCCAGCAGCAGGCCCCGCCACTACCCACGTCCGGCCGATGACCGCCGGATCATCCGGCGCAAGTCATTCACCATGGCTGCCTGCAATCTCGATGACGCCGTTCTGGAAATGGAGTTGCTGGACTACGACTTTCACCTGTTCACCGAGCAGGGGACCGGGATCGCCAGCGTGCTGTACCGCGACGGTGCGGCCGGTTACCGACTGGCTCAGGTGGTGCCGGTCTCGACGGATCAGCTGGCCCCGTTCGACGTCGCGCTGACCTTCAGTTCACAGCCCGCCCCGTGTATCACGGTCGAGCAGGCAACGGAGCGCCTCGGGTTACTTGGCCTGCCGTTCCTGTTCTTCATCGATGCCGCACAGGGTCGTGCCGCTGTCCTGTACCACCGCTACGACGGGCATTACGGGCTAATCTCCCCCGGCGGTTAGCCGCGGACAACGATGACCGGCGCCTTGGCGCCCCGCGCCACCGCGGAGCTGACCGAACCCAGCATCATCGAGGCGAAGCCGCCCCGTCCGCGGCTACCCACGACGACCATCTGGGCCTTGTTGGATTCGTCCATCAGCCAGCGCGCCGGTTGATCACATACGATTCGGGGGTGCACCTCGACGTCGGGGTACCGTTCCTGCCAACCCGCGAGGCGTTCCGCCAGCGCTTCATGACTGAGGTCCTCGTACCGGTGCCAGTCCATTCCGAGGGCCGTCAGCACACTCACATCGCTCCACGCATGCAGCGCAACAAGATCCACGCCTCTGCGAGAAGCTTCGTCAAAGGCCAACGCGGTGGCGGCCTCCGAGGCAGGCGAGCCGTCGATTCCCAGCAGTATCGGCGAGGTTCTCTGCGCCGGCTGGGCGTCAGTGTCGTGCACCACCGTGACCGGACAGTGCGCGTGATGCACCAGGCCGCCGCTGACAGAGCCCAGCACCGCACGACCGACTGCGCCGAGACCGCTGTTTCCGACAACGACCATCCACGAATCCTCGGTCGCGTCGACCAGCGAACCGACCGAACCGGCGTACCGGACCTCGGTGTGCACCTCGGGCAGTTCGGCATCACCGGTGCTGGTGTGCACCACCTTCTCGGCGTTCGCGATGACGCGGCGGGCGTTGTCTTCCTGCCACTCAGTGATGTTCGCCTGGGCCGGCCCGAGCGGCCAGCTGACGAGTATCGGTGTGACGACATGCATCAGGGTGACCGGTATACCGCGCAGGGCAGCTTCCTGTGTTGCCCATCGGACGGCCGAGTCGGACTCCGCTGATCCGTCGACGCCGACCAGAATTCCGTATTTCTTCGTGTGCTCTGACATGTGGTGCCCCCAGGTGTCCTCTGAGTGGAGGCTAATCGTGGGTGGCCCTTGGCTGACAGGGTCTTTGGTCACGATGGCGGGCGCGGGTGGTCACATCATCCGGTGACCGCGGAGATGACGTTGGCCTCTGGACCGCTGGACGCCTTCATTGCCACGATCGACGTGTCACGGATCACGGGAGGCATCGATGGACACCCTCACGGTCTACCTCCGCCACAGTTGGCTCATTCGCGCGTTCGGACACAATCCGCTGGTGCGAACCAGCGACCGGGTGGAGGCGGCTCTGCTGGTGCTGGCTTTTGTCACGGTACTGATCCTGACGCCGGTCGCCGGCGCGATCAGCACGGCAATTCACGAAGACCGGGCCCATCACTACTCAGAGGAGGCCAGTGCCCGGCACGCGGTCGTCGCCGTCATGACCGGGGCACCGACGTCGACGATTCTGGAGAACCGGGTGCGGGTCACTGCACCGGTGCAATGGTGGGTCGGCGGGCGGGAGCGCAGTGGCGTCACCGAGGTGGATCCGCAGGCCAAAGCCGGTGATCAACTGCAGGTTTGGATAGACGCAGACGGAGATCAGGCCGGGCAGCCGCCGTCGTCGTGGCGGGCTGGGACTGATGCGGTGGTTGCTGGCGCCGGATTCTGGTTGGCGGCGGTGAGCCTCGTGGCCGGTGTGACGGTGTGGCTGCGCGCGCGGCTGGCCCGTCGGCGTCAATCCCGGTGGGAGCGTGAGTGGGAACTGTGGACCAGTGGCGGCGGCGGCAGGACCGGCAGCCAAGCGTGACCGCATCCGCTCAGTTGCGGACCACCAGCACCGACACCTTCGCGTGGTGCAGGATCGAATGACCCGCGGGTCCCACGATCTGCGCGAGCTCGCCGGCCTGGGAGCCGCCGATCACCACGAGTTGCAGCCGTTCGTCACAGTGCCGGAGGAAGGACATGAGGTCGGTGTGCTCGGCGATCGGGTAGATGTGGACGTCCGGGTAACGTAGCCGCCACTGTGCGACCCGGGCGTCGAGGTCTTCGGCGCTCCGGGTGCCTCGGTTTTCCCCGACGGCGAGCACCGGGGCATCACGTAACCTCGCCTCCTGCAAGGCATGCGCGACGACGATGTCGTTACCCGGGTCGTTGTTGACCGCGACGGCGATCCAACGGATTTCGCCACCCGATTCCCCGTCGTCGTGCGGTCGAATGACGGCGACCGGGCAGTGACCCTTCTCGGCGAGTTCGGTGGCCGTCGATCCCAGAATCGAGCGGGCGTAGCGGTCGATACCCACCGTCCCGACGCAGACCATGCCGGCGTTCTGGGACTCGGCGAGCAGCGCCACCGACGGCGGCCCGGTGACGATGGCGGTTTCGATCTTCACCGGACGATCAGTGGCCTCGATCGCATTCTGCGCCAACTGAAGCGATGATTTGCCCTTGTGGACATCGAGTTCGTAGTCATCCGAGGACGAATGCGTGGCTTTGGTCACGTAGACCAGGCGTAGCGGCACATTCAGCTTGATGGCTTCCGCCACAGCCCAGCGTGCCGCCCGGATCGCGGTGTCCGACCCGTCGATGCCTACGACCACCGATGAGGCGGTGGTGTTGCTGTTGATGTCCACTCCAGTTCCTTCCTCATGTACTCGCACCCGCGTCCCCGCGGTGCCCTCGACGATCCTGGTGATGTCGGTGAGTGATCCGATGACTGCCTCGTTGCCCGTGTGCAGCGCGAATTGGCATGCGGCTTGCACTTTGGGCCCCATCGAACCGGCAGGTAGGTCGAGGCCGGCCAAGTCCTCGGGCGTGACGCAGCCCAGGCGGGCCTGGTCGGGAGTGCCCCAGCCGGTGTAGACACCGTCGACGTCGGTGGCGATCACGAGTAGATCGGCGTTCAGTTGTTCGGCCAGCAGGGCGGAGGCGAGATCTTTGTCGATGACGGCCTCGACGCCGCGCAGGTCACCGTGTTCGTCGTACATGGTCGGTATGCCGCCGCCGCCGGCGCAGATCACGATCGTGCCCTGCTCCACCAGGCTGCGGATCGGTCGGATCTCGAAGATGCGCTTGGGCTTCGGGCTGGCGACCACGCGGCGGAACGTGTCGCCGTCGGCCGCGATCGTCCAGCCTCCGGCGGCCTTCAGTCGCTCTGCGGTCTCCCGGTCGTACACCGGCCCGATCGGCTTGGTGGGGTGGTCGAAGGCGGGGTCGTCGCGGTCGACCTCGATCATCGTCAAAAGCGTGGCCAGCGGTTGGTCGGCAGGCAACAGGTTGCCCAACTCCTGTTCGATGACGTAGCCGATCATCGCATCGGTCTGGGCGCCGAGCATGTCGAGGGGGTAGGGAGCCACGCCGTCGGCAAGATCGTGATAAGCGGCCGCCTGCAGGGCCAGCAGGCCGACCTGGGGTCCGTTGCCGTGCGCGATGACGATCTCGTTGCCGGTGGTGATCGCGGCGATTCTTTCGGCGGCGACCCGGATGTTCGCGCGCTGGTTGTCCGCGGTCATCGGTTGACCGCGCTGCAACAGCGCGTTGCCTCCCAGCGCGATGACGACCCTCATGGCACGTCAGCTCAGCGCCGAGACGAGAACCGCTTTGATCGTGTGCATCCGGTTCTCCGCCTGCTCGAAGGCGATGTTCGCCGGACTCTCGAAAACGTCCTCGGTGACTTCGATGCCGTTGGACAGGAATGGGTACTGCGCCGCGATCTTGGCGCCGATCGTGGTCTCGGAGTTGTGATACGCGGGTAGGCAGTGCATGAACTTCACCCGCGGGTTGCCTGCGGCCTTCATCAGGGTGGGATTCACCTGGAAGGGAAGCAGCCGGTCGATCCGCTGGCCCCACGTCTCCACCGGTTCCCCCATCGACACCCAGACATCGGTGTGGATGAAGTCGACGCCACTGACCGCCTCGTCGGGGTCGTCGGTGATGGTGATTCGTGCTCCGGACGCCGCGGCGAACTCCTCGCACATCCTCACGTGATCGTCACTCGGCCACAGTTCCTTCGGGGCCCCGATACGCACATCCATGCCGAGCTTGGATCCGACGAGAAGCAGGGAGTTGGCGACGTTGTTGCGGCCGTCGCCGACAAACGCATAGGCGATGTCGTGCAGCGGTTTCGGGCAGTGCTCGGTCATGGTCAGCACATCGGCCAGCATCTGAGTCGGATGGAACTCGTCGGTGAGCCCGTTGAACACCGGGACCCCGGCGTACTCCGCGAGTTCGTCCACGGTCTCCTGGGCGGTGCCGCGGTACTCGATCGCGTCGTACATCCGACCCAGCACCCGGGCGGTGTCCTTCATCGACTCCTTGTGCCCGATCTGAGACGACGCGGGATCGATGTACGTGACATGAGCACCCTCGTCGTAGGCTGCGACCTCGAAAGCGCAGCGGGTGCGGGTGGACGTCTTCTCGAAGATCAGCGCGATGTTCTTGCCTGCCAGACTGTTACGCGTGCTACCGGAGTACTTGGCGCGCTTCAGGTCACGCGCCAGGTCGAGCAGGTAGTGAAGATCTCGGTCGGTGTGGTGAACCAGGCTGAGCAGGCTGCGGTTTCGGTTGTTGAACGCCATGGCAGATGTTCTCCGTTCAGGTGTAGAGAGGATCGCGCAGGATCGGGCAGGTCATGCAGCGGCCACCGCCGCGGCCCCGGCCCAACTCGCTGGCGTCGATGGTGACGACTTCCACGCCCGCTTTGCGCAGCGCGGTGTTGGTCAGGGTGTTGCGGTCGTAGCCGATGACGACGCCGGGTTCGAGTGCGACCACATTGTTGCCGTCATCCCACTGCTCGCGTTGGATGCCGTAGACGTCGCCGGCGGTGGTGACGACCCGCAGGTCCACCCCGACGGCTTCGCCGATCGTGTCGATCAGGCCTTTCGGTTCCCGCCGGACGTCCAGACCGGACGGTGAGCGGTCATCGGGGCGGAGGCTGATCGCGACGATGCCGTCGACCACGGGAGGAAAAGCGGTCACCAGGTCGCGGTCGCAGAAGGTGAACACCGTGTCCAGATGCATCGCCGAGCGGGTCTTGGGGAGGCTGGCGATGATGACCCGCTCGGCGGCCCCGGCAGCGAACAAGTTTCGCGCCACCTGGGTGATGGCCTGATGCGAGGACCGCTCGCCCATGCCGATCACGACGAGCCCTTTGCCGACCGGCATCACGTCGCCGCCTTCGAGGGACGCCATGCCGTGGTCGGCCGGCGGTCCGTCCGCATCACCCAGCCAGATGTTGTAGGTCTCGTCGGCGAAGGCGGGATGGAACTTGTACACGGCGGTGGTCAGTAGCGTCTCCTGGCGCCGCGCCGGCCAGTACATCGGGTTGAGCGTCACTCCGCCGAAGATCCAGGCGGAGTTGTCCCGCATGAACTGGGTGTTGGGCAGCGGGCGGATGACGAACCCCGCCGGGTCCAGTGCGTTGAACAACGACAGGAACGCACTGTCCACCTCGGCCACCACATCCTGATAGGCGACTCCGCCGATGAGCAACTCCGCCAACCGGTCTGGTGACAGCTCGGTCAGCCAGGCTCGGATCTCGTGGGTCAGAGCGGGGCCCACCAGATCGTCGGTCACTGTCCGATTGAGAAGCCATTCCCGGGCGTCGGGTTTGGCGACGACATCGGCGAGCAGGTCCTGCAGTTCCAGGACTTCGACGTCGCGGTCGACCATCTTCGCGACAAAGTCGAAGTGGTCGCGACGGGCCTGCTGCAGCCAGATGACGTCGTCGAACAGCAACTCGTGACAGTTCTCCGGAGTGAGGCGCTGGTGGGCCAGGCCGGGTGCGCAGACCATGACCCGGCGCAGGCGGCCCGCCTCGGACCAGACACCGAGCCGGGATTCGGCGGTGTTCACAGCACGGCCAGGTTGCCGGTCGCCATGAGGACGGCGGCCAGGATCGACGTGGCGACGACGACGGCGACGACCACGACTTCAGGTTTGGTGAAGACCGGCAGCCGGCTTTCCCTACGCGCCCAGAGGAACATCGCGGTGCCCGCCAGATAGAACATCGCCGCCACCAGCAGGTACTGCCACCCGCCCGCGTACACCAACCACACGGCATATCCCAGCGCGATGATGCCGACGACCAGATCGCGGGTGCGCCCATGTCCCGATTCGTAGGTCTCACCACGCACCGCCAGCAGCACCTGATAGGCCGCAGACCACAGGTAGGGCAGCAGGATCAGCGAGGTCGCCAGGTACACCAGGTTGGTGTAGGTGCTCGCGTTCGCGAGCGTCCACAGCAGCAAGGCCTGCACGCAGATGTTGGTCAGCCACAACGCATTTGCGGGCGCGCCGTGAGCGTTCTCCCGGGCCAGCGCGCTGGGCATCACGTGTTCGTGGGCGGGCAGTCGCAGGATCTCCACACACAGCAGCACCCAGGCGATCAGCGCGCCGAGCAGCGAGATCACCAGGCCGATCGAGATGAAGGCCGCACCCCAGCTGCCGACCTGATTCTCCAGGACTCCCGCCATCGACGGATCCGGCACTCCGGCGAGTTCCGCCTGGGCCATCAAGCCGTAGGACAACACGTTGACCATCAGCAACAGGATCAACACCCCGACGAAGCCGAGCACGGTGGCCCGCCCGACGTCTCGGCGGTTGGCGGCGCGCTGCGAGTAGACCGCCGCCCCCTCGATGCCGATGAAGACCCAGACCGTCACCAGCATCATGTTTTTCACCTGGGTCATCGTGTCCCCGAGCGGCGCTCCGTCGATCTCCGTCGCCCGCCCCCAGAAGTCGGCGCTGAACAATCCCGCCTTGAATCCGACGGCGGCGATGGCGATGAACACCAGGATCGGAACCACTTTCGCGATGGTCACCACGACGTTGACCGACGCCGCCGTCTGGACCCCGCGCAGGGTGAGGAAGTGCACGATCCACAGCACGATCGACGCTCCGATGATGGCGGGAACGGTTGCGCCACCTTCGAATCCGGGGAAGAAGTATCCTAATGTCGAGAACAGCAGAACGAGGTAGGCGACGTTGCCGACCCACGCCGAGACCCAGTAGCCGAAGGCCGAGGTGAATCCGATGTAGTTGCCGAAACCGGCTCGGGCGTAACCGTAGACACCGCCGTCGACATCGGGCTTACGGGTCGCCAGTGTCTGGAAGACGAACGCCAGCGTCAGCATGCCGACGCCGGTGATCGCCCACCCGATCAGGAGCGGGCCGGGGGCGGCACTGCCGGCCATCTGCGAGGGCAACGCGAAGATTCCGCTGCCGATCATCGAACCGACGACGATGGCTGTCAGGGCGGCGAGTCCGAGGCCCTTCTTCTGTCCGGCGTGGCGGGAATCGGGGGGCGGAGAGATCAGCGTCTCGGACATCGTCGTCCTCCAGAAATCGGGTGGTGTGCAGATCACACCGTGTGTTTGACGCTATGGGCCCGATCCCGTTGGGTGAGGAGGCTTTAGTCCTTTGTTTCCGATGAGTTGGTCACCGTCAGGTCGACGCGGATTTTGCGACGGTGAGCAGTATCGACGAACCTTCGACGGCTTCGAGCGAGTGTCGCGAATCCGGCACGATGATCAGGTCTCCTGCCGAGCCCTCCCAGCTGTGGTCGCCGGCAACCAACCGGATCCGTCCGTGCAGCACGTGGACCGTTGCCTCACCGGGATTCTCGTGTTCGTCGAGCGCCTGACCCGCCTCGAGCGCGATCAGGGTCTGCCGCAACACGTGTTCGTGGCCGCCGTACACGGTATGGGCGCTGCGCCCGCTGGAGGCCCTCTCCGCTGCTGCCGTGTGCTCTCGGACCAGGGCGGTCAACGAGATCTTGTTCATGTGCGACTCCTCGGTTGGGGCGTGCGGTAGAGCGCGGCACCTGCGGTGATTCCCGCGCCCGTCGCGACCAAGAGTATTCGGCTGCCCGGCGGGAGCCGGTCTGACACGTCGTACAGCGCCCAGGGCAGCGCAGCGGTGTGCATCCGCTCGTCGTGCGCAACAACGATCCGTTCCACCGGAACTGCCAGGCGCCGGGCCAGTGCCGCGCGGTAACCGGCCCGCGGCGGCGCTGCAACGATGATGTCGATGTCGGACATCGTCAGGTTGGCCTCGTGCAGACAGCGACGGACCACTTCGGCGCCCGCCGAGGCGAAGTGTTCGTCCCGGTCGGTCGCGGCGTGGAACCGGAGCACATTGTGTGAGTCGTGAAGTCCCACCGTCGCGCGGAAGTTCTCGCCCTCGTCAGGCATGTTCATCCAGTGCACCCGACTGAGCCCGAGGTCGTCGTCTCTCCAGTCGCACAGCATCGCCGCCCCGGCCGGGGAGAACGGAAAGCCTTCGCTGCGCCCGTGGCCCGGATCAGCGTCGCTGGCCACGACAAGCGCACAGTTGATGGTGCGGGAGCGCAGAAATCCGTCGATGATCTGCAGCGCGGTGAGCACCCCGCATGCGCCGTTGGCCACGTCGAACGAAAAAGTGCCGTGACCGTCGTCGTGCGGAACCTCGGTGTTGGCGCCGATGTCCTCCTGGATGAGTGCCGCAAGGGCGGGCTCGGCGAGATTGTGGTCACGGTAGATTCCCGCGTTGATCAGAAGGTCCACCTCGTCGGCGTTCCTCGAATCGTGATGCAGGCATGTCTTCGCCACGGCGACCGCGAGGTGCAGTGCGCTGTGCCGAGTGCGCCAATTGCCGCGGATCACCTCCACCCGTTCAACGACGGTGCCCATATCGGTTCACCAACTCCTCGTCGACGGTGAGCAGGACGACGCCGATCTCGAGGCCTGATGCCAGGGCGATGAGCGCGATGGTCTCCCCGGCGTGGATCCGCCCGGCTTCGAGTTCTTCGACCAGGGCGACGGTATGGGTGGTCGATGCGGTGTTGCCGTAGCGGTCGACGGTGATCACGGCGTCGTGCCGCGGGGCTTCGCCGAATGATGCGGTGACCGCCGCCATTCCCTTCCGTATTGCGCGGGCCGATGTCTGATGGGTGATCACGTGATCGATGTCATGCATGGAAATACCTGCGGTGTCGAGGATTTCGTGCAACAGGTAGGGGGTCGCATTGATGGCCGCTCGCTGGATTCCGCGGGAATCGGTGAACATCCGGCCGCCCGGATCGTTTCCTTTGGGGTATGCCAGGCACAGTCTGCTGTAGTCGGCGACGGTGGTGAAACCGGCAAGGCTGATACCCGCGGAGTCGGCCGGGGCACGTTCGAGCAGGAGCGCTGCTCCCGCATCACCCAGCGTGAGGCACGCCAGTTCCCTGCTCATGATGCTGCGGATGTGCCGGGCGGCATTCTGGCCCAGTTGGGAGATGTACTCGCCGCTGACCACCAGTCCGCGCTCCACGGTGCCCTGCCGGATCCAGTTGTTGAGAACGGTGACACCGGTGAGCATTCCAGCGCACGCATTGGACAGATCGAAGGTCATGGCGTGCCGGGCGCCGATCGCGCGGGCGACGGCGCCGCTCATCGTGGGCTCCACCCACTGCGTCAGACCGTCCCGGAACTTCGTGATGCTGCAGCTGATCACGACGTCGAGCGTGACGGCATCCTGCTGCGCCCGGTCCAGACAGTCCGACGCCGCCGAGGTAGCCAGACTGTAGGAGTCCTCGTCGCCGTCGACGATGCGGCGTTCGCGGATCCCGGTCAATCGCTCCAGATCGATGTGTGTGTTGTGCCGTGTCGTCGCCATCAGATCGTCGGTGCTCAAATGAGTTGCGGGGAGATGCCTCCCCGCTGCCGCCAGCCGTGCGCGGTAGGGGGCCGGTGGCCCGGCCCCCTCCAACACCAGCCAGTGCTTGCTCATCGAGATCCTCCTGAATTTCAGGATCGTCGCAGACCGCGGCACCCAACAGAGCCTTTCGGCCCTAGGGAAAGGGCAACCGAATGGCTACATTCGCGTGATGGCAGGTCCGATCAACGCACAGGTCGAGACCGTCCTGCGACGCTACGGTGGCGACGGAACGCGGTTGATCGACATCCTGTGGGACATCCAGCGGCTGTTCGGCCACATTCCCGACGAGCACCTGCCGCAGATGGCGGACGCGCTGAACCGTCCACCGGCGGACATCTCAGAGACCGCCTCCTTTTATCACTTCTTCCACACCAAGCCCTCGGGTCGGCACCGGATCTATCTGAGCAACACGGTCATCGCCAAGATGAACGGTTATCAAGCGGTCTACGACACCCTCGAGAAGGAGACCGGAGCGACCTTCGGAGCAGCGACGGGGATGTTCGGGCTTTTCGAGACGCCGTGCATCGGGCTCAGCGACCAGGAACCGGCCATGCTGATCGACGGCGTGGTCTTCACCCGGCTGACACCTGAGACGGTCATCGACGTCATCGCTGCCTTGAAGGACGGCAGAACCGCCGCGGCGATCGCGAATCCCGACGGGCTGCCCGAGGACAGCATCGGCTACGTCGACCGTCTGGTGGAGTCCAATGTCCACACCCGCGGGCCGGTGTTCTTCAACGGGCAGGCCGATCACCAGGCGGTACTCAAGCGGTGCCTCGGGGCTGCACCCGAGGAGACGATCGCCACGATCGCCGAGTCCGGACTGCGCGGATACGGTGGTGCAGGGTTTCGCACCGGACTGAAGTGGCGGCTGTGCCGCGACGCACCAGGTGATGACAAGTACGTCATTTGCAACGCCGATGAGGGGGAGCCTGGCACCTTCAAGGACCGCGCGCTGCTGACCCGCTCACCCAAGGACGTCTTCCTCGGCATGGTCATCGCCGCCTACGGGATCGGCAGCAGGCACGGAATCCTGTACCTGCGTGCCGAATACACCTACCTGAGGAACTACCTCGAACGCCAACTCCAGGAACTCCGGGAGGATGGGCTGCTCGGACGCGATATCGGCGGGCAGCGCGGATTCGATTTCGACATCCGTATCCAGATGGGTGCCGGCGCGTATGTCTGCGGCGAAGAGTCCGCGCTCATCGAGTCCTGCGAAGGAAAGCGGGGCACCCCTCGACTCAAGCCGCCGTACCCGATCCAGCAGGGATATCTCGGCAAACCCACCTGCGTCAACAACGTCGAAACCTTCGCTGCCGCAACACGGGTGACAGAAGAGGGCGCCGACTGGTTCCGCCGCATGGGCACCACCGAATCGCCGGGCGCCCGTCTGCTGAGCATCGCCGGTGACTGCGGTCGGCCCGGTGTCTACGAGATCGAGTGGGGGATCACCCTCGACGAGGTCCTCGCCATGGCCGACGCCCGGGACGCTCGGGCCGTGCAGATCAGCGGACCGTCGGGGGAGTGTCTGTCGGCGCACGGGGACGGTCGACGCCGGATCGCCTACGAGGACATCGGATGCAATGGTGCCGTCACCATCTTCGACTCGAGCCGCGATCTGCTGGACTGTGTCAAGGACTACACCCGGTTCTTCGCCGACGAATCGTGTGGCATCTGCGTGCCCTGCCGGGCGGGCACCGTCGATCTTCACGACAAGGTCGGACTCATTGCAGCCGGCAATGCCGTCCGCAAGGACCTCGACGAGGTGATCCGGTGGGGCGCGCTGGTGCGGGCGACCAGTCGGTGCGGTCTCGGAGCCACCGCGGCCAACCCGCTCCTGACGAGCCTGGAGAAGTTTCCCGAGATCTACCGGAGCAGGCTGCGCATCCAGGAATCCACCCTGTTGCCGTCGTTCGATCTGGATGGCGCCCTCGCCGGATACGGCGCGGCCCAAACCGAACTCGAGACAGGCGGGACGGCATGAGCATCCGGATCGAGATCGACGGAGTCCCGGTCTCGACGGAGGCTGGTGCAACCCTGGTCGACGTCGCCGCCGACGCCGGCGTGTACATCCCGACGCTGTGCTACCTGCGGGGCAAACCGTGCCTCGGCACCTGCCGGGTGTGTGCGGTCAGGGTCAACGGCACGATGGCCGCGGCGTGCACCGTCCATGTCACCGACGGGATGACGGTGGAGGTGGACGAGCCGGACACCGCCGACATGCGGAAGGCACTGGTAGAGCTGCTGTTCTCCGAAGGCAACCACAACTGTCCCAGTTGTGAGAAGAGTGGGCGCTGCACTCTGCAGGCGGTCGGCTACGAGGTGGACATGGTTGTGTCGCGTTTTCCCTACCGGTTCCCGGTCCGGGAGCGTGATCATGTGTCCGAACGGATTTGGTTGGAGCGGGATCGCTGCATCTTCTGTCAACGCTGTGTGGACTTCGTTCGTGACGAGACCACCGGGCAGAAGATCTTCAGTATCAGTGGGCGTGGCAGCGAGTCACAGATCGAGGTCGACGCCGATCGGGCCAATGCGATGCCCATCGAACAGGTTCGCTACGCCGTGGCGATCTGCCCCGTGGGCGCCATCCTCGAGAAGGGCGTCGGCTACGACGTGCCGATCGGCCGGCGCAAGTATGAGGTCAAGTCCGTTCGCGACCGGGCTCTGGGCTCGGTGGACGAGTCGGGAGCGCCGTGACCGACGAGATGAGGTCAGACGAATTACCCACTACGCCAGCAGCTCCGGCGCTGGCGGCGGGCCGCGACGACAAGATCGACGTGGCGATGATCAGCCTGTGCGGCTGCTGGGGATGCACGTTGTCGTTCCTCGACATGGACGAGCGGATACTCCCGCTGCTGACAACGGTCACCATTCACCGGTCGTCGCTCACCGACATCAAGCGGATCACGCGGCGATGCGCGATCGGCTTCATCGAGGGCGGTGTCGCGAACGAGGACAATATCGAGACGTTGCAACACTTCCGGGAGAACTGCGACATCCTCATCTCGGTGGGCGCCTGCGCCGTGTGGGGTGGCGTGCCGGCGATGCGCAACGTCTTCGAGTTGAAGGACTGTCTGGCCGAGGCGTACCTCGATTCACCCACCGCGGTACCGGGTGCCGATCCCGTCATTCCCTGTCACCCCGACATTCCCCGCATCACCACCAAGGTCCACCCCTGCCACGAAGTCGTCGAGATGGACTACTTCATCCCCGGTTGTCCGCCGGACGCCGACACGATCTTCACGGTGCTCGACGACTTGATCCAGGGTCGCCCGGTCGCGCTGCCGCGTTCGCTGAACCACTATGACTGATCCCGGAGGCCACGTGTGAGCAGAAAGATCGTCATCGACCCCGTCACCCGCATCGAGGGCCACGGCAAGGTGACCGTGCACCTCGACGACGACGGCAATGTCGTCGACGCGAGACTGCACGTCGTCGAGTTCCGCGGGTTCGAGAAGTTCGTTCAGGGCCATCCTTTCTGGGAGGCGCCGATGCTGATGCAGCGGATCTGCGGGATCTGCTTTGTCAGCCACCACCTGTGTGGCGCGAAGGTGCTCGACGACATGATCGGCGCGGGCGGGCGCGGAGGCATGGGCGTGACACGAACCGCCGAGAAGATCCGCCGTCTCGGTCATTACGCGCAGATGCTGCAATCACATGCCACGGCGTACTTCTATCTGGTGGTGCCGGAGATGATGTTCGGGATGGACGCACCGCCGGAGCAGCGTAACCTGCTCGGTCTGATCGAGGCCGATCCCGCATTGATGCGGCGGGTGATCATGCTGCGCAAGTGGGGCCAGGAAGTCATCAAGACCGTCTTCGGCAGGAGGATGCACGGCATCAACTCGGTGCCGGGAGGCGTCGACAAGAATCTGAGCCGAGCCGAATGCGACCGGTTGCTCAATGGCGAGGAGGGACTGCCGTCGATCGACGAGGTCCTCGACTACGCACAGGACGGACTTCGGCTGTTCTACGAGTTCCACGACTCGAACCGAAGGGCGGTGGACGCCTTCGCAAATGTGCCCGCGCTCAGCATGTCTCTGGTCGGCGCCGACGGCAACGTGGACTACTACCACGGCACGCTGCGTGTCGTCGACGAGGACAAGCGTGTCGTCAGCGAGTTCGACTACCACGACTACCTGGATCATTTCTCCGAAGCGGTCGAGAAGTGGAGCTACATGAAGTTCCCCTTTCTCAAGGACCTCGGCCGGGACAGGGGTTCGGTGCGTGTGGGTCCGCTGGCGCGGATGAACGTCACCGGCTCGCTGTCGACACCGCTGGCTGCGGAGGCGCTGGAACGTTTCCACGCCTATACCGCAGGCGCGGCGAACAACATGACCCTGCACACCAATTGGGCGCGGACCATCGAGGTGCTCCATGCCGCCGAGCTGATCGAAGGATTACTGCGCGATCCGGACCTGCAGCGGGACGATCTGCTCGTCACACCCGGGACCGATGCGTGGATGGGTGAGGGAGTGGGCGTCGTCGAAGCACCGCGCGGCACGCTGCTGCATCACTACCGTGCCGGGGAACAAGGCGACATCACCTTCGCCAACCTCATCGTGGCCACCACCCACAACAACGAGGTGCTCAATCGCACGGTGCGCTCGGTGGCCGACGACTACCTGGTGGGCCATGGCGAGATCACCGAAGGCATGATGAACGCCATCGAGGTCGGGATCCGCGCGTTCGACCCCTGCCTGAGTTGCGCGACGCACGCCTTCGGCCAGATGCCGCTGATCGTCACTGTCCATGATCCTTCGGGGAAGGTGATCAACGAGCGGATCCGGTCGTGAACCTCGACGCATTCGACGACGACTCCTGTCTGATCTACGGGATCGGCAATGTGGGCAGGCAGGACGACGGGCTGGGTTGGGCTTTCGTGGATTGGCTCGAGGCCCACGGCCGCTGTGGGAGCGCGGAAATGCAGCGCAGCTATCAGATCCTGCTCGAGGACGCCGAGCTGATCAGTACCAAACGCCGGGTGCTGTTCGTCGACGCCACCAAAAGTGAGGCGGTGCAGTCATTCACAATGTACCGCGCGGCGCCGATGATGGACTTCACCTTCACCTCACACGCGATTTCCATCCCCGCCATCATGGCGACCTGTCAGCTGTGCTTCGAGCGCGTGCCCGAGGTGTACGTCCTGGCGATCAAGGGATTCGAGTTCGAACTCGACATCGGGTTGTCACCCGCGGCTCAACGGAACCTCCACGATGCGACGGCGTATCTTTCGCAGGGGTCCTGTGCGGCCGAGGTGTCCTGAGGTTCGCGGCCACCTGTGTATTCGTAGACAGGACTTGTCGGACCTGTCTGTGATGATGGTGTCATGTCCTCGGCTGCACCGTGTTTCATCCCCAGCCCGCCCCGGGGGGCGCGGCTGGAGGTGTTGTTCGAGGAACTCTCCGAGCTGGCCGGGCAACGGAATGCGATCGACGGGCGCATCGTCGATATCGTCGCCGAGATCGACCGCGACGGGCTGTGGGCGACGACCGGCGCCAAAACGGTGAGCGCGCTGGTGGCCTGGAAAC
>NZ_JBAUJR010000511.1:0-2763 GCF_049683935.1 Mycobacterium sp. | reverse complement strand
ACCCGCGCCGGCTTGTTGATCGGTGGATCAGCTCCGCATCAGCTGATTCCAACTCAGCTGATTCCGACTACGTCCTGTGCGATCGCGGCCAGTCGCGTCTGCGCGGCGGAGACGACGCGCTGCCGCTCCTTGTTGGCTTCCTCGTACGCCACGATCACCCTGATGTCGGTGGGATCGGTGAGTTCCTTGATCGCGCTGACGGCTTCACTGACGTTGAGCTCGTCGTACCCGGCGATGGGGAGTTCGGACGCGTCGAGGATGCCGGTGGCGCTGCGCGCCGCGTGGATGGCATCCGCGGCCTGGCCGGCGCCCTGCTCGCGGGCGATCCGCTCAGCGGTTTCCAGAGCCGAGTCACGTGCTCCGGCAAGCGCCTTGGTGGCGATGTCGCTGGTACGTGCACCACGATCCACGAGATCGTTGACTGCCGGACGCACCGACCGGAGGGCGTCCGCGGCACGCTCGGCCCGGCGGGTCGACCAGGTCAACGGCAGGTTGACGAACTTGACGGCGAATCCAGCGGCTGCCTGCAGCGGAGTCCGCCGCAGTGCGGCGGGGCCACCGAGGGCGTCTTCGGCGAGCACCGTGGTCAGCCATTCCACCGTTGCGGTGTGCGCGGTGATCAGACGGGTAGCGAGGGCTTCGACGTCCTTGTCCTTGGCGGCGACCGCGAGCGCCTTGACGTAGCGGGCCCGGTCGAGCAGTTGACCCTCGAGGGCGAGGTCACCGAGAAGTGCCTCGTCGAAGGGTTCGGCCTGCTCGGTCAGCGCCTTCACAGCCGCAGCGGCACGCCCCAGGAAGGGGCCGATCACGTCGGGATATCCGCCGAGATCGCGGATCGCCTTCTCGATGGCCTCCGCGCGGATTCGGGCGTTGTCCGCGTTCTGCTGCAGTTCGGTGCGCACGGCGTCGGTACGGGCCTGCACCACTCGAGTTTCGGCAACCTGAATCTCGGTATGCGTCAGGTCCAGAAGGCTGCGCAGCTGCGTGAGCAGGCTCGCGGTGGTCACAGTGGTCGGTGTAATCGGTGATGCCATTTTCGGTTTCACCCCTTGATCTCATAGAGTTTCGGTCAGCGCATGGCTGGCGCCTGCCTGTCGGTTACCCACCGACGCCCACTCCATAGCCCCGATGGCGGCAATGTGAGAAACCTTTCTGAGAGGTGTAGTTCGCGAACGTTCGGGTAAGCGCGGGAGTCGCTGGTCGGGCCGGTTTGGTGGTGATCCTGCCGGGTACTAACGGATCGTGATGCCCACCCTGGTGCAACCTGTGTTGCCCGAGCCCCGCGGACCGATCTCGATGTCGGTGCTCGACCTGCTGTCCGAGCGCGCCCCGCTCCATCAACTGAACCGGGTCGCAACCTCCTTCGCCGATGCCGATCCGTACGGCGTCGACGTGCAACTTGCGCTCTACATCTGCTACGAGCTGCATTACCGCGGGTTCGCCGACGTCGACGCCGGCTGGGAATGGAATCCGGGACTGCTGCACCTGCGAGGTCGACTCGAAGAGCTGTTCCTGGACGCGGTCACCGAGGAAGTCGGGGAGATCAACGAAGGCGACACCGCCACGGCCGAGTTGGATGCGTTGTGTGTGGAGCCCGTCGGGGGTACCGGACCGTCGTACTATCTGCGCGACGACGGCACCTGGGAGCAGATGCGAGAGTATTTCACCCACCGGTCGCTGTATCACCTCAAGGAGGGTGACCCGCACGCGTGGACCATTCCACGGCTCACCGGTCAGGCCAAGGCGTCGTTCGTCGCCGTCGAGTACGACGAATTCGGCGGCGGCAAGGGTGACCGGCTGCACCAGCAGCTGTTCGCCGACCTGATGGCCGGCGCCGATCTCGACACGTCCTACCTGGGTTACCTCAATCACGTGCCCGGCACGACGCTCGCCGTGGTGAACGTGATGTCGATGTTCGGGCTGCACCGGCGGCTTCGCGGGTGTTCGGTCGGGCATTTCGCCGCCACCGAGGTCACCTCGCCTCCCGGGTCACGTCGCATGGCGCAGGCTCTGGAACGCCTTGGCGCACCTGCTGATTGCCGCGATTTCTATCTGGAACACGTCGAAGCCGACGCAGTCCACGAACAGGTTGTCCGGACGGATGTGGTGGGAGACCTCGTGGCACGCGAACCACAGCTCGACCACGATGTGGTTTTCGGGATCCGCGCCTTCGATGTGGTCGAGAACCGGCTCGCCGACCAGCTCATGCAGTGCTGGCAGGAGGACCGTTCTTCGCTACGGCGTTCCCTGGACTGACCTTTCGGCGATGGCTGGTGTCGCACAGCGGGTATGTCTTGGACCGTCGACAGGCGCAGATCGCCACCATGAAGCGGTCGGATTCCACGATTCTGCCGTCCGGCATCTCGATGCGGACCGGCCCCTCCACCATCACTGGGCCCGCCGGCACGACGCGGACCAGTCGCGGTTCGCCGGTCACGGCGCGTCCGCCCGGATCACGACGATCCTCTCCTCCTGGCGTCCCGGCCGGAGCAGACCGGTACGGGTCAACCACTGCGCGCGCGCCGTCATCACCGGGCCGAACGGGATGTACTGCTCCGCAACGATGCCGACGTGCATCCCGTGGGCGCGCAGCGCTGACGTAGTCGACTCGATGTTCGAGCATTCCGACTGAACCACCAGCAGGGTGCCGCCTCCATCGACCAGCAAGGGGGCAGCGGCACACAGCGGGTCGAGCACGCTGCGCCCGTCGCTGCCGGCGTTCCAAGCTCGCGCGGGCCCGGCCGCCGCCGGGATGGCGTCGGT
>NZ_JBAUJR010000510.1:0-6083 GCF_049683935.1 Mycobacterium sp. | reverse complement strand
CGCCAGGGTGGCTTGGCCACCCTGCTGCGTCGGACCGGGGAACGGTCCGGGCAGCTCGTGGCGTGCGCCGGGCGGCCCGGGGGCGATCGGCACCGGGGTGCCTGGGACTGCGGGAGCGGGTTGTCCCGGAATGCCGGCGCTGGCAATGCCAGGCGTGGGCGGCAATCCGTTCGGGTTGGGCTCGGAGGTCGCCACGTTGGGTGTTCCATAGTAGTTCGGCCCGAACGGGTTGTCGCCGAAGGGACCGACCGTCAGGTCGGCGCACGGCAACGGGTTACCAGGGGTGGGCACGCCGTCCGCCGGTGGCGTGTACGAGCAAGGCGAGCCGGGTATCACGGCCGGACCGGGGAATTCTGGCGTGCCTTCAAGCGGGGTGGGCGCCGGCGGCGGGGCGCCGTTGGGTAAGCGCGTCCCGTTCGGATCCGGGAACCGGAATGCCGGCAGTCCGGCGTTGCGCCAGAACTCCTCGGGGTCGATACCGCGCTTCTGGAAGGCGGCGTCGACGAACGGCTGCAAGACCTGGTAAGGCAAGAGGTTGGCGAGTAGCACCTTGAAGTACGGGCCCGACCCGATGGACTCGGCCAGCGACGCGGTGAATTTGCTCAGCGTGGTTAGCACGTCGACCAAGCCGAGCTTGCGCTCCACCAGAATTTCGCTGACCGTCCGGACCTGCTCGAGCACCCTGTTGAGGTTTGGGTTGTCATCGATCAAGCCCTTGACCTGGTCGGAGAAGGCCGAGACCCGTTCGAGCAGCATGCTTACCGCGTAGCTGCGTTCGTTGATCGCCGAGAGCAGGGTCTGGGCGTTGACCAGCAGCTGATTCACCTGCTGGCTGCGATCTCCGAGAATGCCGGCGATCTTGTTGGCATTGCTCAGCAGCTGCTTGATCTGGTCATCGCGTTTTCCGATCGTGTCGGAGAAGCGGGCAACGCCGTCGAGTGCGGCACTTAGATGCGGGTAGGTCTGGTCGACCGTCTCAGATAACACGTTCAGCGACTGCTTGACCGTGGTGGTGTCCCATCCCGACGCCGCCTTCGTGACGTCGAAAAACGCGTCGTAGATCTGATAAGGGGTGGTGGTCTGGCCGAGAGGCAGGACACCGTTGGCGCCCAATGGCTGCAAGCCGCGGGGCTCGATCTCGAGGTTCTTTCGACCCAGGATCGTGTCGGTGCGAATGGCCGCGCGGCTGTCGATGCCGATCTGTGTGCTCCCGAGGGTGTATCCCACCAACACTTTGTCGCCCTCGATGTCGGTCGAGGTCACCTGGCCGACATCCACGCCGGCGATGCGGACCTTGTCACCTGGATTGATGCCGCCGGTGTCGGCGAACTGCGCGTAATACTTGGGCTGTGCGAACAAAATCGGCACACTGGCGAAGCTCTGCCCTACGCCGATGACGAGTACCAAGATGAGGAGGCCCTTGATCCCGCCGCGGACCCGGTTTGACCCTTCGAGAGTTCTCATTGCGCTGTGCACCTCCCCGAGGGCTGCTTGGTGATGTTCACCGTGCGGACCGGCCCGCCGGGCTGTAGACCGTTAAGCTGCAGCGAGATGTCGCAAAGGTAAAAGTTAAAGAAGTCGCCGTAGATGCCGCCGGCCCGTCCGACAATCTTCAGCGCGTCGGGCAGCTTGATCAGGAGGTCATTTAGCTGTGCCTTCCGATCGATGAGAGGTTGCAGGGTGGCCTCGAGGTAGCCGACAGAGTCCTGTAGAAGCGGTCGATTGTCCGACAGCAGGTCGGCGACCGTGCCGGCGGCGTCGCTGATGTCACCAACAGACGTCGCGATTGGGTCGGCGCGGTTCTTCAAACCAGTAATCAGTTCTTCGAAGTTCACCAGCGTCTCGTCGAACTGCTGCTGGTGGCGGACCGTGGTGTCGAGCACGGTGTTGAGGTTGCGGATCACCTCACCGATCACCTGGTCTCTGTCGGCCAGGGCCGCGGTCAGCGACGCTGTCTGATCCAGAATGTCTGTAATCGTGCCGCCCTGGCCCTGGAAAATCGTGATGATCGACTGGGCGATGTTGTTGACCTTCTCGGGATCGAGCGCCCGGAAAAGGGGGCGGAAGCCGCCGATCAGCGCGTCGAGGTCGAGCGCAGGCTCGGTGCGCTCCAAGGGGATGATGCCGCCGCCGGCCATCCGTCGGTCGCTGTCGCCTCGCTTGAGCTCCAGGTAGCGGTCGCCGATCAGGTTGAGGTATCGCACCGAGGCAGTGGTCTCGTCGAACAGCGGCAACTCCCTGTCCACTTCGAAATCGACCTTCACACGGGTACCCCCGTCCAGGAGCGCGACCTTGGAGACCTTGCCGACCTCCACGCCGGCCGCTCGGACGAATTGTCCAGAGCGCAGACCACTGGCGTTGCTGAAAATGGCCGAATATCCGGTCGTGCGGTCAAACCGCAGCTGCCCGAACACCACAATGATCACCGCAGTGAAAAGCAGCAGAACAAGCGAGAAGGCGCCCAACTTGATCGCAGTACCTGTGATTTTCATGGATTGATCGTGTACTCCCCAATCTGGCGACCCCAGATGTACTCGGTGGCGAGCGGCTGGCCCAGCTCAAAATGGTTGTATGGGGCGATCGACGCACCGGTGTCCATCACGAGGTACGGTGCCGGCCACAGGTCTCGCGTCACCGGCTGCCAGCAACCCGGACGGCCCTCCGGTCCACCCTTGGCGTTCACCCGCGGCAAATTGTCCGGATACACATATGGGTTCTCGGCGCCGACGAGGGCTGACCGGGTGTTGAGGGAGTAGCCGTTGGCGCCGCCGACTGCGTCTGTGACCTTCGGTTCAACGTCGTGGTAGTTGCGAACGGTGCAGAACAGGGCCGGGCTGTATTCGTCGAGCAGGGCCGATGTGGGTAGCAGATCTTCCACGCCGCGCACCAGATATGGGCCGCCGCGCTCCAGGACATCCCCGCCTACGTTGCCGAACCCGACCGCGGCCATAAGGGCCTGATCGAGGTTGCCGCGCTGCTCGTTGAGGGTACGCGCGGTGGTGACTGCGTTCTCCAGCCCGTCGAATAGGTCGGGAGCGGCCGCGGCATACACATCACCGAGGTCAGCTACGGCCTCGGTGTCACGGCGGATCTGCGGCATCCGTGGGTTGATGTCGGCCAAGATCGCGTTTCCGTCGATGATTGACTCCCCGAACCGGTCACCCAGCCCGTCGAGCGCCTGCGCAGACGCGGTGAGCGTCTGATTCAGCTTCACCGGGTCGACCTTTTCGGCCAACGACACCACGGTCTCGAACAGCGTGTTGAACTCTGTGGTCACGTTCCGCACGTCGATCACGTCACTGCTCGTGATGCGCTTGGACTGCGGATCGGGGGGCGTGGTGAACGATACGTACTTGTTGCCGAACACCGTGGTCGCCGAGACATCGGCAACGACGTTGGCCGGAATCAGATCGATGTACTTCGGATCCACATCGAGGGTGATCATCGCCTCGGGCTGGTCACCCACGTTCACGGCGACGACGTCCGCGACCCGGCCGATCTCGACCCCGTTGTAGGTAACCTTGGATCCGGGGTCCATCACCAGGCCGGCGCGCGCGGCTCTTAGGGTGAGCTGTTCGCGAGGGGTGAAGGCGCCGCGGAACTGGAACCACACCAGCGTGGCCACCAGCCCAAAGACGAGGAGAAGTACGAGGCCGGCTAGCTTGTACGGCGGCGTGCGCGGCTTGTTCAGTGGGAAGCGCGGGTCAGCCATGGCTACACCGTCAGGTTGAAGTTGGGGTCGGTCCCGTAAAGCGCCAATGAGGCGAACAGGACGACAAGGACGATCGCGATCAGTGAGGCCCGCATCGAACGACCGACGGCCTCGCCGACGCCCACCGGGCCACCGCTGGCGTTGTAGCCGTAATAGCAGTGGTTGAGCATGACGATTACGGAGATGATCACCGCTTGCACGAACGACCACCCGACGTCGTCGGCGCGCAGGAAAGTGCGGAAGTAGTGTTCGTAGGTTCCGGTCGACTGGCCGTAGAACAGCGTCGTGGTCACTTGCGCGGATAGGAACGACATGATGATCGCCATTGCGTAGAGCGGGATGATCACCACGAAGCCCGCCAGGACCCGCGTCGAAACCAGATACGAGATGGACTTGATGCCCATGACCTCCAGTGCGTCGATCTCTTCACTGATACGCATGGCGCCCAACTGGGCGGTGGCGCCAGCCCCGACGGTTGCGGCAAGCGCCACACCGGCCACCACCGGTGCGGCGATACGCACGTTGACCAGTGCGGCGAAGAACCCGGTGAAAGCTTCGACACCGATGTTGCCCAGCGAGGCAAAGCCCTGGATCGCGATAAGCGAGCCACCCGAGAGGGTGACGAACCCGACAATCGCCACCGTGCCGCCGATCACTGCCATCGCGCCGGTTCCCATTCCGATCTCGGCAATCAGACGCAGCATTTCCTTGCGGTAGGACCGCACGGCGTGGCCGATCGACCCGACCGCGGTGACCACAAACCAGGCGATCTGGCCGACACCGTCCAGCCCGCGCGCAGGTGCGGCGACGACCTTCCGGGCGCGGCCGTAGCTGCGCGGGAAGCGCTGACGCAGCACCGTGCCGGTGTTGGTGGATGCACCCATGTCAGCCACCGGTTCCGAATCGAACGCCGATTGTGGTCATGACGACGTTGACAGCGAAGAGCGCGATGACACAAAGCACGAGGGTCTCGTTGACCGCGGTGCCCACGCCCTTGGCGCCGCCAGAAACCGTGAGACCGCGATAGCAGCCGACCAATCCGGCGATCAAGCCGAATGTCAGCGCTTTGACAATCGATATGACCACCTCCGGCAACCCAGTGACCAGTGTCAATGTCGACAGGTATGCGCCCGCTGAGATGTTCTGGATGTAGACGCCGAACACGAAGCCCCCGACCAGGCCGATAGTGATTACCGCTCCGTTGAGCAGAAAGGCAACGAAGGTCGATGCGATCACCCGCGGAACGACGAGCCGGTGGATGGGGTCAATGCCGAGAACTTCCAGGGCGTCGATCTCCTCACGGATGGTCCTGGCGCCGATGTCAGCACAGATCGCGGTGGACCCGGCTCCCGCGACCACAAGAACGGTGACCAGCGGTCCGAGCTGGGTGACCGCACCCAGCGCAGCACCGGCGCCGGAGACATCGGCGGCGCCGAACTCAGCCAAGAGGATGTTGAGTGTGAAGATGATGAGCACCGTCAGCGGGATGGCGACCGCGACGGTAGGCAGGAATGCCACCCGCATCAGGAACCAGGCCTGAAGGATGAACTCGCGCGTCTGGAAGGGCGTACGGAACAATGCCTTGCCCGTGAGGACGCACATCTTCACGAAGCCGCCAACCGCTTCCATGCCCGGTTTTGCCTGTTCGCGGGCGTAGTCGAAGAGGCTCGATTTCTGAGATATCACCGGCGGGGCCTCATGATCTTACCGAGGACGGCATGGCCACAAATGCGGCGTAACAACGGAGCATGTCGCACGTCCTTACCTTTCCGCCACTTCAGGAGCTGTGATCTGCGGCCACCCTACCGGTTGGTAGTGAGGAGGCTCACCGGACTGTACCCGATCCTGGCCGCGCGGATCACCAAACACAAGAGTCGCTTTAAGTACGCCCTAGCGAAGACACCGTCGCAGGTTAGTCTCGTGCTGAGATTGCCGGAACCATTGGCGCATAGGAATTGTCGACAGCGTCAACGAAGCACAGGCGATCGACTCCGAGCCTGCAGCTACGTGGTCCAGATATCCGGTACAGTGAGGCACTGCGCCACGCCAGCTTCTCGATGGGGTTCGTTGATTTCCGGTCAAGTGGGACAATGCCGCGCCGAGTTGCCCGACGCTGTGAGCGCTACAGAGTCCTCGGCCGACCTGTCTTGCGGGCGAGTCGATGAGGGGCAGCCGACGATCGGGGGTGCCCACGACGAAGTCCTCGACTTCGGTGCATCGGTTGTTCTCGCCGCAGGAGAGGATGGTCAAGTCCAGGGACGTGGTGTGCGACGTCGTCGTGTGATTCTTCGTTGTGATGGTTCAGGCGGTCAGTGCCGCCGGCGTGGCCTCCTGTTCGGTGGGTGAGTTCTGGTCGGCTCTGGATTTGCTG
>NZ_JBAUJR010000509.1:0-8020 GCF_049683935.1 Mycobacterium sp. | reverse complement strand
ACCGACGCCTGCTGGTCGGCCTGCGGTTGCGCCTCGGGTTGCTGGCCGGCCGTCGAGCCGGTGGGTTCCGGCCCGGTGGCGGTGGCGTCGGCTCCCTCACCGAACAGGTCGGTCAGCGCGTCCCGAACGGTCGGCCCGTAGCCGATCTGGTCGTTGTACATCATCGCCACGCGGATGAGGCGCGGGTACGACGACGCGGCGTCGGTGTTCCCCGGCGAGGCGTAGACCGGGGCGACGTAGAGCAGACCACCGTCAGCGATCGGCAACGTCAGTAGGTTGCCCCAGCGGATCCGGTTCTGATTGTCGCGGCCGATCACACCGAGGTCCTGGCTGACCGCGGTGTCGGTGCTGATCGCGTTGAAGGCCAACTTGGGGCCGTTGACCTGACCCGGGATGGTCAACACCGTGAGTCTGCCGTACGTCTCGGGATCCGAACTGGCGCTGATGTAGGCCGCCAGGAAGTCCCGTCGGAATCGGTTCATCGCACTCGTCAGCTGGAATGACGACGAACGATCCTGCAGCGCAAGATCTTTGGCGACGATGTAATAGGGCGGCTGGTAGCTGCTGGCAGTCGGGTTCGGATCCAGCGGCACGTCCCAGAAGTCCGACGTCGAGAAGAACGTCACCGGGTCGTCGACGTGGTACTTCGCGAGCAGTGCGCGCTGCACCTTGAACAGATCCTCCGGGTAGCGCAGGTGCTCCTGCAGTTCGGGGGAGATCGCGCTCTTGGGCTGGATGGTGTCGGGGAAGACCTTCATCCAGGCCTGCAGCACGGGGTCCTGCTCGTCTTGGGCGTACAGCGTGACGGTGCCGTCGTAGGCGTCGACGGTCGCCTTGACCGAGTTGCGTATGTAGGACACCTGCTTGTCCGGCTGCAACCGGTTCAGCGCCACTTCGTTGGAGTCGATCGTGGCGCTCGACAGCGACGTCAACTCCGAGTACGGATAGTTGTCCAGCGTGGTGTAACCGTCGACGATCCAGACGATGCGCTCGTTGACGATCGCCGGGTACATCGCGGTGTCGGTGGTCAGCCACGGAGCCACGGCCTCCACCCGGTCGGCCGGATCCCGGTTGAACAGGATCTTGCTGTTCTCGCCGATCACGTTGGAGAACAGGAAGTTGCGTTCGGCGTACTTGGCGGCGAACACGCTGCGCGACAGCCAGTTACCGATCGGCACACCACCGGAGCCGGTGTAGGTGTAGTTCCGGGTGTCGGTGTTGGTTTCGTAGTCGTACTCGCGCGGGGCACCGTTCTCGCCGACGATCGCGTAGTCGGCAGGCGTGTTGGCGATGACCGGGCCGTAGTAGATGCGGGGCTGGGCCAGCGGCGCCGGTCCCGGTGAGACCACCTCACCGTTCTCGCCGACGACGCTGGACAGGAACTCGGGATAGCCACCGTTCTGGTTGGGATCGTTGGCCACCCCGCGCACCGTGTTGGCCGGCGAGGCGATGAAGCCGTTGCCGTGGGTGAACACGGTGTGCCGGTTGATCCAGTCGCGCTGGTTGTCGATCAGGCGGTCCGGGTTCAGCTCGCGTGCGGCGACCACATAGTCGCGCAGGTTGCCGTCTTCGTCGGCGTAGCGGTCCATGTTCAGTTGATCGGGGAAGAAGTAGAAGTTCTTGCCCTGCTGGAACTGGGTGAACGCCGGGCTGACGATGTTCGGGTCGAGCACGCGGATGTTCGAGGTGGTGGCACGGTCGGCGGCCACCTGCTGCGCGGTCGCGGACGTGTTGCCCGGGTAGCTGCGGTAGGTCACCGTTTCGTCGGTGATCCCGTAGGCCTGCCGGGTCGCCGTGATACTTCGGCCGATGTATTCGCTTTCCTTCTGCGCGGCGTTGGGCCGGACGCTGATCTGCTCGACCACCAGCGGCCAGCCGGCGCCGATGACCAGCGACGAGAGCAGCAGCAGCACCACGCCGATGGCGGGGATCCGCAGATCGCGCAGGAAGATCGCCGAGAACACCGCCACCGCACAGATCACCGCGATGGCCATCAGGATCAGCTTCGCCGGCAGTACCGCGTTGATGTCGGTGTAGCCGGCACCGGTGAACGGCTTGCCGCCGCGGGTGTTGCTGAGCAGTTCGTAGCGGTCGAACCAGTAGGCGACGGCCTTGAGCAGCATCAGGACGCCGAGCATGGTGATCAGCTGGATGCGGGCCGCGCGGCTCAGCGCACCCGCGCGTCCGGTGAGCCGGATCCCGCCGAACAGGTAGTGGCCCAGCAGGTTCGCGATGAAGGCCAGGAAGCCGGCGACGAACAGCGAGGTCAGCACCAGCCGGTAGAACGGCAGATCGAACGCGTAGAAGCCCAGATCGAGGCCGAACTGTGGGTCGGAGACACCGAAGCTGCCGCCGTGCAGGAACAGCTGCACGCGGTCCCAGTAGCTCTGTGCCACAAACCCCGACATCACACCGATGAAGGCCGGCACCCCGATGCCCACCAGGCGCAGCCGCGACATGACCGCGGTGCGGTAACGCGCGATCGGATCATTGGGGCCTGCGGTGGGCACGAACACCGGCCGGGTCCGATAGGCGAGCGCCATTGCGGCGAACACGACGCCAGCCATCAGGATGGCCACGACGAAGAAGATGACAACACGCGTCACGATCTGGGTGGTCCACACCGAGCGGTATCCCAGTTCGCCGAACCACAGCCAGTTCACATAGGTGTCGATGAAACGGGGACCGATCAACAACAAGACCACGGCGACCAGGGCGACCCCGATCAGTACCCGGTTTCGTCGCGTCAGCGTCGGCATTTTCGCCGCGGGCCGCATACCCACTCGATCACTCCAGTCTCGAACATTCCCAGCAGTTGTACAGGTGCCATAACTCTACGCACCCGCCCGGGCGCATCGCGTCAGCAGCTAGGGGGTTCGCCACCAGCGGAAAGCGTCCGCAACGAGCCGATCGCCTCCTCGAGCGTCTCCACCCTGAGGAGTTCGATGCCGTCTTCGTCGGCGCTCTTGGCCTCGTCGCAGTTGTCGGCCGGCACCAGGAAGACGGTGGCGCCGGCCTCGCGGGCCGCGACGATCTTGTGGGTGATGCCGCCGATCGAGCCGACCTCGCCGTCACCGGTGATGGTCCCGGTACCGGCGACGAACTTGGATCCGTTGACGTCGCCGGTGGTCAGCTTGTCGACCACCGCGAGGCTGAACATCAGACCCGCCGACGGCCCGCCGATGTTGGCGAGGTTGAAGTCGATGGTGAACGGCGCCCACGGCGCATCCAGCACGCCGACCCCGAGCAGACCCTGGTCGCGGTCGGGGTGCTTACCGAGCGTGATCTCGGCGATCCCGGCAGGGGCGTTCTTGCGGCGGTAGTCGACGACGATCCGGTCACCGGGTTTGGTCTCCGCGAGGATCTCCTGGAACTGCTCGAGGGTGGCGACGGGTTGATTGTTGACCGCGTCGATGGCGTCGCCGGCCTGCAACTTGTCGTTCGACGGGCCCTCGGAGTCGACGTTCTCCACGGTGACGGCCATCGGGTACTCCAGGTAGTGCAGTGCGGCGTACTCCGCGCTGTCCTCCGATTGCCGGAAGTCGGTGGTGTTCGCCTCGTCGATCTCTTCCTTCGTGCGGTCCGGCGGGTACACCAGATCGCGCGGAATCAACTGGTCACGACCCGAAGCCCAGAACACCAGCGCCTGCCCGAGCGTCAGCCCGTCGCGCTGCGACACCGTCGTCATGTTGAGGTGCCCGGACGTGGGGTGGACATCGGCGCCCTCGATGTCGACGACCTGCTTTCCGTCGACCTCCCCGAGCGTGTCGAACGTCGGGCCGGGCCCGAGCGCGACATACGGCACCGTCACCAACGTCATCAGAATGCCGAACGCCAGGATCGGCACCAGCGCGACGATCAGGGTGGAGATCCGCCTGTTCACGCCGCCCACAGTAGAGGTTCACCCGGCAGGTTCACTGAGAGCGTGACCCGCATCGCCGCACGACCGCGGTGCGGTGAGTACGGTTGGACCTATGGCTGACCCGCCCTTCGGCTTCTCCGCCGGGGATGACCCTGAGCGTGACAAACCCAAGAAGGACCCCGGCTCCGGTGGCGATCCCTTCGGGGGTGCGTTCCCGGGCGGCGCCGAGTTCGACATGTCGCAACTCGGCCAGATCTTCAGCAAGCTCGGCGAGATGTTCAGTGGCGCCGGGACGATGACGCCCGGCGGATCGGGTGCCGGACCGGTCAACTACGACCTGGCCCGCCAACTCGCCTCGAACTCCATCGGATTCGTCGCGCCGGTCCCCGAGCAGACCGCCACCGCCATCTCCGACGCGGTCCGGTTGGCCGAGACCTGGCTGGACGGGGCTACCCCGTTGCCGGCCGGCACCACCAGGGCGGTGGCGTGGACACCGACCGACTGGCTCGACAACACCCTCGACACCTGGAAGCGGCTGTGTGATCCGGTCGCCGAGCAGCTCTCGACGGTGTGGGCGTCGGCGCTGCCCGAAGAAGCGAAGGCCATGGCCGGTCCGTTGCTGTCGATGATGTCGCAGATGGGTGGCATGGCGTTCGGCTCGCAGCTGGGCCAGGCGTTGGGCAAGCTCTCCCGAGAGGTGTTGACCTCCACCGACATCGGGCTGCCGCTGGGACCCAAGGGGGTCGCGGCCCTGATGCCCGAGGCGGTCGAGGCACTCGCCGACGGCCTCGAGCAACCGCGCAGCGAGATCGTCACGTTCCTGGCCGCTCGCGAAGCCGCCCACCACAGGTTGTTCAGCCACGTGCCGTGGCTTGCCAGCCAACTGCTCAGCACCGTGGAGGCGTTCGCCAAGGGCACCAAGATCGACATGAGCGGCATCGAGGAGTTCGCCCGCGACTTCAATCCCGCCTCGCTGACCGACCCGTCCCAGATGGAGCAGTTGCTCAATCAGGGCATCTTCGAGCCGAAGGCCACCCCTGAGCAGACCGCTGCGCTGGAGCGGCTGGAAACGCTTCTGGCGCTGATCGAGGGCTGGGTGCAGACCGTGGTCATCGACGCTCTGGGCGAACGGATCCCCGGCACTCCGGCGCTCAGCGAGACGCTGCGGCGGCGCCGTGCCACCGGCGGACCGGCCGAGCAGACGTTCGCCACCCTGGTCGGGCTCGAACTGCGGCCACGCAAGATGCGTGAGGCCGCGGCGCTGTGGGAGCGGCTGACCCAGGCGGTCGGCTCCGACGCCCGCGACGCCGTCTGGCAGCACCCCGACCTGCTGCCGAGCGCATCCGACCTGGACGAGCCCGCCGGATTCATCGACCGCGTCATCGGCGGCGACACCAGCGACCTGGACAGCGCCATCGAACAGGCCCTGACCGAAGCCGACGACGCCAAGCGCGACGACGACGGGACCGACCGCCCGCGCGAGTGAGGGCGACGTCCCCTGTGGATAACCCGGCTCGGGGTCGCCGGCGCATGTCAGTGTCGTTGCATGACGCGATATGCGCTCAGCACGGCCACCCCGGTGCTGGCCCGGCCCGACGACACAGTCCAGGTGGGCTGGGATCCCCGGCGCGCGGTCGTGGTGCATCCGCCGCCCGGGTTGTCTGCGAACGTCCTGGCTGAACTGCTGCGCGGGCTGCAATCCGCCGCGACGATCGCCGAGTTGCAGTCCCTGGCAGCCACCCGCGGCGCCGAGGCGTCGGTGGTCACCACGCTGGTCAGCCATCTCGTCGACGCCGGCGTGGTCAGCGAAGTCTCGCGGCAACGCACCCGCGCGGCCTCGGTCCGCATCCACGGCAGCGGCCCGCTGACCGACCAGCTCACCGCGTCGCTGCGCAGCTCGGGCGTCCGAATCAGCCAGAGCAGCAGAACCCACGCCTCCACGGGATCGGCGGACCTCGTCGTGCTGACCGACTACTTGGTCGCCGATCCGCGGGTGGTCCGCGAACTGCACGACGCCGGTGTTCCCCACCTGGCCGTGCGGGTTCGCGACGGCGTCGGGCTGGTCGGTCCGCTGGTGATTCCCGGCGTCACCAGCTGTCTGCGCTGCGCTGACCTGCACCGCAGCGACCGAGACCCGGCCTGGCCCGCCGTCGCGGCACAGCTGTGCCACACCGTGGGTACCGCCAACCGGGCCACGGTGCTGGCGACCGCCGCACTGGCACTCAACGAGATCGACCATGTCGTTCGCGCGGTCAGCTGTGACGACGCTGCGGGCAAAGCGACGGCCGCGCCGTCCACACTGGACACGACGCTGGAATTCGACGTCGCCACAGGCTCGATCGTGGCCCGCAGATGGTCGCGGCATGCGATGTGTTCATGCTGACATGACTCGTTTCCAACTAGTTGGTGGAAGTTCTTCGCAGTCGTGGATGATGGAGTCGTGAGTGACATCAAGCGAGGGCGGGCCGCGCGTAACGCGAAGCTGGCGTCGCTGCCCGTAGGCATGGCCGGCCGGGCCGCACTGGGCTTCGGCAAGCGCCTGACCGGCAAGTCCAGGGACGACGTCAACGCTGAATTGATGGACAAGGCTGCGCAGCAGTTGTTCACCGTGCTCGGCGAACTCAAGGGCGGCGCGATGAAGGTCGGCCAGGCGCTCTCGGTCATGGAAGCCGCGATCCCCGAGCAGTACGGCAAGCCCTACCGCGAAGCACTGACCAAGCTGCAGCGCGAGGCGCCACCGTTGCCCGCGGCCAAGGTGCACCGGGTGCTCGACGCCCAGCTGGGCACCAAGTGGCGGGACCGCTTCCAATCATTCGACGACAAGTCCATCGCATCGGCCAGCATCGGCCAGGTGCACAAGGCGGTGTGGGGCGACGGCCGCGTCGTCGCGGTCAAGATCCAGTACCCCGGCGCCGACGAAGCACTGCGTGCCGACCTGAAGACGATGCAGCGGATGGTCAGTGTGCTCAAGCAACTCTCCCCCGGCGCCGATGTGCAGGGCGTGGTCAACGAGCTGATCGAGCGCACCGAGATGGAGCTGGACTACCGGCTCGAAGCCGACAATCAGCGGGCGTTCGCCAAGGCCTACGACGGCCACCCGCAGTTCATCGTTCCGCACGTGGTGGCCAGCGCGCCCAAAGTCGTCGTCCAGGAGTGGATCGAGGGCATCCCGCTGTCGCAGATCATCCGCGAGGGAACCCAGGAGCAGCGCGACCTGATGGCCACCCGGCTGTTCGTGTTCTGCAACGACGCGCCCGGCCGGTTGGAAATGGTTCACGGCGACGCCCACCCCGGCAACTTCATGCTGATGCCGGACGGAAAGATGGGTGTCATCGACTTCGGCGCGGTCGCCCCGATGCCCGGGGGTTGGCCCATCGAGCTGGGCCAGACGCTGCGGTACGCCGTCGACAAGAACTACGACAAGCTGTTGCCGACGATGCAGAAGGCCGGCTTCATCCAGAAGGGCCAGACGCCGTCAACCGCGGACATCGACGACATGCTCAAGCAGTACGTCGACCCGCTCGAGGTGCCGGTGTTCCATTACACCCGCAAATGGCTGCAGCGGATGACCACCCTCGAACTCGACAAGGCCGCCGGGCAGATCAAGGCCGCCCGCCAGATGGACATCCCGCCGAAGATGGCGATCCCGATGCGGGTGATCGCGTCGATCGTGGCCATCTCGTGTCAACTCGATGCGCACGTGCCGACACGGAGCATCGCCGAGGAGACCGTGCCGGGATTCGCCGACCCCGACGCGGTGTAGCGCGCCGGGGCCGACGTAAATCACGCGGCCACAGGCTCTTTCGTGTCCTTGCGGGGCCGCCCCCGCGGACGCTTGCGGGCGATCACCGAACCCCGGTCCAGGATCTCACCGCCCCACACACCCCACGGCTCCTGACGTTCGAGTGCGGCGTTGAGGCACTCGCGCCGTATCGGGCAGTCCGTGCACAGCGCCTTGGCCTGTTCGAGATCGCGCGGATCCTCGGCGAACCACAGATCGGGATTCTCGTGGCACGGCACCGCCAGCTTCGTTCTCTCACATGTCAGGGAAGACATGTCCGGTCCTCTTCTTCCTGGTCGTTGATTGTCATCGGTGACGGATCTGCGACCAGGCTTCGAAAAGGGTTCCGAAACGAATCTGGCCACGGATCCGGTGAT
>NZ_JBAUJR010000508.1:0-2558 GCF_049683935.1 Mycobacterium sp. | reverse complement strand
GCGCCGCGCTCCGCCTCGGTGTATTCGGGCGTCCCGCCGGCCGACCGGATCAGCGCGACCACCGCCACCGCCAGCGCCAGGACCGCCACCACGAGTGTGGTGTAGAGCAGACCGTGGCGCGGTGACCGTTCGGTCACGTCAGAGATCCAATCCGAGGTCGAGCACCTGGACGGAGTGCGTGAGCGCGCCGACCGCCAGGTAGTCCACTCCAGTGCCCGCGTACTCTGCGGCACTGTGCAGCGACAGACCGCCCGACGATTCCAGCTTCGTCTCGGGCGAGCGTGCGTCCCGGCGTTGCACGGCGATCTGCGTCTGCCACACCGGAAAGTTGTCGAGCAGAACCAGTTCCACGCCCTCGCCCAGAACTTCGTCGAGTTGCTCGAGCGAATCGACCTCGACCTCGCACGGGAGATCCGGTGCCGCGGCCCGTACCTCGCGCAGGGCGGCCAGCACCGACCCTGCGGCGGCCACGTGGTTGTCCTTGATCAGTGCCGCGTCACCCAGGCCCATCCGGTGATTGACACCACCGCCCACCCGCACCGCGTACTTCTGCAGCGCACGGAGTCCGGGCAGTGTCTTTCGGGTGTCCCTGATCTGAGCCGAGGTTCCCGACACCGCTTCCACCCAGGCCGCCGTGGTGGTGGCGATGCCCGACAGGTGACACACCAGATTGAGCATCGTGCGCTCGGCGGTGAGCAGACCCCGGGTCGGGGCATGCACGGTCAGGACCACTCCGCCGGCACCGAGTCGTGCGCCGTCCGGTTCGTGATGGTCGATGCGGTAGCCGTCGACGCCGAGCAGCTCGTCGAGAACCATCAGCGCGAGGTCCACCCCGGCGAGCACGCCCGGCTCTCTCGACACCACCGACGCGGTGGTCACCGCATCGACGGGCACTGTTGCCATCGTGGTCACATCGGGCCCGTATCGCAGATCCTCGTCCAGTGCACGGGTGATGACCGCGCGGGCCTCGGTGAGTTCGACCTCGGTGAGCGCCATCTCGGTGAGTGCCATCAGCAACCCACCGCGCTGCGAACGAGTGCAGGGGCGGCGTGCGGCACGCTGAGCGCCTGCGCCGGATCCACATCGGGGAAGTCCGAACGGTGATGGCAGCCGCGGCTTTCCGTGCGTGCCGCCGCTGCCGCCGCAACGACCGTCGCGGTGGAGGTCAAGGCTGCATCCTCGAAATCGGTGCGCGAATCGATCTTTCGAAGACTTGCCTGGTCCAGGAGATCGACCAGTTTCCGTAGTCCGTCGCCACTTCGCACGACCGAAGCGTGCAGGCTCATGGCGCGTTGCAAGTCCGCGCGGGCCACCGCGGGTCGCACCGGGAGATCCGGAGTCACCGCCGCACCGGGGCCGGCGTCCTGCGCGTGAACCGCGGCGACGTCGCCGGCACGCCCGCCGACGACCAGTCCCTCGAGAAGGCTGTTGGAGGCCAGGCGGTTGGCGCCGTGCATCCCGGTCCGGGCCACCTCACCGGCCGCGAACAGTCCCACGAGGTCGGTGCGGCCGAAGACGTCGGTCTGCACGCCGCCACAGCTGTAGTGGGCCCCGGGCACCACAGGGATCGGTTGGTGTGTCGGATCGATACCCGCCTGCCGGCAGGCCGCGGTCACCGTCGGGAACCGTCGGGCGAAGTCGGCGATCGTCCGCGCATCGAGATACACGCAGGGATCACCAGTGGCGTTCATCCGCGCGTGGATCGCGCCGGCGACCACGTCGCGAGGCGCCAGGTCGCCCATCGGGTGCGCCCCGGCGGTCACCGGATCCCCGGAAGCGTCAACCAATTTCGCCCCCTCCCCGCGCAACGCTTCGGTGATCAGCGGACGCCGCCCGCCACGGTGACCGTCGAACAGCATGGTCGGGTGGAACTGGATGAACTCCAGGTCAGTGACCGGCAGCCCGGCCCACATCGCCAGCGCGAGACCGTCACCCGTTGAGCCCTCGGGGTTGGTGGTGGCCTGGTAGAGGTGCCCCAGGCCCCCGGTGGCGAGGATGACCGACGGCGCGTAGATGACCCCCGGGCCGTCGTCGCTGAGCACCAGCACCCCGGCGACGGCGTCGGACTCGACCAGCAGATCCAGCGCCACATGGTTACGACGGACGTCGAGGTGGGCCGCCGCGTAATCCAGCGCTCGCTGGACTTCGGCACCCGTGGCATCCCCGCCGGAGTGGATGATGCGTCGGCGGGAGTGCCCACCCTCGCGGGTCAGCGCCCACCGCCCCGGTGCCGCTTCGTCAAAATGTGCCCCCGAGGCGACCAATTCGGCCACGGCGCGGTAGCCGTCGGCGACGATCGAGCGGACCGCGTCCGGATCGCACAGGCCCCCTCCCGCGGCGAGGGTGTCGGCGACGTGGGCCTCGATCGAGTCTCCGTCGTCGTGAAAGGCGTCCGGCAGCACAACCGCGATGCCACCCTGTGCGTAGAACGTGGCGGTCTCACCGACTTTGCTCAGCAGCACCACTTTGCGTCCACGCCGGTGCGCGGCCAGCGCGGCGGCGAGTCCGCCGACGCCCGTGCCGATGACGACCACGTCGGCACGCTGCCTCCACAGGCC
>NZ_JBAUJR010000507.1:0-8045 GCF_049683935.1 Mycobacterium sp. | reverse complement strand
CTGGCGCTGCGCGACCCGTCGTCGTCACCGGCCGAGGTGCTCACGGCGGCGCGCCGTCAGCAGGTCGCCTATCGCGCCATCGGACGGCACCCCGAATGGGATCCGATCGCCCGCCCGCGCATCCCGCCGGCGCTGCTCGAGGTCTACGACCGCAACGTCGAGGCCCGCAGGCAGCTCGCGTCGATGATGAAGCAACCCCCGTCCACCGTGCCTGCGTGGCGGATCAACCCGCCGCTACCGGCGCACGAGCTTCTCGAGCACTACCGACAGGCCGAGTCGGCGACCGGTGTCGGCTGGAACTATCTGGCGGCGATCAACCTGGTCGAGACCGCGTTCGGCCGCATCGAGGGCGTGAGCACCGCCGGGGCGCAGGGACCGATGCAGTTCATGCCGTCGACGTTCGCCGCGTACGGCGACGGCGGCGACATTCTTTCGCCCCGCGACAGCATCATGGCCGCGGGCCGCTACCTCGCCGCCAACGGCTTCGTCGGCGACCCGGACTTCGCCCTCTACCGCTACAACAACTCACAACAGTACGTCCGCGCGATCAAGGACTACGCGGCGGTGATCGCTTCCGCCCCAGAAGCATTCACCGCGTACCACCTGTGGGACGTGTACTACCGAACCACCGCCGGCGACGTCGTCCTGCCCGTCGGGTACACCGCAGACACCCGCATTCCCGTGGAGGAGTACCTGGCCGAGAACCCGCAGTGATCGTGCGGGCGCGGCTAGATGCTCAGCGTCGTGCCGGTCTCACGCTCGGCGAACTCCCAGAGCGTGCGGGCATCCTCGTAGTCACAGGCGACGGGCGCGCGGCCGCTGAGCGTCGGGCCGCCCTTGAAACCGAGCCTGCCGTCGATGCCGACGTAACTGCCCGGCGGAATCGGCTCGGTGAGGCAGTACAGCGTGGGCGCGGCGCCGGCATCGAGGTCGTTGCCGATGACGTTGGCCACCGACGTCACCACCGAATGGAACGCCGACATCACCCGGGTGTCGGACAGGTTCGGCAGGTTCGACGCCACCCAGCCCGGGTGGGTCAGGTAGGTGGTCACCGGCGAACCGGCCTCACGCAGGCGGCGATCCAGTTCCAGGCCCCACAGCATCACCGCCAGCTTCGAGCGGGCGTACGCCGGAAACGAGGACCACTTGCGGGTGCGCAGATGGGGATCGTCGAACGCGATCGACGCGGACTTGTGGGCATCCGAACCGACGTTGACGATCTTCGAGCGGACCCGACCGAACATCAGATTGGTCAGCGCGAACGGACCGAGGAAGTTCGTGCCCATCGTCATCTCGAAGCCGTCGACGGTGTCGCTGCGGTGCTGGGCGACCAGACCGGCGTTGTTGATCAGGACGTCGACGTCCCCGTCGACGAGTCCGGGGAACGCCTTGACCGAGGACTGATCCGCGAGGTCCAGTTTGACGATCGACGTGTCGCCGCCCATCTCGGCCGCACGCTGCGCGCCGAGTTCCAGATTGCGCACCGCCAGGATCACGTGGGCCCCTGCCCGGGCGAGAGCGCGCGCCGTCGCGAGGCCGACGCCGTTGGTGGCGCCGGTGACGACGATTCGTTTGCCGGTCATGTCCCCGAGGCGGGCGGGCGACCATTGTGAAGTCATCGTGTGAGGTTAGCGGTGCCCAACTGTGCACAAAACGTTGACATGACAGTTTCTGGCTGGTTGTCTACCGCCGATGAGCGATGCCGCCCGCGAGATCGAGAACCTGGTGTACACCTACGCCGAGCGGATCGACGCGGGTGATCTGGACGGGGTCGCCGCGCTGTTCGCCCACGGCCGGATCTGCGGCATGGAGAACGGCCCCCCGGAAACTGTCTTCGAAGGCACCGACCGGGTTCGGCAGCTCTACGCGATGGCGACGCGCCTCTACGACGACGGCACACCCAAGACCAGGCACTTCACCACCAACGTGCGACTGCAGGTCGACGAGGACTCCGGTACCGCGAGCGGCGGTGCCTACTACTGCGTCACCCAGGCCACCCCGGAGCTGCCCCTGCAGATCATCGTGACCGGCCACTACCGCGACACCTTCCACCGCGTCGACGGCGCCTGGTGGTTCGACACCCGGATCATGTTCATCGATCAGGTGGGCGACACGAGCCATCATCTGAAGTTCTGACCGCAGTGCCATCCTCCTTCGACGCGGCTGCGCTGATGGCCCGCGCCCAGCAGAAGGAGAGCCTCTCCGACTGGGGTCCCCTGCCGTTCGAGGAGCCGCTGGAGGTGTTGGCCGACAGCTACCGTCGCGCCGACCTCAACGACATCGGCGTGCACATCCTGCGCTCGGGCCTGGTGCACAGCCTGCGGATGCGGCTGCGCGCCCAGGAGTGGATCCGCCGACACCCGGAAATCACCGAGGAGATCATCGCCGCGCCGATCGTCGTCGTCGGCATGATGCGTAGCGGAACCACCCTGCTGCAGCGACTTCTGGCTGCCGACAACCGCTTTCACTGCTGCTATGGCTGGGAGGTGGTCGAGGTCGCTCCCCGACTGGACTACGACTGGGCGGCTGCGCAGGATCCGCGGATCGCCATCAGCGAGAAGCGCGAGGCCACCTCGCGCGAACTGGCGCCGGAGTTGTTCGCCATCCACCCGATGTACGCCCGGGAGCCCGAGGAGGAGATCGTCTTCCTGTCCGATGCGTTCCTGTCGCACGTCCCGGAGTCCGGCGCCCACGTGCCGGACTACCGGTCGTGGATCGACGGACAGGACTTCGCACCGGCCTACGCCTACCTGCACCGGATGCTGCAGTTCGTGCAGTGGCAGAAACGCCGTCAGGGGCGCACTGCGCAGCGGTGGGTGCTGAAATCCCCCGCGCACCTGGGCTACCTCGACACGCTGCGTGCCCGGTTTCCCGATCTGCACATCGTGCACATGCACCGTGACCCACGGGAGACGATTCCGTCCGGCGCCGGCCTGAACGCCACCCTGCACGCCATGCACGCCGACGAGGTCGACCGCCACCGGGTCGGCGCCGAATGGCTGGCCCGGATGGGCTGGACCAACGACCGCGCGATGAACACCCGTCGGGGCTGGGACGACGAGCGAGTCCGGTGCACCGACATCGAGTTCGCCGATGCCGTCGCCGATCCGATCGGCCAGGTGGCCCGGGTGTACGACGCGATCGACGTGCCGTTGACCTCCGAGGCCGAATCGACGATGCGGCGCTGGCTGGCGCAGCGTCCGCGCGAACCCGCGCGACCGCCGTACTGCGCGGCCGACTTCGGGTTGAGCAACGACCAGATCGCCGAGCGGTTCTCGGCCTACAACTCTCGATTCCGCCCTGTTCGAGGAGGACAAGATGACCCAGTTCACCGGTGATCCGGTAGCGACCGACTCACAACACGACCAGGAGCTGGCCGCGCTGGAACTCACCAGCCACCCCACGGTGAAGGCTGCCTACCGCAGTGTGGCCGACACCTGGCTGGGTCGCGCGAAAGCATCCGAGGCGATGCGGGAACGGTTCGACGCCGCCTTCGCCGAGGTGATGTTCTCCGCGGCGGTGTGGTCGTCCAATCAGGACAAGCTGCGTCCCAAGGTCAGCTGTATCACCCGGATCGGGCACCCTGTCGCCGGCCGCCCGGTCCCCGGATCACGTTGGGGCATCGACAATCCCGACAGCGTGTACCGGGTGATCCCGATCTCCGGCGACGAGCGCTACGAGATCAACGGGCGCGTCGGCGCCAACCGGATGACGGAGAACTACTTCACCCTGTGGGACGCCAACATGGGCACCGTCGCCGTGCTCAACGGCCGCACGATGGACGTCGACGCCGACGGATCCTTCACGATCACCGTCGACGCCGACCCTGCCGGTGGTCGGCCCAACCATGTGCAGACCACGCCGGCCGCTCACGAGTTCTACATCCGTGACGTGCTGCTCAACTGGGACCGTGACGATCCGAATCACCTTGCGGTGCAGCGCCTCGGCGGGACGCCCTCGGTTCCGGCACGCACGCTCGACGAGCAGGCCGACGCCACGGCGGAGATGATGGCGTACTTCGCGAACTTCACCGGCAAGCTCAGCCACGGGATCTACAAGATGGCGCCCAACAACTTCAACCTCGCGTGGTCCGCCGACAAGGTCGGCGCGATGCGCAATCAGGTGTACGTCATGGGACGCTTCGACCTGAATCCCGGAGAGGCCTTTGTGGTCGACGTGAGCGACGGCGGTGCCGAATACTTCACCGTCCCGCTGAGCAACATCTGGGGCACCACACTCGACATCGTCGACCGCACCGGAAGCCTCAACAAGGCCCAGTCGGTACCGAACGAGGACGGCACCTACACCTACGTCATCTCGCCCACCGATCCCGGAGTGGTGAACTGGATCGACTCCGACGGGCTCACCGAGGGCATCCTGACCCTGCGGATGGCCGAGTTCGGCGGCGATGGGCCGAAAGAGGACCTCGGCGCTCGCGGGCGGGTGATCAGCCTCGACGACCTGGACTCCGAGGTCCCCGCGCTACGGCGGGTGTCGTCGCAGGAGCGGGCCACCGAGTTGGCCGACCGGCGCACCTCCTATCTGCGCCGGCTACCCGAAGGGACCAACTGACATGGCACGCTGGCTGATCACCGGATGTTCCACCGGCATCGGACGCGAAATCGCGCGCGCCGCATTGGAAGAAGGACATTCGGTGGTGGTGACAGCACGTCGCACCGAGTCGGTGGCCGATCTCGCCGAGGAGTTCGGCGACCGTGCGGTGACCGTCGCGCTCGACGTCACCGACAAGGATCAGATCGGTGCCGCGGTCCGAGCCGCAGACGAGGCGTTCGGCGGCACCGACATCCTGGTCAACAACGCAGGCAACGGTTACCTGTCGGCCATCGAGGAAGGCGAAGACGAGCAGGTACGTAAACTGTTCGACACCAACTACTTCGGTGTCGTGGATACCATCAAGGCGATCCTTCCCGGGATGCGTGCCCGCGGCTCGGGGCACATCGTCAACATCTCGTCGATGACCGGACTGGTCGCCAACCCGCCCAACGCGTACTACTCGTCGACGAAGTTCGCGCTCGAGGCGCTGACCGAAGCGCTGGCCCAGGAGGTCAAACCGTTCGGCATCAAGGTCTCCGCGATCGAACCCGGCGCGTTCCGGACCGACTGGGCGGCGCGGTCGATGTGGGAATCCGCCACCCCCATCGGCGATTACGACGACAACGTCGGATCCCGCAAGACGCTGATCAAGGAGTTCGCCAACCATCTACCGGGTGACCCCCGCAAGGTCGCCGAAGCGGTGCTGATGGTGACGAAGCTCGACGAACCACCCTTGCGATTGCTGCTCGGCCGTGACGTGTTGAAGGCGGTGCGCGACAAGTTGGCCGCGTTCTCCGCGTCGATCGACGAGTGGGAAGCGGTCACCAAGAACGTCAACTTTCCGCCTGCGGACGCCAGGAGCGAAAGTACCGGAGGCTGACCGTGACGACACTCGACGGCCACGTCGCCTTCATCACCGGTGCCGCACGCGGCATGGGCCGCGCGCATGCGGTCCGACTGGCCGGCGAAGGCGCAGACATCATCGCCCTCGACGTCTGCTCAGAGTTCGACTTCACCGACTACCCGGGAGCGACAGCCGACGATCTGGACGAGACCGTGAGGCTGGTCGAGGCCCGGGGTCGCCGAATCCTCGCCCGGGCGGCCGACGTGCGCGACGCCGACGCCGTGGACGCCGTCGTCGCGGGCGGGCTCGAAGCGTTCGGCCGGATCGACATCGTCGTCGCCAATGCCGGCGTCATCCGCGTCACCGACAGTGAGCGGCGACGCCGGGACTTCCGCGAGATCGTCGAGATCAACCTCATCGGGGCCTGGAACACCGTCGATGCCGCGATACCCGCTCTCATCGCCGGCGGCCGTGGCGGCTCGATCGTGCTGACCAGCTCCACCCAGGGGCTCAAGGCCTCCGACACCGACCGGGCAGGACTACAGGCCTACGCGGCATCCAAGCGCGCGCTGGTGGCCCTCATGCAGGGATGGGCCAGCAATCTCGCACCCCACTCGATCCGCGTCAACACCATCCACCCCAGCGGGGTGAACACCGACATGATCATCAACGACGCGACGATGACCCTGGCCGCTGCCGGCGATCCGTGGCTGATGGCCCAGCAGAACGCCCTGCCGATCGCGCTCGTCGAACCCGACGACATCGCCACCGCCGTGGCGTGGCTGGTCTCCGATGCGGGCAGGTTCATCACCGGCACGTCGTGGCCGCTCGACGCGGGGTTCACACTGCGCAATTGAGTCCGGGCCGCGGTGCGCGGGTGCCCGTAAGCCGCCCGTCACACTCAGCGCCCAACCAAGTGATGAGCTGGTTGAGACCTTGCCAGCAGCGGCGTAGCAACGTGAACCGTCAAAAGTTGAGACGAGCACGCGTGTGAGCAGAGTTAGCCGAACTAGATGACAAATCGTCTGAGGCTTGTTAGGAATGACCCCATGGAAAGCGGCGGACACGGCCTGCCGCAGCCTTGGGAGAGGGCGATCGGGGGATGGCTCACATGGTTGCGCATATCAGGCGCAAGCGTTAATACACAACGACTTCGGCGAGATCATCTACGGATGGTTGCCCGCCGAACACAACTGCACAATCCGCGACAACTGTCATTGGCACTGCTCATCGAGTTGTTCAGCGCGCACGACTGGTCGCTTGAGCACCGCAAGAGCGTCCGGTGTTCGCTGGTTTCGTTCTGCGAGTGGTGCATCGGAAACGAGCTGATGGACAGCAACCCGGCGATGCTGTTGCCGAAGATGCCCGGCGATAAACCTCGGCCCAGGCCGTGCCCCGACGACGTGTGGCGCGATCTCCTCGACGCCGCGTCGCCGCGGGAGCGCGTGATGGCGCGCCTTGCTGGTGAAGCTGGTCTGCGGCGGGCTGAGGTGGCGGGGATGCGGCGCGATGATGTGGTCCGTGACCGCACCGGGTGGGCGCTCATCGTCCGAGGGAAGGGCGGGAAGCAGCGCGTCGTCCCGATCACCGAGAGCCTCGCGGCAGAGGTCATCGGGTTCTGTCAGCACGGCTACCTGTTCCCCGGCGCCTACGACGGCCACATGAGTCCTCAGTGGGTGGGCACCGTCATCAGCAAGCTGATGCCGCCCGGCTGGACGATGCACAAGCTGAGGCACCGTTTCGCGACCCGCGGGTATGCCGGAACCAGGAATCTGCGTGCGGTGCAGGAGGCGCTTGGTCATGCCTCGGTGGCGACGACCGAGCGGTACACGATGACCACGCGTGACGAGATCCGCGCGGTGTCGGAGGCGGCCGGGGAGAGCACCGGCCCGCTGCCGGTGGCGTGATGGCTGACGGCGACGACCTGGGCGACTACACCGCGATCCTGCTGGCGCTGACCAAGGTCGCGGTAGCGGTGAGTCTGCCGGAGGATGAGCGTCCGGAGCGGTGCTGGCAGCAAGCCGCCTGAACGCCGGGTCGGGGCGGGGGGTGCGGGCGTAGGATGCGCGCGCATGGGGAGAATCACGAGGGGAATTGCCGCTGCCGCGGCTGTAATCACGTTGGCCGGCTGCAGCACCGGAGGGCAGCCAGTCGCCACAACGGAGGCTGGGTGAGAGTTCTTCAGATCCCCAATTCACGATCGCCTGATTCTTTCGACGTAGGCGCGGCGACAGTCGTTGTCACAGCCTCGGGCGTGGCCTGAACGGGATCGGTGACGCGTTCATCTGGATCGGCAGCGCCACCAAGGGCAGGGGATTTCGCGGATGCGCGGGCTGGCTGCCGGGAACTCGACGGCCAGGTCGAGGCGCTCGACGCGAAGCTGCCGGCGCCCTCGATGGAGTTGACGGCGCATCTGCAGGAGGCTGTGGAGCAGTTCGGGCTGTTCGCCCGCCAGTGTCAGGGGTTGAATCCGTCGACGACGAGCGCGGAGCTGGACCGGATGACGTCGTTTCGGGTGCTGGGTGAGGATGCGATGGAGCGGGCTGTGTCGATTGTGTCGACGGCGCGGTTGAACGGGTAGCCCTGCCCGGCGTCGCGTCAGGCCGCAAGCCCAATTGCGGCGCGCTGACGCCGGGCAGGAGATCAG
>NZ_JBAUJR010000506.1:0-2331 GCF_049683935.1 Mycobacterium sp. | reverse complement strand
ACGAACAGCACAGCCGCGTGCGGGGCGCGGCGGCGCAGGGTGCGACCGACCTCGACGAGCGACTCGCCCACCTCGACGAGGGCACGGTCGCGCGCCGTCGGATCGAGGAGCTCACGCAGCTTCGCTCCGAGGAACGGTATCGACCGCACCGGTCGGGGCAGTCCGGCCGCGAACAGCATCGGCACATACCCGACGTCGTTTCCGCCGATCGTCACCGTCACCAGGGTCTCGCTGCCGTCGAGTGCATCCACCTGAGGCGGGGCGCTGCGCTGCGGTTCGTGCAGGACGTGAGCGGTGGTCGCCCCCGAGTAGGTGACGTCGACGAGGTCCAGGCCGAGCGACGCCGCGACGAGGTGCGGATAGTTGGCACCCGACCGGCCCGCGGGTCGCGGCGATCCGGGCACCCGCGGCTGGATCCCCGGTCCGGCCGCCATCGAACTCCCCAGGGCGACATAGCGCTTCGTGCTCACAGGTCAGGACTGCTCGCCTGCGCCCAGAACCGCTTCGGGATCCGGCCCGCCTGCCTGGCCAGGTAGCCGCCTTTGACGGCGGCCGCCATCGCCGCGGCCATCACGGCCGGATCGGCGGCCCGGGTCACTGCGGTGGCCAGTAGCACAGCGTCGCAACCCAGTTCCATCGCCAGAGCGGCATCACTGGCGGTCCCGATACCGGCGTCGAGGATCACCGGCACCGACGCCTGCTCGACGATCATCTCGATGTTGTGCGGATTGGCGATGCCCAACCCGGTGCCGATCGGCGACCCCAGCGGCATCACCGCGGCGCAACCGGCGGCTTCCAGGCGGCGGGCAAGGATCGGATCGTCATTGGTGTAGGGCAGCACGGTGAATCCGTCGTCGACCAGTTGCTCTGCGGCCCTGACCAATTCGACGCCATCCGGGAGCAGCGTCCGCTCGTCGGCGATGACCTCGAGCTTGACCCAGTTGGTCTGCAGCGCTTCGCGGGCCAGCTGAGCGGTCATCACCGCTTCCGCCGCCCCGCGGCACCCGGCGGTGTTCGGCAGGGGGGTGATACCGATCCGGGCCAGCAGCTCGAGCACGCCGGTGCCGCCGTCTGCGTCGACCCGGCGCATCGCCACGGTGGTCAGCTCGGTCTCCGAGGCGATCAACGCCGCCTCCAGCACCGCGAGGTTGGCCGCCCCGCCGGTGCCCAGGATCAACCGTGATCCGAACTCCCGACCCGCGATACTCAATTTTCCGGTTGACACTTCAGCCACCCTGCACCGCCGTCACCACTTCCACCTTTGCACCGTCAGCGAGCACGGTATGCCACTGTGAACGCGGGATCACCGACCAATTGACGGCAACGGCGATGCCCTTCTCCGGAATTCCGAGCCGGTCCAGCAGACCCGCCACCGTCATCTGTTCGTCGACCTCCACCGCTTCGTCGTTCACCGTCAGCTTCATCGGGCCGATGCCCCTGCCATGTCTGCGGCCTCGGGCAGCGGCTCGCCGCGGAGTTCCGCGGCGATCGCCTCGGCGGTCCACGGAGCCAGCAGGAAACCCGACCGTCCGTGGCCCGCTGCCACCAGGGTCCGCGCGTCGAGCCTGCCCACCAGGGGCAGGTTGTCAGTGGTCATCGGCCGCAGGCCGGCCGAACACTCGGCGAACTCGTACTCACCCAGGCCGGGCAACACCGCGCACGCGTCGTCGAGCAGTTCGCGCACCCCCGTCACCGCCGGAGCGGTGTCCCGGCCGTGCTCGTACTGCGTCGCACCGACCACCACCCCGTCCTCCCTGGGAACCATGTACACCTGCCGTCCGTGCACCCGTGCCCGGATCACTCGCTGCGGCAACGGCATACACCCGCGGCGCCAGCGCAGTCGAAGCACCTCACCCTTCACCGGACGGATCGGCAGGCCGGGCCACAGAGAAGGCGCATCGATACCGTTGGCGATCACGGTGACGTCAGCGGAGTCGGTCTCGGTCAGGTCGCCGACCGCGGGCGCCCACTGCACTCCGAGCCGCTCACAGTGCGCGGCGAGCGCCTCGACCACCGCCCGGTTGTCCACCGCCAGCTCGGTCTCGGCGACGAATCCATGTCGAATCCCTTGGGCGAGAAGGGGTTCTACGTCGCGTGCAGAGTTGGTCAGTGCCACGGGATGCCCTTGGGTCGTCAGCCACTCACCGACGGTCTTCAGATCCGCGGCGTCGGCCCGGTCCACGGCGACGACGAGCGATTCCCGCGCGGTCACCACCTCGGGCGGCAGCCCGTCGAGGAAACCCTGCTTCCACAGCTCGAGTGACGCCAGCCCGAGCCGTAGCAGGCGCTCCTCGCCGGGCCAACCCTCGCTGTGGGGCGCCAGCATCCCGC
>NZ_JBAUJR010000505.1:0-2424 GCF_049683935.1 Mycobacterium sp. | reverse complement strand
GTGCCGCCTTGAGGCGTTGCAGGGTCAGACCGTCCGGCCGGGCACCGAAGGCGTCGCCGTAGGCCCCGACGCGGAGCATCATGTCGAGACGGCGCTCGTAGCCCGGGCCGTCGTCGAGCATGGCGGTCAACTCGCCGACGTCGCGTCCGGCGACCGGCGACGCCGCGTCGGCGGTCTCCTTGGCCAGCGTGGTCGCGATGACCTGCTCGTCGACGAGCGCAGGGTCGGCGTCGACTCCGATTCCGTAGAGCACCAGGGCGATTCGCGACAGGATCTCGGCTTCGTCGGGACGCCCCTGCAACGCCAGCACAGGTGGTGAATAGCGGGCGTTGTTGCGGACCGCGACGTTGTTCAGGGCGAAGTCGAAGTGCGGGCTGCGCGACGGCGGCGGGGGCGGCAGGACGACGTCGGCGTGGCGGGTGGTCTCGTTGAGGTACGGGTCTACCGAAATCATGAAGCCGATGCCGGCCAGCGCCCTGTCGAGGCGATCGCCGTCCGGGGCGGAGAGCACCGGGTTTCCGGCGATGGTGATCATCGCTTTGATCTGCCCCTCGCCCGGGGTCTCGATCTCCTCGGCCAGCGCCACGACGGGGAATTCCGAGAGCACCTCGGGGTGACCGGAGACCCGGCTGTGCCACCGGCCGGTGGAGAACCCGCGGCCCGGCCGGTGCCCTCGGGGTGCCGGTGCCACGGGCGAGAGCGGGAACATCGCGCCGCCGGGCCGGTCCAGATTCCCGGTGAGGATGTTGACGACGTCCACCAGCCAGCTGCCCAGCGTGCCGAATTCGACCGTGGAGGTGCCCATCCGGCCGTACACGACGGCGGTGGGCGCGGCGGCGAGTTCCCGGGCGAGGGTGCGGATCTCGTCGGCCTCGATCCCGCAGTGCGCCGCGACGACCTCCGGGGTGAAAACGCGGGCGACGTCGCGGACCTCGTCCAGACCGGCCACATGGTCGGCCAGCGCCCCGAGGGTCACCAGATCCTCGTCGAACAGCACGTTGACGACGGCACCCAGCAGTGCCGCGTCGGTGCCGGGTCGCGGCGGCAGGTGCCGGTCGGCGAGTTCGGCGGTGCGGGTGCGGGCGGGGTCGATCACCACGAGCGTGCCACCGCGCTTGCGCAGCTTGCGCAGCTTGCCGCCGAAGTCGGCGGCGGTGGCCAGGCTGCCGTTGGACACCAGCGGGTTCGCCCCGATGACCACCAGATAGTCGGTGCGGTCGAGGTCGGGCACCGTGAACGCGACGGGGCTGCCGAACATCAGGCCCAGCGAGACGTGCTTGGGCATCTGGTCCAGCGTGCTGGCCGAGTAGACCTGGTGGGTACCGAGTCCACGGACGATGAGCGGCGGGTAGAGCGCTCCGGCGACGGTGTGCGCGTTGGGATTACCGAGGTACACCCCGACCGAGGATCCGCCGTGATCGCGGACGACCGCACCGAGGCCGTCGGCGACTGCGGCGAACGCCTCGTCCCACGTCGCCTCGGTCAGGACGCCGTCCCGACGAATCAGTGGCGCGCTCAGGCGGTCCGGGTCGTTGTCGAGTTCGGCGAAACTTGCACCCTTCGGGCAGATGAAGCCCGCACTGAAGACATCGTCGTGGTCACCGCGCGCACCGGTCACCCGCCCGTCGTCGATCGTCAACGTCAGGCCGCAGGTCGCTTCGCACAGTGGACAGATCCGGAGAGCGGTGGTCATCTCCGCATTCTGCGCCGCCTAGTGGTCCTCGTACACCCTCGGGTCGAGAGTGCCGATGTAGGGCAGGTCGCGGTAGCGCTCCGCGTAGTCGAGGCCGTAGCCGACCACGAACTCGTTGGGGATGTCGAACCCGATGAAGTCGATGTCGAGATCGACGCGGACAGCATCGGGCTTACGCAGCAGCGTGCACACCTTGAGTGACCGGGGATGGCGGGTGGCGAGGTTGCGCAGCAACCACTTCAGCGTCAGCCCGGAGTCGACGATGTCCTCGACGATGAGCACGTCCCGGTCGTTGATGTCCCGGTCGAGATCCTTGAGGATGCGCACCACGCCCGAGGACGACGTCGACGAGCCATAGGAGCTGACGGCCATGAACTCCAACTGGGTGGGCAACGGAATCGCCCTGGCCAGATCGGTGACGAACATGACCGCGCCCTTGAGCACCGTGATGAGAAGCAGATCCTGCCCTGAGGACCCGTCCTGGTAGTGAGCGCCTACCAGCGCTCCGAGTTCGGCGGTCTTGGCTTGGATCTGGTCTTCGGACAACAACACCGACTTGATGTCCCCGGGATACAAGTCCGCGGTATGCGCAGGCACGCCCACAGCGTGCCATGCGGTGGCCGGGATGACCAACGTGAGCCTCAGACCGGCTCTCGGTACAGCACCAGCACGCCCTGGCGGCGGCCCGCGAACAGCCGCATCCGGGGTCCCGCGCCGGGCACCGCCACCCC
>NZ_JBAUJR010000504.1:0-8734 GCF_049683935.1 Mycobacterium sp. | reverse complement strand
CGTCACCGGTGCAGTCGGCTGCCGCGTCGAGACCGTTGCCGATCAGCCAGCCACCATTGCCGATCATCGGCCGGAGGGCCGAGGCCTCCATCGTGGCGCCGGACCGGTCGGACCCGGATACCGCCATACCCCAGAGGGTGTACTCCTCTTCGTCGTTGACCAGCTGCACCTCGAGCGAGGTCGGCTGAGCGGGTGCGTCGGTCTCGGTGAGCATCAGTGTGCCGATGCCCGCCATGGCGGCGCTGGTGACGCCTGCTGTCACTCCAGCCGCCAGGTAGGTGCGAATTTTTGTCGAACGCGTCGTCGTCGTCCGGGAATGTCGAGCCACAAGTACCCCCAAGGTGGTTTCACTAGGTAGCCCTCCCACTCAACTACCGAGGCTGATGGCAGATCAGCACCCAGCAACTTAGGGCGCCCTTCACCCCTTTGTCCCGCATTTGGCGAAACCGCCACCACACATTCTTGCGTTTGTCGCTATCTGGCAAACAGTTCCCAAGCGGGTGCGGTATCTCGACTCCGGCCGGTCGCCCCCAGGCCGGGGAACGGACTTCCGCTCCCGTCCGCGCAGCACGGGGCATCTCAGAGTGTGCCGTCCGGGGCGAACTAGGGTAAGTTTGCTCCGACAGCAACGTACCCGGTCATTGCCCGGTTCTTGACGTCGCTAGCAACTTTCTGGCTATGAGAATTGGGGGGCCGCGATGGTTCACGATACGTCGGTGTCGCTCCGTCCGACCGTGCGTTCCTTCGCGCGCTCGGGCCAGCTGCAGGCTCGTCTGCACCGGGCGGTGCCGGGCGGCGCGCACACCTACGCCAGGGGCGCTGACCAGTACCCGGTCGACATGGCCCCGGTTCTGGTCCGCGGTGAGGCCGCACGGGTGTGGGATGCCGACGGCAACGAGTACGTCGAGTACGGCATGGGTCTGAGATCCGTGGTCCTCGGACACGGATACCGGCCGGTGGTCGACGCGGTCTGCGCGGCGATCGCCGACGGCGTCAACTTCACCCGCCCAACGGAGCTGGAACTCCAAGCGGCCGAGGACTTCCTCGAGCTCGTGCCGGGGGCCGACATGGTCAAGTTCGCCAAGAACGGTTCAGATGCGACGACGGCGGCGATTCGACTGGCGCGCGCGGCGACGGGCCGGGACAAGGTCGCCATCTGCCACCACCCGTTCTTCTCGACTGACGACTGGTTCATGGGGACCACCGAGATGTCCGCCGGCATTCCGGCGTCGGCGACCGAGCAGGCGCTGCGGTTCCACTACAACGACCTGGCGTCGCTGCGCTCGCTGTTCGCCGGGCATCCGGGGTCTGTCGCTGCGGTGATCCTCGAGGCGGCCACAGCGATGGCCGAGCCGGAACCGGGGTTCCTCGAGGGTGTTCGGGAGCTGTGCGACGCGCACGGCGCGGTGTTGATCTTCGACGAGATCATCACCGGATTCCGATGGTCTGTGCACGGCGCGCAGACGCTCTACGGCGTCACCCCCGACCTGTCGTGCTGGGGCAAGGCCATCGGCAACGGCTTTCCGATCTCGGCGCTCGCCGGACGACGGGAACTGATGGAGCTCGGTGGTCTGAACACCGACCGGGACCGGGTGTTCCTGTTGTCGACCACCCACGGTGCCGAATCGACGGGTCTGGCGGCGTTCCGCGCCGTGGTGGCCGCCTACCGGGAATTCGACCCCATCGCCGAGATGGAGGCTGCCGGCCGGCAACTCGCCTCCGGGGTGAACGATGCGGCACGGGCACTCGGGATCGACGACTTCGTCGAGGTGACGGGCCGTCCCTCATGCCTGATCTACATCACACGCGACGCCGACGGCCAACCGTCACAGTCATTCCGGACGTTGTTCATCCAGGAGATGTTGAGGGGCGGCGTCCTCGGGCAGTCCTTCGTCACCTCCGCGGCGCACACGCCGGCCGATATCGACCAGACCATCGACTCCGTGACCCGGGCGCTGCACGTCTACCGCCGGGCCCTGGACACACGTTCCGTCGACGGGCTTCTCGAGGGCGCGCCGGTGGCCCCGGCGATCAGGCGGTCGGCTCACCCACGCCGGCTGCAGCCACGGTAGGGCAGTCGATGCGCCACCGGCCGTCGAGCCCGGGGTAGCGCTGGGAAACCTCGTCGAGGAGATCCGGCAGCGTGAGCAGGACGTCGTCGGGCGAGGCCGCCACGAGAGCGTCGGGAGAGATGATCCCGACGTCGGTGCCCGGCATCCGCCGCCCCTGTTTGGCCGTGGACGCGTCTGCAACGGCCCGCACCAACCTGCTGTCCACGCCCGCCAGGCAGAACAGCGCCACCGCACGCGACGATGCCCCGTACGCGTATACCGCCCTGCCTGCCTGGTGTGCCGACTCGAGCCAGTCACGTAGCGCGTCGGCCTGCGCCCGGGCGGCCCCCTGCAGTCGTCCGACCACTGTGGGTTTGGCGATCCCGAAGCGTCGCTCGCGGTCCAGAATCGACGACGTGTGCGGGTCCGGCGGGCAATCGCCGTGTACGGCGGCGACCAGAACGGTGCCACCGTAGAGGTCGAACTCCCACGACGCGGCGATACTCATCCCGACACCGGCGAGCAGCCTGTGCAGCGCGGTCAGCGAGTAGTAGGCAAAGTGGCCGTGGCGCAGAGAGTTCCACTGATCCTGTTCGACGATGGTGAGCAGCGAATGGAACTGCAGCAGCAGTACCCCGCCCGGGGTGGTCGCCGCGCAGCGCCGGCGAAACGCGTCCAGCTGATCGGGGTCGTGCATGATCCCGAAGCAGTCGAGAACGACATCGGCGGTGTCGGCGGTGTCGAAGCCGCGTGCGGCGAGCAGCGGCAGCCAACTGCCGCCGTGCGGGCTGCCGAATTCACGAACCGTGACACCTCGCAGCCACCCGTCGCGCGCCACCCTGTCCACCGCGTCAGCGGCTTGCTCCCTGAGTGCCAACGGCTCGATGCCGCGCGGTTCGTCGGCCTGTGTGTCGTCGTCGGCAAGCTGCGCCAAGGCGCATTGTGTGCACAAGTCCATTCGAAGTCCGTGCGACGACTCGGATTCCGTCACCGGTGATTCCGCCGGCGGGAAATAGTCCGCCGCAGCGACCCGACCCAGATCGAGCACACACCTCAGCTGTGAAGACCCGCATCCGCGGCAGCGATTCATGCCACAATCACCCGGTGCGGATCGAGACGACACGCCTCGCCGATGTACTGCTGCTCGTCAACGAGCCCCACCGCGACGACCGTGGCTTCTTCACGCGGACCTTCGACGCGCAGGTGTTCGACGAGCATGTGGGTGCCGGTACCTCGGCGACGTTTGTGCAGGACTCCCAATCGCGCTCGGCTCAGGGGGTGCTCCGCGGCATGCACGGCAGATCGGGCCGCGGTGAAGCCAAACTCGTCCGGTGCGCGCGCGGAGCGGTCCACGACGTACTCGTCGACATCCGAAGGCAATCGCCGACGTTCGGGCTGCAGGAAGCTTTCCTTCTGGATGACAGCGCTTTTCGGCATCTGTACATCCCACCCGGATTCCTGCACGGCTTCCAGGCACTGACCCCGCTCGCCGACGTCTGCTACCGGATCGACCGTCCGCACGACAGCGCCGAAGACATCGCCGTCAATCCTCACGACGCAGACCTCGCCATCGCCTGGCCGCAGCAGGTGTCGAACATCTCGGCACGCGATGCCGGTGCAGGGAGCTGGCGCGAGCTTCTGGAACGGCTCGCCTGAACGCCATGCGGGTGTGTCACCGACGGGCCAGGTGCATATCGGGGAGCGGGAAATACAGCTGCCCACCCCACTCGGTGATGTAGCCGAGCTGATCGGTCAGCTCCTGCTCGAGGTTCCACGGCAACGCGAGCACGACATCGGGGCGGTCCTCGGCGAGGACCGCGGGATCGTGGATCGGAATCCGGGTACCCGGGGTGAACCTGCCGTGTTTGTAGGGGTTCCGGTCGACGATGTACTCGATGAGATCGGAGCGGATGCCGGCGTAGTTCAGCAGGGTGTTGCCCTTACCCGGTGCCCCGTAGCCGACGACCCGCTTGCCGTCGGCACGGCATTCGAGCAGGAACCTCAGTAGCTCGTGGCGGATCGTCTCGGTGCGTTCTTTCAGCTGCAGGTAGCCGTCGACCTCATGCAGACCGGCGAGCGCCTCCGCGGCGAGCGCATCACGAACCCGTTGGCTCGGCGGACCGGCCACCGCCGCAGGACGCGCCCACAGCCGGATCGAGCCACCGTGTGTGGGGATCAACTCGACATCGACGACAGCCAGATCCGCTGTGGCGAGTGCCCGCATCGCGGAAAGCACTGTGTAGTACTGGAAGTGCTCGTGGTAGATGGTGTCGAACTGGCCGTTGCTCACGAGTTCGAGGGCGTGATGCACTTCGATGCTGAGCCAACCGGCGTCGGCGACGAGCGTGCGCAGCGCCGCGGTGAATCCCAGCAGATCCGGGATGTGCGCGTAGACGTTGTTGGCGATGACGAGGTCTGCGGGTCCGCGTTCGGTCCGCACCCGGGCCGCCAGCGCCTCGTCGAGGAACGCCGTCTCGGTCGGCACCCCGCGTTCGCGGGCCGCCTCGCCGACATTCACCGACGGTTCGATGCCCAGGCACGGGATTCCCGCCGCGACCACATGCTGCAGCAGGTAACCGTCGTTGCTGGCGACCTCGATCACCAGCGATTCGGGCCCCAGGTCAAGCCGCTGCGTCGCGTCGCCCACGAACGTCTTGGCGTGCTGCACCCAACTGTCGGAGAACGACGAGTAGTACGCGTACTCGGTGAAGGTGTCTTCCGGGGTGATCAGCGCCGGGATCTGCAGCAGCAGGCAGTCCTCGCACAGCCGAAGGTGAAGCGGGAAGGTCGCTTCCGGCTCGTCGAGTTCTTCTCGGGTAAGGAACTTCTCGCAGGGTGGAGTCGCACCGAGGTCCAGCACGCTGCGCAACCCGTGTGCGCCACAGAGTCGGCACTGCATCATCGGGTCACACTCCTACCGAAGTGAGCACCGGGTCGGCCCAGAACAGTCGGCTGTCGAGTTGTCCCGTGTCGATCAGATGCTCGATCTGCTTCAGCCGGGTATGACCGCGCCCGTAGAACGTCTCACCGGTCAGCGCGATGGCTTCGAACACCCGATGCAGCTGAGCCGCTCCGGCCGCTACCTCCCATTGCGTACGGAACTGCGGGAACGTGCTGTGGATGCGTGAGAAGTCGACGCGGTAGCTGCGCTGGTCGGCGCTGGGTGGACCGAAAGTCACCGCGCAGTCGGGGAATTCGGCACCGACAACCGATGCGATGTCCCGTACCGTCACGTTGTTCTCGTCACTGCCGACGTTGACGACCAGCCCGTGCACCGTGTCGCGCCCGGCGTCCAGCGCGCACCGGATGGCCTGCGCGATATCCAGCCCGTGCACGAGTGGCCTCCAGGGGGTGCCATCGCTGGTCATCGCAATCGTGCGCTCGACCCATGCCAGGCCGCACAGATTGTTCAGCACGATGTCGAAGCGCATGCGCGGGGATGCGCCGAACGCGGTCGCGTTACGAAGAAACGTCGGCGAGAAGCTGTCGTCGGCCATCGCGCTCAGGTCGCGCTCGACCATCACCTTGCACCTCGCGTACGCCGTCAGCGGGTTCAGCGGGCTCGCCTCGCTCACCGTACCGTCGGCCGCACCGTAGACGCTGCACGACGACATGTAGACGAAGCGTTGCACCCCAGCACGTTTCGCGCACTCGGCGAGATGCACACTTCCTCGGTGGTTGATGTCGTAGGTGACGTCACCGGTCAGCTCCCCCAGTGGGTCGTTGCTCAACTCGGCCATGTGCACGACGGCATCGAAGCCACGCAGATCCTCGACATCCACCTCGCGGATGTCGCGCACCAGCGTGGCCGGTGTCGTGCCGTTTCGAGCGGCGCCGGCGAGCTGATCGGAGCACAACCATCCCGACTTGTAGTAGCCGGTGTCGAGCCCGACGACGTCGAAACCGTGGGCACTGAGGTAGGGCGCCACCAGAGCTCCGAGATAACCGTCTGACCCGGTGATCAATACGCGCATTGTCATCCTTCTAGATCTCGACATTCACCTTGTCGGCGACGAAGGCCTCCGCGTAGCGGCTGCGGCACTGCACCCCACGGATCCTCATCAACCCGAGGAAGGCTTCCTCGTCGAACCAGAACTTCCCCGTCTGCGACGGATAACTGCTGTGCAGCAGCGCCTGTTTCAGCTCGGCCGCCTCGGGGGACACCGCCCGGTACACGTTGGGGGTCGGCAGATCGGACTCCCACTTGAGAATCTCGTAGCCCCAGTACATGTGGTCGCGGAACTCGGTGGGCATGAGCTCGGCGAGCATCCGGTGATCCTGGTGGGCGTCGTGACGTTGGGGACCGATCACCAGGTCGGGTTCACAGGATCGCCGGAACTCGGCCACGTGATCCTTGACCTCGCCCCAATGTCTCGGAAGGTTTCCGTCCGGCAGGTCGGCGACAGTCAACCGCACCTCCGCGGCACCACACATCGCGGCGAAGGCGTTCTTCTCCTCGACCTCGCGTTCTGTGCCCGCACCGGTCATCACCAGCGCGTGCACCACCATCGCCGGATTGCGCCGGGTCATCTGCAGCAGCGTCGCGCCGGCCCCGATCGCGATGTCGTCGCAGTGCGCTCCCACCACCGCCACCGTCGAGGGAGCGAGAGTCATCGTTGCGGAGGCGCTCACGCCACCGCCCTGTCCGATTCCCACAGCGCCCAGGGCCGGATTCCGTTGTTGTAGTCGCTGTCCAGCTCGGCCCGTTCCTTGAAGGTGTCCGCCGGCTTCCAGAACCCGTCATGGCGGTGCCCGATCAACTTGCCTGTCCCGGCCAGCGATTCGCAGGCGTCGCCGACCAGGTCACCGTTCTCGGGGATCAGATCGATGACGTCCTGGTGCAGGACGAAGTACCCGCCGTTGACCCCGACGGAGATGTCGGTCAGCGGCATCACCTCTTTGACCTCGCCCGTCGATGCCACGTTGACGCAATGGAAGGACGACTGCGGGGGCACGACGAGCATGGACGCGAGCGCCTCGGTGGAGATGGTGCGCTCGATCATCTCGTCGAGAGGAGCATCGGTGAGCACGTCGGCGTAGTTGGCAAGGAAATAGGGGTCGGAGCCGAGGTACTTGCGCACCCGCCGCAGGCGTTCACCGATCGGCGACTCCATACCCGTGTCGGCGAAGGTGATGGTCCAATCGGCGATGTCGGAACCCATCAGGTGGACCTTGCCCCCGGTCAGCATGAAGTCGTTGGACAGCGTCTCGCTGTAGTTGAGGAAGTAGTCCTTGATCTTCTCGGCGCCATACCCCAGGCAGAGGATGAACTCCTTGTGGCCGTGGTGTGCGTAGTACTGCATGACGTGCCACAGAAGCGGCCGCGGCCCCACCATCTGGAGCGGCTTGGGTATGACGTCACCCTCGGCGGTACGCATCCGCATGCCGTATCCGCCACAAAAGAGAACGACCTTCATGCTTGGCTCCTCGCACAGATGATGTGTGCCGCCCCCACGCGTCCCGCAAAGTTTGTTCTGTCGACCACTGAGACGACCTGAGGATCCTGCAACTGCTGGTTGTGGCGAACCTATCACTCGTACTTTCACCTGACAACACAGATTCAGCAAAACTCTGACGATTGTTCCCTACGTCACAATCCGTACGTGGAGCCGAGAGAGCGAACGGCCGCAACGACCCAAATTGCCGCGTCAGGCGGCATCGTTCGATCACCTAACCCGAGATCGAGTGCGCTTTCCGGACCTCGGTTGTGTCCACTCTGGTCGATTTTGGCAACAACTAATGCCAGTTCCCGGGAATGGTCGGGGAGCCGCTCGACGATCGATCCGCCGGTCGACCGCGGCCGTCGCCGATGGCAAATGTGGAGACGGGCCGTCGCAGCGTTCCCGTCTTCGGTGTGCCCGCCCGGTCACGCCGCTCACCTGGCACTTCGGCGTGAGGTAGTGGGTCGACGGCCGTCAGCCATTTGTTATTTTTTCGCGGGGGAACACCTCGCTGCTCGCTCTGACGCATCCGGGAGGAATCACGTGAAGATCAAGCCTGCGCTCGGCGCTTTGTCGGTCGCCGCTGCAACCGCCATCGGCGTCTCGGCCGCACCGTTGGCATCGGCTGAGACCGAGGTCGAGTATCTGGGCCAGCCCGCCGAACTCGTTGACGGCAATGTCATCCAGCACTGGACCGTCACCGGCCTGAAGCCCAGCACCGACACGATCCCCTACCAGGCCGCGGGCACACTGTGGGAAGCCACCGCCACCGACGAGGCGATCGCCGGATCGGCGACACCCATCGTGTCCAACCTGAACGCCAGGGCCGGCAACGGTGAGACCTACCGTGTGCTGTTCGGCGTGGCCACCCCTCAGGGCGTGAATCCGTCGACGCTGCCGCAGGGCGAGAAGACCACGGGCAAGATCTATTTCGACGTCACCGGCGAGCAGCCTGACAGCGTCGTCTACAACGCCGGGGGAACCGATCTCCTCCTCTGGGTCGAGCCACCGCCCGCCCCGGCCACCGATTCCGCCGCCGCCGGCTCGTCGCCTGCACAGGTCTACGACAGCCCCTCGGATTCCAGCGATGTTGCCGAGACCGCGACTCCTGCCACCTCCCCGACCCCTGGAGCGGAGCCTGCTACGGAGACCCCGGCGCCGACCGCCGCCACGGCCACACCCGCGCCGGCGGGAAGCACCGGAACGCCACTGCCCGAGGGCAGCTCGGGCACCCCGCTACCC
>NZ_JBAUJR010000503.1:0-5155 GCF_049683935.1 Mycobacterium sp. | reverse complement strand
CCGCCGCGGGAGCGCGCCGACATCCTGATGCGCGCGTTCGAATTGCTGCACGAACGCGTCGACGACCTCGCGTTGCTGATGACGCTCGAGATGGGCAAGCCGCTGGCCGAGTCCCGCGGTGAGATCGCCTACGCCGCGGAGTTCTTCCGGCACTTCGCCGGCGAGGCGGTCCGCATCGACGGCGGCTATCAGACGGCGCCGGCCGGTGGGTCACGCTTCCTGGTGGCGCGTCAGCCGGTGGGGCCGTGCCTGCTGATCACGCCGTGGAACTTCCCGATGGCGATGGGCACCCGCAAGCTCGGCCCGGCAATCGCCGCGGGCTGCACCAGCGTCATCAAGCCCGCACCGCAGACACCGCTGTCGATGCTGGCGCTGATGGACATCCTGGCGCAGGCCGGGCTGCCCGACGGCGCGGTCAACTGCATCAGCACCACCGAGGCCGGCGCGGTGCTGGAGCCGATGATCCGGTCGGGGCTGGCGCGCAAGCTGTCGTTCACCGGTTCCACGCAGGTGGGCCGGATCCTGCTGGAGCAGTGTGCCGAGAAGGTGTTACGCACGTCGATGGAACTCGGCGGCAACGCTCCGGTGCTGGTGTTCGCCGACGCCGATCTCGACGAGGCCGTCGAGGGGGTCTTCGCCGCCAAGATGCGCAACATGGGCGAGGCATGCACCGCCGCCAACCGGATTTATGTGCACTCGTCGGTGATCGAGGATTTCGGCCGCCGACTGGCTGAGCGGATGGCGGGTCTGACGGTCGGCCGCGGCACCGAGGCCGACGTCAACGTCGGACCGCTGATCGACGACGCGGCGTTGCGCAAGGTGCAGACGCTGGTCGACGACGCCGTTACGCGCGGCGCCACGGTGCTGACCGGTGGTGAGGCAACCGGCGGTGCGGGGTACTTCTACCCGCCGACGGTGCTGACGGGGGTGCCGCGGGATGCGGCGATGAGCTCGGAGGAGATCTTCGGCCCCGTCGCGCCGCTGACGCCGTTCGAGACCGAGGACGAGGCGGTGGCGGCAGCCAATGACACCGAATTCGGTTTGATCGCTTACGTTTTCACCAACGATCTGCGCCGGTCGCTGCGGGTCGCTGAGGCGCTGGATACTGGGATGGTGGGCCTGAACCAGGGTGTGGTGTCCAACCCGGCGGCCCCGTTCGGCGGCGTCAAGGCCTCCGGGCTGGGGCGTGAGGGCGGGTCGATCGGCATCGACGAGTTCCTGGAGACGAAGTACATCGGCATCAAGATGTGAGCCTTTGCGTTGAGACTGCAGCCACGGCGGGCTCCGCCGTTGAGACTGCAGCCACGGCGGGCTCTTGCGTTGAGACTGCAGCCACGGCGGGCTTTTGGCACGTTTTTGCACCCTCAGCGCAGTGTCAACGGAGGGGTGCGCCCTGACCGCAGTGTCAACGCGGGGCCCGGGGTCGCCGTCAGCGCCGTCGCTTGTCGGCGATGCGGCCCAGCCATTCCTTCATCAGTTCGCGTTCGGCATGGGTCAGAGGCACGTCGTTATCCTCGATGGCCTGCCGTAGTGCGGTGGCACGCCCGGTCAATGTGCTTCGAGCCTTGCCGGCACCGGAGGTGATCACGATGCTCGAGATCGCATTCTCCCGAGCGATGTCGCTCAGTTCTGGGTCGCGCTTTGTCGCGGGCATGGTCAACTGCGTGATCACGAAACCGACGCCGCAGGACTGGAACAGATCTGTCGCGCGCTCGGCGCTCATCCGAAGTCTGCCGTCGTCGGCGATCCGGGCGATCGCGTCGTGCAGCATGGACACCGACGTCTCGGCGGCCGCAGAGACCGCGTCACCCCGCCGCACGTTTCCGTAGATCAAGGCGAAGCAGTCGGGTTGAGCGAACCCGAAGGCGACGAAGAGATCCCAGAGGCGTCGCAGGTCTGTGACAGGGTCTCCGGATTGCTTGAGGAGGTTGCGCTTCTCCTGGATGTAGCCCTCGAGGATGTGCAGGGTGACCGCTTCGATGAGGCCGTCCTTGTCGCCGAACCTGCGGTAGAGAATCGGCGGCTGTGTGCCGGCTGCAGCGGCAACCGCACGCGTGGACACCGCCTCGACGCCGCCCGCCTGCAGGAGTTCCGCGGCCGCCTCCAACAATCGGTCCGACGTGGATTTGCGAGTGGCGGCCGACATGTTTCCAACGATAACACCGGGCCACAAGCGGAATATGTTACCGTCGATATCGTTAAAGCGATAACGGTGATAACACCGCTTCGATCAAGGAGGGCCATGTCCAATCACACGCTCAATGTCCATACCTCGGTCGACCCCGACCGTTGGCTGAAGTCCTACTACGCTCTGCGAGGCGTGATTTCGATCCTGTGGGTGCTCGCCGCGCTGACGGTCGGAACGAAATCGCCCATGATCGCGGGCGCACTGTTGCTGAGCTATCCGGCATGGGATGCGCTCGCCAACGTGATCGATGCGCGGCAGAACGGTGGGCTGCGACGCAACCCCACCCAGGCGTTCAACACCGTCGTCAGCAGTCTGACCACCGTCGCGGTCGCGGTCGCCCTGGCGCACAGCATGCACGCGGTGTTGGGGGTGTTCGGTGTGTGGGCGGTCCTGTCGGGACTGCTGCAGCTGGCGACGGCGGTCCGCCGGCGGAAACTCGCCGGTGGTCAGTGGCTGATGATCATCAGCGGGGTACAGTCTGCGGCCGCCGGTGCGAACTTCCTCCGCGAGGCCGGCGGAGCCCAGATGCCGAGCGTGTCAGACATCGCACCGTACGCCGCTTTTGGAGCGTTCTACTTTCTGGTGTCGGCGCTCTGGTTGTTCTGGCGGGGTCGTCGCCCAGCGAACGTATAACCAGCGTGCTGTGGGCGAAATCAACTCCACGGCTGCGATTTCTGCGGTTGGCCTGATATCCACAGCCCCGGCGTCGATTTGGGTGTGAGCACCACCGAGGCGCCCTGGTCTGGGGTTGCCCTCGGCATGCTCTGCGCCAAATCGACGCTATGGCTGCGTTTTCCCCAAACAAGCACCGATTCACAGCCCTGGTGTGGATATGGGCCACAGCGCCGGAGAATGTCTCATAACCCGAACACTATGGCGCACATGCACGAACCCTTCATCGGCAGCGAAGCACTGGCAGCACGCTCGCTGACCCGCGGCGCACTCCGCTGGAACTACACCGCGCTGTACCCGGATGTGTACATCCACAAGGACGCCCGCATCGATATTCACGACAGAGCTCGGGCCGCCTGGCTGTGGACCGGCCGCAAGGGAGTCATCGCCGGCACAACTGCCGCCGCGCTTTACGGTGTGGGCTCGATCGACACGAACGCCACGATCGAGCTCATCGCGCCGCCACGGCGGGCCCGGCCAGGTGTTGTCGTCCGGACCGAACGCATCGGCAGCGACGAGGTGGAAGCAGGTCCGTTGCCGTGCACCACGCCGGCGCGGACGGCGCTCGACCTGGCCCGACGGCTGCCGCGCGACGAGGCGGTCGTTCTCCTCGACCAACTCAGCGAGTGCACGGACGTCTCGGCCGCGGATGTCGCTCCTTTAGAGGCCCGCTACAGGTCGGCCCGAGGTACGGGTTCGGCGTGGGAGGCGATCAGGTTGATGGACGGCGGCAGCCGTTCTCCTGAGGAGACCCGGCTTCGGCTTATGTTGATCGACGGGGGGTTGCCGCGCCCGAGGACCAGCATCTTCGTCGAAGACGACTCGTACAACTTCGCCACCATGGACGACCAGCCGTGGGGTGTGGCCATCGGCATGGGTTGGGTCGATGCCAAGGTCGGGGTCGAGTGGGCCGCGCACCGTCGCGCCCTGCGCGCGGATATCGATTTCAAAAAGCTGCTCCAGCAGAAGGGCTGGCTGCTGATCGAGGTGACGCATCTGGACACGCGTGGCTCCACGATCCGGCGGTGCAAGGACGCGCTGCGGCAACGGTGGGGGCGACTGGCTGCGCCGAACATGTAGCCAGCGCGCACATGTGGCCCGAATCGCCGCAGAGGATGCAGCTTCGGCGACAAGACGTCGGCGATCAGTCGGGGATCAGCCGGGCCAGCGCGTCGTCCATGTGGGCCACCAGCAGCTCGTCGGTGCGATCGCGATCGCCGGAGCGCAGGGCGGTCGCCAGGATGCGGTGCTCTTCTTCGCGGTAGTCGGACTTGGCGTAGCTCTCGGCAAGGGCGTGGATGCACATCCGGGTCTCGGTGACGAACGTCTGGTGCATCCGGGCCAGCCGCGGGCTGTCGGAGAGCTCCACCAGCCGCTCGTGGAACGCGATGTCGAGCTCGCTGGCCTCCGCCGAGGTGATGGCCCGCCCCATCTGGTCGCAGATCGCCAGCAGCGCGTCCCCGGCTTTGGCGTAGGCGTCGCCGTCGAGGATCTTGCGGGCGGCGGCGCGTTCGACGGCGCCGCGGGCCAGGTACATGTCGCGGACGTCGTCAGGGGTCATGTCGGTGACGAAGATGCCGCGATTGCGGATCGCGACCAGCAGGCCCTCCTGGGTGAGGCGCTGCATGCCTTCCCGCAGCGGGCCGCGGCTGACGCCGAGTTGGCGGGCCAGGTCGGCCTCGCCCAACTGCGAGCCGGGCTCCAGTTCGCCGTGGCCGATGGCGGCGCGCAGTTTGTCCGCGATGATGCTGGGCGTCGTCTCCTGCGCCAGCGGAGCGATGTAGGTGGTCATCGGGTGCCTCCGAACAGCGCGCCGAGCCCGGGTAATTCCGGGACCGGCCCGAGCAGCTCCAGGCCCTTCCACACCGTGACCTGGTTGGCGGTCAGCACCGGTTTGCCGACCGCGGCCTCGAGCTGCTCGATGATCGCCAGCGTGTGCATCGCGGTGTCGGGCACCAGCACCGCCTCGGCGTCGGGATGATCGGCGGCGGTGACCATCGCGACCACCTGCTCCACGCCCAGCGTGCCGACCTCGGCCGCGGTGTAGATGCCGTGGCTGCCCATCGACACCACGTCGACGCCGCCGGCGGACAGGAACGCGACGAAGTGCTGTGCGACGTCGTCGGGGTAGGACGCCGCGACGGCGACCCGTCCGATGCCGAGGTGGCGCAGCGCGTCGACGAACGCGATCGACGTGGAGGAGGCAGGCACTCCGGCCGCGGCGGCGACCGCCGACACCTGGTCGGCCGCGCCCTGCGGTCCGAACACGAAGCTTCCCGACGTGCAGGCCCACAT
>NZ_JBAUJR010000502.1:0-15381 GCF_049683935.1 Mycobacterium sp. | reverse complement strand
GCCGTCGGCACCGCGCGTCGGGGCGACGCCGCCGAGCACCCCGACGGCGACCACCCGATCGGGCATCGCCGCCGCGCATCCCAGCGTGTAGGGGCCGCCACCCGAGAGCCCGATGATCTCCATCCGGTCGATTCCCAGGGTGTCGGCGATGGTCCGCAGATCTTCGGCGAAATCGATGATCTTCGGGTATTCGTAGGGCGTCGAGGAGCCGATACCTGGGCGGTCCACTCCGATGAGCCGGATGTGGTTGTCCTCGGCCCACAGCCTCGCCTCGACGGGGATCTGACGGCGGCCACCGGGCGTTCCGTGCAGCCAGAAAATCGCCCGGCCCTGTGGATCGCCGAACTCGGCGAACCCGATGCGGCGGTCGGTGCCGACGGCGACATTGCCTTCAAGCTTGGGACGGGCGATCTCGACAGACATGGGCAAAGTGTCCCACGCGCGCTGTGTGCGCCCGATCACTCCCGCGACAAACGCCGGTCAATCTGCTTTGGCGAAGAGGTAGGAACCCACCGTGGTGAGCCGGTCATCGGCGCCTTCGTCGTACATGTTCACCCTCACAGCCACGCTGCCTGCCGATCCGGACACCGATTCGGGTTCGACGCGGAACGGACCGGACTTTCCCCGGGCAACGAACATGACGTGCGAGGACACCCCGTGAAGCCGGTCGTTGCCTGCCACCTGGGCGGCGCGGTGTCGCGCCGCGGTCTCGAGAACGACGAACTGCGGACCGATGTGCAGCGCGGCGTCGGGCGAGGCGACGTCGACGGACAGTTCCGGAAGCGCCCAGTGCCCGTCCGACCGCAGACGGGCGCCGAAGACCTGCCACAGCGGTGGCAGGTCGGGGGAGTCGACGATCTCGAGCGGGTTGGCCGCCATGCGCTGCAGGCCCTCGGGTGGGACTCCGATGCTGATGCCCTGGCCCTCGGTCAGTGCCAACACCCTGCCGGGGTTGTCGGCGTCGACGATCATCGACCGGCTGTAGCCCATCCGACTGCCACGCTTGAGCTCTTCGGAGATCACCTCGATGCGGCTGACTCCCACACCCGGGTCGACGATCTGGCAGGAATGGATCACCGGGTTCGGGACCGCCTCCAGGTCGGACATGTGGCCGCCTTCGGGTGAGGCGATGCCCAGCATTCCGAGCAGCAGACCGCCCACACCATCACGCATGTCAAGGCGGATCGCGACGGTGTTGTCCTCGGGGCCGAGATCCATCTGGGCGTAGCTGCGCCCGATATAGCGATAGCTGAGCAGTCCACCCCATCGCCGTCGTAACTCGGCGGCGTACTCCTCCGGCGAATCCGCGAGTTCCCGAATGTCTCTCAGCATCCACGCCCCTTCGGTGTCACGCGCCGCTGACCCATTCTGGTGGTCGGCGGCCGGCCCACGGTACCGCCGCTTCCAACGGCGCGGCCGGCGTCAGCAGGATGGTCATCGGGTGCCATCGTTCGGTTGTTCACTCAGGCGTCGACGGCGACGGCCATCCCCGGCTTCCCCCGGTTCTTGCGGACCGCCGAATCGGTGAGCTCTAGGGCGATCAGAACGTCGGCTGCGGTGATGAACAGACCCCACCAGTACATCCACCGCAGCGCGGGCTCAGGCTGAGCGGCGAAGTAGACGACCAGGAAGATCGGCCCGACCAGTCCGCCGAACATGAACATCATCCCCTGAAACCGGAGGTACAGCCGCAGGGTGGACATGAGGCGAAAGTCTCTCGCGGTCGGATGGGCGAGTCAACGAGGGCTCACAGGACCGGCCCGAGTGGGCAGAACTTGGTGAGACAGACTAACCTTATCGGGTCCGTCAATAGGGACGACGGATTCCGCCCGAAGAACAGGACTCACAGGACATGCGCCGAACCATGCGTACCGCACAAGCGGGTGCCGCGCTGATGATCGCGCTGGCACCGCTGACGACGGGCGTGGCAGTGGCCTCCGCCGAACAGGATGCGACCTTCGTGCCGTTCGGCCAGGTACTGCGCCGCTGCGACTTCAGCGACATCAAGTACGTCGGCGGTACCGGCTACGCCCGACCGACCGCTCAGGTGTGGACCGCAGGTTCCGAGGTCGTCGCCGACATCCAACTCAACACCGGAGTGCCCAACACACGCTATGACGTCCGACTGATCCAGGCGCCCCACTCGTCGGCGGTGAGCTGCAACGGCGGAGAACCAGGCGTCGCGGGAACCGCGCTGTTCACCGATGGCGCAGGCGCCGGCGCGGTGTCCGTGCGAGGCACGGTCGTGCCCGGCGCTACGGGAGCGTGGTTGTTCATCACCATCCCGAGCGCTCACTCGCAGGTTCCGAAAGAGTTCTACACGTCTGACTTCATCGCTGCGCTCTGATTGTCCTGCAGTAATTTTCACCCCTGGCATCACGCAGTGACGACGACGGTCAGACGATCGCCGCGACGTTCCACCGTCATGCCCGCGCGCCGGGCGACAGTCGCCACTCCGCCCGCGTCCGTCGGCTCGGAACGGCTGCTCGACAGCGCACGCGCCAGCCGACCCTTGTGCGCTTTGTTGAAGTGGCTGACCACCGTCCGCCGTCCGTCGGCGTGTTCGGCGACCACGTCCACCGAGACCGCACCGGGCACCTTCGCCAGCGCGGCGTAGGAGCCCGAGCGCAGATCGACGACCAACTCGTGGTGCGCGATCGCCGCCAGCACAGGTTCGAGCGCAGGCCGCCAGAAGGCGGCCAGCGTCGGGTAGCCCGGCAGTCGCGAGGTAGCCGACAGTCGGTAGGGAGGGATCGGGTCGTCTGCGCGCAGCAACCCGAACAATGCCGATCCGACGGCCAGTCGCGACCGCGCACGCACGGCCGCCGCACCGCGCAGCGAGGTGATGTCCAGGGCGTCGTAGAGCACACCGGTGTAGCGGTGAATGGCCGGCATCGTCGGCGCTGTCCGCAGTGCCGCGTTCCGGTCGATCTCTGCGTCCTGGGAGGCCGAGATCCCCAGGGCGCGCCTGCTGGCCGCGGGGTCAGCCGCCAAGCCGATCAACTCATCGACCAAAACCGTGCGCAAGGGATGCAGATCAGGCGAACCGAGCGCATCCATCGTCAGAGCCGGCCCGTCACCGCCGGATCGCTTCGTCTCCGACGGTGGCAGCAGCACGATCACGGCACAGACGCTAGCGCGCGCCGGTTCTGACCTTGCGGGCCCGTCAGATCGGCGGGCCTGGAGGCGGTGGGACGTCCTGCCCCATCTGGACGACAGGGCCTGCCGGCGGCGGAGGCGGCATCGGAGGCGCCATGGGTGGCGGAGGTGGCATCGGAGGCGCCATGGGCGGCGCCATCAACGGGTCGGGTGCGGGCGGTGTGTTCGCGGGCATCGGCAGGAACATGTGGTTGGTGAACTGATCCTGGTAGGCACCGCCACCACCGACCTTCACGCCACCGCCTTCGCCGGAGGACACCGGTGTTCCATCGGGCAGCGTCACGGCGGTATGACCACCGTTCCAACCAACCACCAGCGCGCCGGGCTCTGCACCATGCTGGAAGCCTCGATCGAGCAGCGCACTTTCGATGTTCCCGGTGTGGAACCGGTCGCCGTAGATGGGCCTGCCGGTCGCGGCGTTGGTCACCCACGACACCAGGCCGGAGCAGTCCGTACCCGAGGGCGAGTCGCCACCGGTGACGTACGGCGTGCCCGACACCTGGTTGACAAGCGTCAAGAGCGTAGCGAGAGCAAACATGCGAACGGACACTAACAGGGGGTCTCTAATACGACCAAAATCTGTGATGGCGTTCACAACCCGCTACCGAGTGACAGCTGACTCACGAAATCCGTTGCGTCCGGACATCATTGGAAGGGCCCTCTGCACGAGTCATCTGAATGCTGAAAGGCGTTGCGCAGCAATATTTTAACTGGATACGCCTCGACGGGTGCCGGGGATCGTGCTGCAGCCGGATCCCAGAATCGAGCCGGCCCACAGCTGCTACGACACCACGTCGAACGGCAGGGTCAGCGCCGAGCCAAAAGAAGTGGAACGCTCGATTCAGCCTCGGTCAGTGACCCGTGCTGACCGACCAGCGAAGATTCGATCGGCTCGACGGCCTTCCGAAGCAACCCCGCCGAACCCCGCGCCGCAGCCACCACATCACCGATCCGCGGGCGGACGTCGTCGGTGACCCGGCCACCGAACCACCCCGCCCCGATGGCTTCATCGCGGCTCACCACCCACGCCCGGTCGCCGAGGATGTCGCGCCACCCGGCCAGCACATCCTCCAGTGCCCCGACGCGGGTGTACACGTGACGGGCGCGGGCCTCTCCGCCGATGGCGTCGACACCGTCGTGCAGTGCGTCGGTGGCGTCGATGTCGACAACCTCGGCCGCGTCCAGGGCCACCATGCCGTGATCGGCGACCACCGCGAGCAGGCTCCCGGCCGGCATTCTCTCCACGATGGATTCCACCAGCGTGTCGACCTGCCGGAGTTGCAGCCGCCACGCCGCCGATCCGGGCCCGTACAGATGGCCCACCAGGTCGAGATCGGCGTGATATCCGTAACAGAATCCGCCGGCGGCCATCGCGGTGCTCACCGTGGCGGCCAGATCACCCAGTGAGTGCACGCCGACGTACTCACCGCCGCGCAACACCGCTCGGGTCAGGCCAGATCCGCTGAACTGGGCGCCCGAGATCACGCTGACCGCCACCCCCGTCGACGCGGCCCGTTCGAAGACCGTCGGTATCGGCTGCACCGCTTCGGGTGTCGCACTGTCCCGCAGATCCTCACCCCAGGGGTGCGGACGCCACCGCAGTGCGTTGATGACGCCGACGTCGGGCAGGCGAAACGACATCCCGACCATTCCGTGCTCGCCGGACCGGCATCCGGTGCCCACCGCGGCCAATCCGGCCGCGGTCGTCGAGGGGAAACCGACCTGCAGGGTCTGTCCGCGCAGGCCCGCGAGCACCGGAGCGTCCGCGGCGTAGGTGTCCAGCAGTTCGGCGCCCAGACCGTCGATCAGAAGGACGCAGGCCCCGGAGACATCGTGGGAGAACGGGATCCGCGGCTCGAAACCGGCGACCCCCATGGCGGCAAGCACCGACGGCGCCACATCGGCCAGATGGGGGACCGCAGGATCGGGGCGCGGCAGTTCCATCTCAGAACTGGGGCAGCCGGACCACTTGCACGAAGAACTCGTCGATCTGGCGCACCGCGTTCATGAACTGGTCGAGGTCGACCGGTTTGGTGACGTAGGCGTTGGCGTGCAATTTGTAGCTGCGCAGGATGTCCTCTTCGGCCGACGAGGTCGTCAGCACCACGACCGGGATGTGGCTGAGTTCCGGGTCGGACTTGATGGTCTCGAGCAATTGCCGCCCGTCGTACTTCGGCAGATTCAGGTCGAGCAGAACCAGGTCGGGGCGTGGCGCGCCCTCGTACGCGCCACGGCGGTACAGGAAGTCCAGACCTTCCTCACCGTCGTGGGCGACGTGCAGGTTGTTCTTGATCTTGTTGTGCTCGAAGGCTTCCCGCGTGATCAGTTCATCTCCCGGGTCGTCCTCGATGAGCAGGACGTCGATCGCGCGTTCAGCCGGTGTCATGTGGTTGATCCTTCCAGGACAGGGGTCTCGGTGTCGGTGACGGCAACGGGCAGGGTGAATCGGAAGCGGGTGCCCTCAGAGTAGGAGGTGTCGATCCAGATGGACCCGCCGTGGTGTTCCACGATCTTCTTGCACAGCGCCAGCCCGATACCCGTGCCGCTGTAGGCGTCGCGTCCGTGCAGGCGCTGGAAGATGACGAATACCTTGTCGGTGAACTCCGACGCGATCCCGATCCCATTGTCCGACAGCGAAAACGACCAGTCGGATTCATGCTCGCCGGTGCCCGGACTGCACTCGATGACGATGCGCGGCGCCACCTCTTCGCGACGGAACTTCACGGCGTTGCCGACGAGGTTCTGCCACAGCATCGTCAGCAGCGTCGGGTCACCCTTGATCGTCGGCAGACCGTCCGGCGGACGTTCGATGACCACTCCCGACTCCTCGACAGCCGTCGTGAGATTGGCCAGGGCGTCGTCCAGGGCGTCGTCCAGGTCGACGTCGGCCTCGGTGGCGTTGAGCCGGCCGACCCTGGAGAACGTCAGCAGGTCGTTGATGAGCACCTGCATCCGCTTGGCGCCGTCGACGGCGAAGTTGATGTACTCGATGCCGCGCTCGTCGAGTTTGTCGCCGTAGCGCTTCTCCAGCAGCTGGCAGAACGACGCGACCTTGCGCAGTGGTTCCTGTAGGTCATGGGACGCGACGTAGGCGAACTGTTCCAGCTCGGCATTCGACCGGCGGAGCTCTTCGGCCTGGGCGTCGAGCGTCGCGGCGGCCTCTTGTGAGGTCTCGAGTTCAGCGGCGAGCCGCTGCCGCATGTTCTCGACGTCGGTGGCGATCCCGCGGATGTCCTTGGGCCCCTTGGGTGTGATGCGCTCGCCGAAGTTGCCCTGCGCGATGCTCCGGCAGGAGGCCGCCAACAGCGCCAGCGGACGCACCAGTGCCCGCTGCAGTAGTCCAGCCAGCAGCAGCATCGTCACCGCGAATGTCAGGAGCATCGCCACCAGCACTCCGTTACGCCAAGAGCGGATGTCCGCCAGCTCGGCCATGGCGTTGTTCCTCGCCTGTGCAAGGTGTTCGTTCTGCTCGTCGAAAAGCACACGCAAACGGTCGAATTCGGCCTTGCCGAGGGCGCTGGACTCCTCGGCGACCACGGTTGCGTCACCGGACCGAACGCCGGCAATCAGGGGCTCGGCATACGATGTTCGCCAGCTCCCGGCGGCCCGCTCGATCGCGTCCAGATCGTCGAGCAGTTCGGGACGGTCCTGTTCCAGGATCCGAATCTGCGCAGACGACTGGCTCTCGAGCTCCCGGCCCTCGTTGTAGGGGTCCAGGAACTGCGAATCCGCGGTGATCAGGTATCCGCGCACAGCGGTCTCCTGGTCGCGCAACGACGCCTGCAACTGGTATGCGGCGACGCGGGCCGGCTGGATGTTCTCGATGACATGATCGGAGACCCGGTCGGTCCGGCTCAGCAGGACCGCCACGGTGACTGCGCCGACAAGGACGACCACGCCCATCACCGAGAGCACAAGATTGTGCCAGCCCTGCACGGTCAGTTGAGCCGCCCGCGCCCGACGTTGCGAGATGTCACTCACGGCTGCGTCACCCGCTCCACTCGCACGACGGCGATGTCGTCGCCGATCCCGCCCTGGCTCTGAGCCTGCTCCTCGACGGCGTCGATGAGCGCGTCGACAAACGCGCGCCCGGGCAGTTCGGCGAACGTGCGAGCCAGTTCCAAAAGGCCCGCCTCGCCGAGCCGCTCGTTGCCGTGTCCGATGTGGCCTTCGAACAGACCATCGGTGAGCAACACCAGACCTTTGCCCTCGGGGAGGTCGATCTGCAGAGGCTGCCAGTCGCCGGCGTGCAGACCCAGTGCCGGGCCTCCCGCGGGTTCGACCCACTCCACCGTGCCGCCGCCGTGGAGCAGCATGCCGGGGTGACCCGCCCGCACCGCGGTGACCGAGCCCTCCGGAGGAATGGCCAGGCTGAGCACCGTTGCGAAGATCCCCTTGCCCGCGCGTTCGGCCCGCAGGATCCGCTCGAGCTGACGCATCCGATCCGATCCGCGCAGCCCGGCGAAAGTCAAAGCGCGCCAAGCGATGCGCAGTGCCACCCCCAGCGCAGCCTCGTCGGGGCCGTGGCCTGCCACGTCGCCGATCATCACGTGCACGGTGCGGTCGGGGGTCTGCACAAAATCGTAGAAGTCGCCGCCGAGCAGGGCGTTCTCACGGCTGGGCCGGTACGAGGTGACGATCTCGACGCCAGGGCTGTCCAGCAGCAGGGGAGAGGGCAGTAGGCCCCGTTCGAGCCGGGAGTTCTCCCGGGCACGCAGCTGGCTGGCGTGCAGGTCGACCGTAGTCAGCTCGGCGCGCTTGCGTTCGATGGCGTAACGCACAGCCCGCCGCAGCACCTCAGGGTCGACCCGACCTTTGACCAGATAATCCTGCGCTCCCGACGCCACCGCCGAGACACCGACGTGCTCGTCGTTGAGGCCGGTGAGGACAACGATGGGGATCGTCGCGTCCTGCCTGGCGATCCGGGCCAACCCCTCGATCCCGTCAGCGTCGTGGAGATGCAGATCCAGCAGGATGCAGTCGGGGCGGACGAGCGAAATCTGGTGCTCGGCCTTGGCCATCGACTCTGCCCAGACCACGACGGCGTCGAGTTTGGCGTCGGCGATCAACTCCTCGACGAGGATGGCGTCTGCGCGATCGTCTTCCACCAGGAGCAGCGACAATTCCTCGCCGTCATTCGGCACGCGCATGTGCCCCAGAATCTCCCACGGCGGCCGGGTGCGCGCACCGTTCCCCTCGATTGACAATGTCCTCGACAATACCCTGTTCGATGCACCCGGCGGGCAACGCGTGGCGCGGCGTTGCGGGCCGCCGACGGGGTGCCCCCGCTGGTAACCTGCGACCGGTCGCCGTTCGTGATCGGGGGCGGCCCCGCGCCGATTCTCGACTGACAACGTCGAAGACATCGCAGAATCCTGACGAAATGAGCCGTGTGCGTTCCGGAGAGATCAGGGCCCTATCCGGCCTGCGTATCGTCGCCGCACTGTGGGTGGTCCTGTTCCACTTCCGGCCGATGCTGGCCGAGGCGGCGCCGTCGGCGAGTACCGCACTGGCGCCTGTGCTCAACGCCGGTGCGCAGGGGGTCGACCTGTTCTTCATCCTCAGCGGCTTCGTCCTGACGTGGAACTACCTCGACCGGATGGGCGACGCCTGGTCGATCCGCGAGACTCTGCGCTTCCTGTGGCTGCGGTTGGCCCGGGTGTGGCCGGTCTATCTGGTGACGATGCACCTCGCCGCGGCGTGGATCGTGTTCACCCTCTATGTCGGACACGTGCCGGCCGAACCGCCAGTGGTGGACTCGCTGAATGCGACCAGCTGGGTGCGGCAGGTACTGCTGACGCAGTTGTGGTTCCAGCCGTATTTCGACGGATCGAGCTGGAACGGGCCGGCATGGTCCATCAGCGCCGAGTGGCTGGCCTACCTGCTGTTCGGCAGCCTGGCGTTGGTGGTCTTCCGGATCGCGTCCGCCACCCGGGCGCGTGGCCTGATCTGTCTCGCGATCGCCGCCTCGCTGCCGCCGGTGCTGCTGCTGTTGGCCAGCGGTGTGTTCTACACCCCGTGGAGCTGGCTGCCCAGGATCGTGATGCAGTTCATCGCGGGCGCCCTGGCGTGCGCCGCGGTACGCAAACTCCAGCTGTCCGACCGGTCGCGGCAAGCCGCCGGGGTGGCGTCGGTTCTGTTGGGAGCGGTGATCGTCGGCGGGCTGTATCTACTGGATGCGCATCCGCCCGGGTCGCTGTACGACGCGGGCGGCCTGGTCGACGTGCTGTTCGTCCCGCTGGTCATCACGCTGGCCATCGGAGTCGGCACGCTGCCGGCGCTGCTGTCCACCGGTGTCATGGTGTACCTCGGCCATATCTCGTTCAGCCTGTACATGCTCCACGAGATCGTCCACACCGCGTGGATCTGGACGGTCATGCAGTTCGAGATCACGTTGACGCCCAGCTGGTCGGCGAAGCTGGTGGTCCTGAGCCTGATCCTGCTGGCCACTGTCGGAGCGGCACTGCTGTACCACTCGGTCGAAGAGCCGGCGCGGAAGTGGATGCGCCGCATGGTCGACAAGAAGGGGCCACCGGCGGTCCGTGCCGCGGACCCGCCCCACAGTCGGCTGCAATCGGTCGCCGTGCGCGCCGGATAACGGTTCGCACCTGCGGCGAGTCATCGCGGTTCGTGCCACAGCCGACTCTAGGCTGGTCCAGTGAGTCGCCTGGTGGCTGTGATGGTCTCTCTCGCTGTCGTTTTTGGCGTCCTCGGCGCGCCCGCGATGCGGGAGCACGATGTGCGTCTGACGGACTTCGCCGTCAACCGGATCTCGGTGATCGGCGATTCGTATACAACCGGGGGGCAGGAGGGCGGCACCGGCAGCAAGGGGTGGACGAGCCAGGTGTGGCAGGCACTCGCTCACCACGGCATCGCCGTCACACCGACGGTCGCCGCCGAGGGCGGGGCGGGGTACTGCACCCGCGGCAACCGGGGCAGCGTCTTCGAGGACCTCGCCGTCCGGGCAGTCAAGCCCACCGATGCACTCGTCGTCGTGTTCGGGTCGCGCAATGACATGGACGTCGACCCGACTCGGCTGTCGATCGCGATGTACGGCACGCTGCAGATGGCCCGCCAGATCGCCCGATCGGCGAAGTTCCTCGTGGTCGGGCCGGCGTGGCCCACTGCCGACCCGCCAGCGTCGATCCGGCGGATCCGAGATGTTCTCGGCTATCAGGCGGAGTTGGCGGGAGCGACCTTCGTGGACCCGATCGCCGGTCGCTGGTTCGTCGGAAGGCCCGAGCTGATCGGTGCTGACGGGGTGCACCCCACCGACGCCGGCCACACCTACATGGCGGCGAAGATGGCCCCGCTGATCGGTGCGCAACTCAGCCCGTACTGAGCTCTCGGGGGGCGTTGAGACTGCAGCCCGGGCGGGGGTTACTCCAACTTTCTCGCCCTGCATGCAGTCTCGATGAAAGAGGGGCGCCAGCCCCGACCAAAAGAGGCGCCCCGCTGCGAAACCGCAGCTGGGCGCCCCTTTCCGTTCAGAGCTGTTACTCGAGTCCCTTGCCGGCGTCGTAGCGATCGGCGTCGAGGACCTTCGACCACGCGGCGGCGAAGTCCTTGACGAACTTCTCCTTGGCGTCGTCCTCGGCGTACACCTCGGCTACTGCCCGCAGTTGCGAGTTCGAGCCGAAGAGCAGATCGACGCGGGTGCCGGTCCACCTCTGCGCACCGGTGGCCCGGTCGGTGCCCACGTAGGTTCCGTCGTCGGCCGGCGACGGCTTCCACTCCGTGCCCATGTCGAGCAGGTTGACGAAGAAGTCGTTGGTCAACGCGCCAGGCTTGTCGGTGAGTACACCGTGCTTGGTGTCACCGAAGTTGGTGCCCAGCACGCGCAGACCACCGACCAGAACCGTCATCTCAGGAGCCGACAGGCCGAGCAGGTTCGCCCGGTCGACGAGGCGGAACTCGGCGGGAAGCTGGCCGCCCTTGCCCAGGTAGTTGCGGAAGCCGTCGGCCTCGGGCTCCAGGTAGGAGAACGACTCGACGTCGGTCTGCTCCTGGGTGGCGTCACCGCGTCCGGAGGTGAAGGGCACCTCGACGTCGAAGCCGGCATCCTTGGCCGCCTTCTCGACACCGACCACACCGCCGAGTACCACCAGATCGGCGAACGACACGCCGGTGCCCGACGACTGCTGAATCTCTTCGAGCTTGCGGATCACCTGTGCCAGCTCGTCGGGCTCGTTGACCTCCCAGCCGAGCTGGGGCTGCAACCGGATGCGGCCACCGTTGGCGCCACCGCGCTTGTCACTGACACGGAACGACGACGCGGCCTTCCATGCGGTCGAAACCAGCTGCGACACAGTCAGACCCGAGTCGGCGATGGCGGACTTGAGTGCGGCCACGTCGTCGGCGGACAGTTCGGCGCCTGCCGGCACGGGGTCCTGCCACACCCAGGTCTGCTGCGGCACCTCGGGTCCGAGGTAGCGGACCACTGGACCCATGTCGCGGTGCAGCAGCTTGAACCAGGCCTTCGCGAACTCCTCGGCGAGTTCCTCGGGATGGTCGAGCCACCGACGGGTGATCCGCTCGTAGATCGGATCCTCCCGCAACGCCAGGTCGGACGTGAGCATCGACGGATGTGTCTTGCCGGTGCCGAACGCCTCGGGCACCGAGTTGGCCCAGCCACCGTCCTTGGGGCGCCACTGGTTCGCTCCGGCGGGGCTCTTGAACAGCTCCCACTCGTTGCCGTACAGGATCTCCAGATAGCTGTTGTCCCACTTGGTGGGGGTGTGCGTCCAGATCACCTCGAGACCGCTGGTGATGGCGTCCGGCCCGACACCGGTGCCCTGCGGGTTGGCCCAACCCAGGCCCTGCAACTCCAGCGGCGCGGCTTCCGGTTCCGGGCCGACCAGTTCGGCGTCACCGTTGCCGTGGGTCTTGCCGAAGGTGTGGCCGCCGACGATCAGAGCCGCGGTCTCCACATCGTTCATCGCCATCCGGCCGAAGGTCTCGCGGATGTCGATGGCCGATGCCTGTGGATCCGGATTACCGTTGGGGCCTTCGGGATTGACGTAGATCAGCCCCATCTGCACGGCGGCCAGCGGATTCTCCAGATCCCGCTTGCCGGTGTATCGCTTGTCGTCCAGCCACTCGAGCTCGGGACCCCAGTAGACGTCCTCCTCGGGCTCCCAACGATCCTCCCGACCGAAGGCGAAACCGGCCGTGCGGAAGCCCATGTCCTCCAGTGCGACGTTTCCGGCGTAGACCATCAGGTCTGCCCACGACAGGTTCTTGCCGTACTTCTTCTTGACCGGCCACAGCAGGCGACGAGCCTTGTCCAGGCTGGCATTGTCCGGCCAGCTGTTCAACGGAGCGAACCGCTGCATGCCGGCGCCGGCACCACCACGGCCGTCCTTGACGCGATAGGTGCCTGCGGCGTGCCACGACATCCGGATGAAGAAGGGGCCGTAGTGCCCGAAGTCCGCGGGCCACCAGTCCTGAGAGGTGCGCATGACCTCGACGATGTCGGCGCGCACCGCGTCCACATCGAGCGACTGCACCGCGGTGGTGTAGTCGAAGTCCCCATCGAGTGGGTTGATGACGTCGGGGTTCTTCTGAAGGATCTTCAGGTTGAGCTGATTGGGCCACCAGTCACGGTTGCCGCCACCTTCCACAGGAGCCGTGACACGACCGAATCCGGCGGGGCAGCCACCTTCGGTCTGGTCGGTCTGGGCCTCTCCAATCGGCGGGCTGTCTTCGATAGGACGATCCTCAGGCACAACATTTCCTTCCGGGAGTGGTGAATTGGGCTGTGATCACTGGTGTGATCGCGACGTTTCGGTGAGCGAACAGTCCGGGCACAGACCCCAGTAGACGACCTCGGCTTCGTCGACGACGAACCCGTCCAAGTCCCCTGTCGGATCCGACGGCGTCAGGCAGGGAGCTTCGCCGACAGCACAATCGACGTCGGCGATGGTGCCACAGGAACGACACACGAGGTGATGGTGATTGTCGCCGACCCGGGATTCGTAGCGGGCGACCGAACCCGAAGGCTGGATCTTGCGCACCAGGCCGACGGCCGTCAGCGCGGCCAGCACGTCGTAGACGGCCTGACGGGAGACCTCGGGCAGAACGGCCCGCACCGCGCCGAAAATCGTGTCGGTGTCGGCGTGTGGATGACTCTCCACGGCCTGCAGAACGGCTATCCTCGGCCGCGTCACGCGCAATTCTGCAACGCGCAACACATCCGCGTAATCCGAGGCCACCTCAAAAGTTCTACGGCCTTTTTTGGACTGAGTCAAGTATTTCTTCCTCGGCGCGTCCAGCTGCGCTGTTACGGTGCCCAGATGATCCGAAGTGTGGTTCTCGCCAAGCTGAGAGCCGGTTACGACGCCGGCGAACTCGCCCAGATCCAGGACGGTCTGCAGAATCTGACGTGTCCCGGAACGCTGAGCTACACGATCGGACTCGATGCCGGCCTGCGAGAAGGCAACTGGGACCTGGTGATCGTCGCGGACTTCGCCGATGACGCCGCCTACCGCGGATATGACGAGGATGCCGAGCACAACCGGTGGCGAGCCCGTCTGGCACAGCTCATCGAGCAGGTGGCACGCGCACAGTTCGAGGTCCCCGGGACCTGACCGCGCTTGCGCCTGCCGTCTCAGCGCGTCCGGGCGTACCGCTGCGCAAACCTCCGCAGGATGACCATCGGATGCTCGACCACCCGTTGTCGCGCAGCATCTTTGAGAGAGTCAGCGGTCTCCGGCGCGAAGTACCCGTAATCCTTGTAGACATCGATCCGCATACAGACTCCGGCCACGTCGAGTTCCGGGTGAAATTGGGTCGCGTACACGTTCGCGCCGACTCGAAACGCCTGGACCGGGCAGTCGGGCGAGGTCGCCAGACAGACGACGCCGGCCGGCAACGATGACGCCGCCTCCTTGTGGCCGCCGAATGCGTCGAAGGCGTCGGGCAAGCCGGCGAACAGCGGGTCAGCGTGGCCGTCGGCAGTGAGCTCCACCGTGAGACCGCCGACCGGTTCGCTGTGGGCCCGGTCCACCACGGCGCCGACCGCCGTTCCCAACGTGCCTACTCCGTAACAACATCCGAGGAACGGGAAATCGCGGGCGATGACCGTGGCGAGCAGGTCGCCCAATTCCGCCTCGACACGGCGCTGGGTCGGCGACTTCGTTGCAGGTTCATCGCTGACGTTGTACGGCCCGCCGCCGAGGACGATGCCCGACCACCGCGACAGATCGATGTCGCCCAGCGGTTGTCGGGTCAGCCGAATGCGGTGCATACCGTGCTCGTCGAGCCCCGCGAAACGCATCATCGCTCGGTATTCGTCGTCTGCGGCCTCGTCCTCGCCGCGGATCGACAGCAACAGGAACGGGGCGTCGGCCACGGCGTAAAGGGTAACCGCGGTTGCGGTCAGGACGCCTTCCGGTAGACCACCATCTCGCGGGACAACCGCCGCCGTAGCCCGGTGTCCCGGCTGCAGGCCACCGCGAACACGGTGAGCAGCAACCAGCTGAGTACCGCACTGGCCAGAACCAGGGCGAATGCCGCCCAGGTCCCCCCGGCGAGCTCTGCGGACGCCTTCTGCTTGGCCCACAGGCGCCAGTAGATCATCAGGTTCACTGTCAGTCCGACACCGTAGGACACCCCGAACGACAGCAGATACGGCTTCCACGTGCCGTCGGTCCACCGCGCGGAGACGGGTTCGTGGCGCAGCGGGGCGACGACCGAGAGGACATTGCCCACGCCCAACCAGATGAACACCATGGTCACCAGCTGATCCACCATCGCCACCGGGTTGACGTCCGCGGTCATCGACAGGAACACGATGACCGGCAGACCCGCAAGAGTCACCAACGCGGCCATCGCCAGGTTCTTCGACACCAGGATCCGCCACAGCCGATCGCCGCTCTGCAGCATCACGCGGACCCGTTCGGCCTCGAAACACAGCGCATTGGTGCAGATCACGCTGCCCACCACGGCGGCGAACAGGTACAGGGTCAGCCGGCCGGCGTCGTCGTAGCGGGTCAGCCCGGTGACGTGATAGAAGCTGACCAGCGACAGCGCGATCGCCAACGTGATGACGATGCGGGCCAGGACCGAGCGCGGCTTGTCGGCGAGCAGGTGGCGCACCTCCGCCAGCACGCTGACACCCAGGGAGCGCATCCGGCCCGCGAACCTCCCGATTCCGGCTCCACGCACCGGCGTGACAACGGTCGCCGACGCGGTGCGACGGGCTGCGGCGACGGCGAGGAC
>NZ_JBAUJR010000501.1:0-4511 GCF_049683935.1 Mycobacterium sp. | reverse complement strand
TCGTGGCGATCCTGACGACCGGGCATCCGTTGGCGCTTGCGGCGGCGACGGTCACGGCAGCGGTCTGCGGGGCCGCGCTCGCGCGCGTGGGTCCGACCGCCGGGCTCGCGGTGGTGTTGATCGCCGTCGACATGCCCACAGTGCCTCCGGGTTTGGACCCCGGCCGTGTCACCGAAGCGCTGATGCCCTACGTGCTCGGCGCGCTGGTCGTGGTGATCGCGTGGGGGGCGTGGTTCGGCTGCGCCGAGGCCCTGCGCCGAACCCGGGGCGAATCGCCGCCGGCGGACACCGCGGTGTCGGATCGGCAGAAACGGTGGCCGCACATGCTGCGGGTCGGCATCGCGGTCGCCGCCGCGGTGAGCCTGGCCGGCTTGCTGCCCGACGCTCTGGTCGGTGGGCACTGGCTCATCACGAGTGTGATCCTCACCGTGCAGCCCACTGCAAGTGACACCGGAATGCGCCTTGCGCAACGACTCTCGGGAAACACGCTGGGCGCTGTGATCGCCGCGGTCCTGCTCGGCGCGCACCCGTCGGTGGCGGTCGTCGCCGTCCTGACCGTGGTCCTGTTCACACTTGCGATGGCGCTGCGCCCGGTCAACTACACGTGGTGGGCCGTCACCGGACCGCCGGTGCTGCTGATGATCAGCGAGTATCCGCTGCTCTTCCCGTGGTACGAGGGCGGTGTCCGGCTGGCGATGAATCTGGCAGGCGCGGCGATCGTGCTGGTGGTGGTGTTCGGCGTTCCGGCCATGGCCCGCATCGGTTCTCGGGTCGGGAGGGGCGATTTCCGTGAGCCCAACAACTCGGATAGTGTATACGATATCCAATCAAGGAGGTCTAGGTGACGACGCTGCTCGTGGAGGACATCGGCCTTCTGGTCCACGGCGACCCCGCGGTTGCGCCGGTCCGCGACACCACACTCCTTGTCGAGGACGGGGTCATCGCCGGAATCGGCGTCGACGCGGCGGCACCCGACCGGGTGCTGTCGGCAGGCGGATTGACCGTGATGCCGGGCTTGGTCGACGGCCACATCCATCCGACCTTCGGGGAGTGGACCCCGGCGCAGAACGCGGTCGGCTGGATCGGCAACTATCTGCACGGCGGTACGACCTCGATGGTGTCCGCCGGTGAATTGCACATCCCCGGACTGGCTTTCGACGCGCTGACCCCGGAACTGGTGCTCAGCATCGCGATCACCTCGAAGCACACCACAGGGCGGATGCGGCCGTCCGGCGTCAAGGTGAACGCCGGGACGGTGCTGCTGGTGCCCGGTATGGAAGAAGAGCACTTCGACCGGGCTCAGCGTGAGGGCATCGATCAGCTCAAGTTCATCTTCTACGACTGGAATCGCCTCGGTGACGGGGAGGCTCAGCGATACGTGCGCTGGGCGCACGAGCGCGGTATGACCGTCAAGTTGCACTCCGGTGGGATGTCGCGGTCCGGGTCGAGCCGGGTGGCCGGGGCCGACGTCGTGATCGCGGTCGATCCCGACATCGTCGGTCACATCTCCGGCGGCCCGATCCCGCCACCGGACGCCGACATCGTCGAGATCATCGACAGGTTGCCCGACACCTACGTCGAGGTGTGCAGTTCGAACAACTACCGGGCCACCATGGTCGTCGCCGTCGAACTGAGCCGGCGCGGCAGGCTCGACCGCCTCACCCTGGGCACCGACACCCCCGGCGGCACCGGCGTGATCCCGCGCGGCATGCTGCGCAACATCTGCTACCTGGCATCGGTGTGCGGCGTCGACCCGGTCTCGGCAGTCGCCGCGGCCACCGGGCAGACCGCACGGGCGCACGGACTGGAGACCGGTGTGATCGCCGAGGGCAGGGCAGCGGATCTGCTTGTCCTGGGCCCGATCACGGGTTCCGGCGCCACCGATGCGCTGGAGGCGTTTGCCCTCGGTGATCTGCCGGGCATCGCCACCGTGCTCGTCGACGGTGTACCGCTGGTCACCACGCGCAGCGAGCAGACACCACCCCCGAGCCGCTCGGTCACCTGGAGAGGCGCCGCCGTGCGCCACGAAACCCCCCGCCCGGCGGCGGTCGGAGCCCACGCTTCCGGTTGCTGCTGACCACGACGATGTGAGGAGACACATGTCCCGCCAGCCCGCCCCGCACACCGGACCGACCAATCCGGACGTGCTGCTGCGTATCGACAGCCTGCTCGACGACGAGGAACGCCAGATCCGTGACACCGTTCGCGCGGTCGTGAAGAGCCGGATCGCTCCGGACATCGCGGCCTGGTACGAGGAGGGTGAGCTGCCCGTCCGCGAGCTCGCCACCGAGCTCGGAGAACTCGGGCTGCTCGGCATGCACCTGGACGGCTACGGATGCGCGGGCACCTCGGCGGTCGCCTACGGGCTGGCCTGCCTGGAACTGGAAGCCGGCGATTCCGGCATCCGCTCGCTGGTCAGCGTCCAGGGCTCGCTGGCGATGTTCGCGCTGCACGCCTTCGGCAGCGAGGACCAGAAGCAGCAGTGGCTGCCCGAGATGGCGGCAGGGCGCAAGATCGGGTGCTTCGGGCTCACCGAACCCGACTTCGGCTCGAACCCGGCCGGGATGCGCACCCGCGCCACCCGATCCGGAGACGACTGGATCCTCAACGGCACGAAGATGTGGATCACCAACGGTTCGGTCGCCGACGTGGCGATCGTGTGGGCGCGCACCGACGACGGTGTGCGCGGCTTCGCGGTTCCCACCGACACCACCGGCTTCACCGCGCGCTCCATCAAGGCGAAGATGTCCCTGCGCGCATCGGTGACCAGTGAGCTTGTGCTGGAGGACGTCCGCCTGCCCGACAGCGCACGACTGCCGGGGGCGACCAGCCTGCGGGCCCCGTTGAGCTGCCTCAACGAGGCCAGGTTCGGCATCGTGTTCGGCGCGGTGGGTGCCGCCCGGGACTGCCTGGAGACCGCGCTGACCTACGCTCAGTCGCGCATGCAGTTCGACCGTCCCATCGGCGGATTCCAGCTCACCCAGCAGAAGCTCGCAGACATGACGCTCGAGTACGGCAAGGCTTTCCTGCTCGCCCTTCATCTCGGCCGCGCCAAGGACACCGACGGGTTGCGTTCCGAAGAGGTCAGCCTGGGCAAGCTCAACAACGTCCGGGAAGCCATCACGATCGCCCGCACGGCCCGCACCATCCTGGGTGCCAGCGGCATCACCGGCGAGTACCCGGTGATGCGCCATGCCAACAACCTGGAATCGGTGTTGACCTACGAAGGCACCAGCGAAATGCATACGCTGATGATCGGGCAGGCCCTCACCGGCACTGCCGCGTTCCGCTGACATCGGGGAGTTGCCGTGGCCGAACCGATCGACGAACACTTCACCGCGACCGTCGCGTCACTGACGGCGCCGAGGGTGGCCGACACCGATGTTCTGCAGGGGATCTCGGCTCAGGACTGCCTCGACACCTTTGATGCCCAGCTCGGCAGCAGGCACCTCGATCTGGCTGCGCGCTGGCTCAGATCGAAGGGCAAGGGCTTCTACACGATCGGGTCGGCGGGCCACGAGAGCAACGCAGCGGTGGCGGCTGCGCTGCGACCCACCGACCCGGCCCTGCTGCACTACCGCTCCGGTGGCTTCTACCTCGCCCGAGCACGGCAGGTCGAAGGCAGTGACCCACTGCGCGACGTGCTGCTCGGCCTGGTCGCCGCGACCGACGAGCCGATCTCCGGTGGTCGGCACAAGGTGTTCGGCAGGCACGACCTCGCCGTCATCCCGCAGACCTCGACCATCGCCTCGCACCTGCCGCGGGCGGTCGGCGTCGCCTTCTCCATCGCGCGGGCCCGCAAGCTGAAAGTGGACTGCGCCTGGCCGGCCGACGCGCTGGCGGTGTGCAGTTTCGGGGACGCATCGGCCAACCATTCGACGGCGGTCGGCGCCGTCAACGCCGCTATGCACACCGCCTACCAGGGCATGCCGATGCCGTTGCTGTTCGTCTGTGAGGACAACGGCATCGGCATCAGTGTGCGGACCCCCCAAGGATGGATCGCACGAACCTACGGTGACCGTGCCGACCTGAAGTACTTCACCGCCGACGGCACGAACCTGCCCGAGGTGTTGGCCGTCGCAGCCGCGGCCGCCGAATACGTTCGCACCCAACGTCGTCCGGCTTTTCTGCACCTGCGCACCGTCCGGCTGATGGGTCATGCCGGCTCGGATTACGAGCCGAGCTACCGCAAGGGTGACGAGATCACCGCCGACTACGCCCGCGACCCGGTGCTGTGCACATCGCGGCTGCTGGTCGCCGCGGGTGTGCTGACACCGCAGCAGGTGCTCGACGAGTACGAGGCGAAACGCGCCGAAGTGCTCGCCCTGGCGACCGAGGTCGTCGACCTGGCGCAGCTGGACAGCCCGCACGCGGTGATGACGCCGCTGCGTGACGCCATCGCCGAGGCCGTCAGCGCGACCACTGCCGCCGCGAAGCAACCGGTCACCGACGCTGACGAGGCACCGATCTCGGTGGCGCAGGCCATCAACCGCGCGCTGCGGGATGCGCTC
>NZ_JBAUJR010000500.1:0-10583 GCF_049683935.1 Mycobacterium sp. | reverse complement strand
GCGCTGGGCCAGCCGGGCAGCGAGGGCGGCCCCCGCGCTGCTTCCGGCCACTGCCAGAGCATCGGCATCGACGCCGAGGGCCGCTGCGCTGTCGGCCACCCACGCGAGGACGGCGATCGCGTCATCCAACGCTGCCGGGAACGGATCCTCAGGCGCCAGCCGGTAATTCACCGACACCACGGTGCACCGGCCACGGCGTGCAAGCTCGATGCACTGGCGGTGGTCGGTGTCGAGGTTCCCGAGCACAAACGCACCCGCGTGGCAGTAGACGACCGCGGGGGCCGGTGGCGGACCGCCGCGGTAGATCCGCACGGTGACGACCCTGCCCGCCTCGACTGCGACATCACGCTGTTCGATCTCGACACCCACGGTGTCTGCCGTGGCGGCCGTCTCCGCCCGCCGCTGGTTGAGCGAATCACGCACGGCCCCCAACACCGCCGGCGCCAGATCGGTGCGGGCCATGGCGAGGGGACGCAGCACGGGGTCGAGTCGGTCGGCGATGTCGCGCGCCGCGGGACGTTCCGTCATCGCCGCTCCTCCGTGTGCCGGGCGCCGACCCGAAGGTCCGACCGCGTGCGCGCATGCACTTGGGTATCGGAGAAGACGTAGTCCCCGGGCCGGAACCACCGGGTGAGTCTCCAGAAGTCGCGGGCGCTGCGTGGCCACTGTGTGACGACTCTGCCGTTGGCGGCCCGGAAGTAATTGCTGCACCGGGTCAACCACACGGTCCCCTGCATCCACGCGTCGACCCGGGTGATGAACTGCGACATCACCTCCGAGCGGACCTCGATATAGGTTTTGTCCCTGCGCCGCATGTACTTCAGTGCCCGCACGATATATCGGGCCTGCGCCTCGAGCATGAAGATGACACTGTTGGAACCGACATTGGTGTTGGGCCCGTAGAGCATGAAGAAGTTGGGGTATCCCGGTACGGACATCCCCAGGTAGGCGAAGGCGCCGTCGCGCCAGGTGTCGCTCAGCGCCGCGGCGTCGACCCCGCGCACGTCGATCTGCCCCAGGTAATCCGCCGCAGCGTAACCCGTCGCGCACAACACGATGTCGACGTCGAGCTCGGTGCCGTCCGCGGTCACCAGCGACCGGGCCCGCAGTGCGCGCGCCGGGCTGGACACCACCTCGACGTGCGACTGGTTCAGCGCTTTCAGATAGTCGGTGGCAAAAACCAGGCGCTTGCAACCGAACGGGTGCTCAGGGGTGAGCCTGCGAAGCAGATCCTCGTCGGTGATGGCGGCTTCCAACGCGCTCAGCGCGACACCCTTGAACTCCTGGGTCTTGTCACTGCCGTCTTCGATGACGGAGATGTTCGACTCGCTGCGAATCCACAGCCTGGCGCGATAGATCTTCTTGGCCAGCGGAATGTGTGCGAAGAGCCACTTCTCGCGCGCGGTGTAGGCCCGATCCGGTTTGGGGAGCACCCACGTGGGTGACCTCTGGACGGAGTACACCTTTGCGGCCCGCCTCGCGACCTCGGGAACCAGTTGTGCCGCAGTCGAACCCGTCCCGAGAATCGCCACTCTCGCGTCGGTCAGGTCCACCGAATGATCCCAGCGTGCCGTGTGCATGACCGTTCCGGTGAACGGCTGCTCTTCGGATAGGTCGGGCATCACCGGCTGGGTGAACAGCCCGACCGCCGACACCACGATGTCGAATTCGTACTCGTCGCCGCCGGCGGTGACCAACCGCCATGTCCTGGTTGCCGATTCCCATCTGGCCGAGACGACCTCGGTGTTCAGCACCAGGTTCGAGTCGAGCCGGTGACGCCGTGCGCAACGTTCGAAGTACTCGAGGATCTCCTGCTGCCCGGACCACAGCCTCGACCAGTGCGGGTTGAGATCGAACGAGTAGGAGTACAGGTGTGACTTCACATCGCAGGCCAGACCCGGGTAGGTGTTGATCCGCCAGGTGCCACCGACGCCGTCCTCGCGATCGAAGACGGTGAAGTCGTTGAAACCTGCTTTGCGCAGCAAGATTGCCAGGGCCATGCCGCCGGGGCCGGCACCGATGATTCCCACGGAGAGCGTCTTGGTCATGGGTTTTTCATCCGATCTGCAGAGATTGCCCACCGTCGATGACGAGCTCCGATCCGGTGATGAACGAGGCGTGTTCGGAAACCAGGAACGCCACTGCGTCCGCGATCTCGACTGGCTTGCCGATGCGGCCCATCATCGCGTTTGCAGACAGGCGCGACTGCGTGGCCTCGTCGAGCATCGGCGTCGCGACCGCACCGGGGAACACGGAATTGACCCTGATACCCGCGGACGCGAGTTCGGCCGCGGCGACCTGAGTGAGCCCCCGAAGAGCCCACTTCGACGACCCGTAGGCACCGTGGTTGGGGAACGGCCGGATCGCCCCGGTGCTGCAGGTGTTCACGATCGCTGCGCTCTCGGCCTGTCGCAGATGCGGTAGCACAGCCTGGATTCCGAGGAACGGCCCGAGGCAGTTGACCCGCCAGCATTCCTCGAACCCCGCCGCCGTCTCGTCGGACAGTGCAGCACGATGCAGCACGCCGGCATTGTTGACCAGGGTCGTGAGCCCACCGAATCGGTCGACGGCGGCTCGGACCGCCGCTGCCCATTGGTCGGCCGAGGTCACATCCAGTGCCACGGCGGTCACCCGATCGGCACCCAGCGCCGCTACCGTGTCTGCCAACTCCTCCGCGAGCAGGTCGCACGCCGCGACACGGAAGCCGTCCTCGATCAGACGGGCCGCGATGGCCGCGCCCTGACCGCGGGCCGCACCCGTCACCAGTGCCACCCGGTCGCCGGCCATCAGTAGGCCCCCGGCCGGTTCTCGGCTGGCTCGCGTCTGTCTGATGTCCCGAGTGCCTCGGCCAGGTGTGCGGCCGCCCCGCGGCGCAACGCCTGTGACTCCGATGCCAGCGTGATCATCCGAAATCCTCTCTGCACTGCGATGTTTCCGAGCCCGCCGGTACCGGCATGCACCCCGCTGATCAGCCCCGCCGCGGTGGCGGTGTGATGGATGTGCGCCATCGCGTCGCCGACTTCCTGGTGTGTCCAGGCGTCTGCAGGCCCATGCCCCATGGAGATGGCCAGGTCCGCAGGGCCGACGTAGACGCCGGTCACCCCCTCGACGGCGCAGATCTTGTCGATCGCGCCGACCGCCCGCGCCGTCTCGACCATCACGAACACCGATGCCCGCGCTTCGAGTGCGGCGAGGTCGGTCCCCATGCTCGCTCGCAGCGGCCCGAAGCTACGCACACCCCGCGGGGTGTATCGGGTCGCCGCGACCGCAGCGGCTGCCTGCGCGGCGGATTCGACCATGGCGATGACGACACCGTCGGCGCCCGCGTCGAGCACCCTGCCGATCGGAGCGGCGTCGGCGCCGGGCAGGCGTACCAGCGTGGCGATCGGGAGGTGTTCGAGCCTGCGCAGCATCAGAGCGACGTCAGCGTCGGTGAGATACCCGTGCTGGACGTCGAACCCGACGTAGTCGTAGCCGGCCTGGGCGAACTCCTCGGGCCCGAGAACCGTCGGTCCCACCACCCAGCCTCCCCACACCTGCGCCGTGGTGGCGAGGAGGTCCTGCAGTCTGCTCACCGTCAGTCGCCTCTCAGGACACGATCGCGATCTTGATGCGACCGGGAACCGGCCGGCACGCCAACTCGAATGCCGCTTGCACCTCATCGGCGACGAAGGTGTGGGTCACGTAGCGGTCGAGCAGACCCGGGTGCGTCCTCGCGAACTCGTCGGCCCGCTCGAGGACCCGCCGACGATCCAGCGTCACACCGGCTTTCAGGGTGAGATTGTTGCGCAGCATCGTGCGCATGCTGATCGGATAGCAGTCATCATCGGGCACCCCGAAATAGAAGACGGTGCCGCCGGGCGCACATGCCTCCACCGCGTGCGACAGCGTCGCGACCTGGTGACCCACTGCCTCGATCACGATGTCGGGCCTGTCATCCGCACCCAGTCCACTCACCCAGCGATCACTGGTCGCGCGCACCACACGGTCCACCCCGAATGCGGCGCCGGCGTCGGCGCGGTCAACCGGGTCGACCCCGGTGACATGGGCGGCGCCGGCGGCCTTGACGACATAGGAGAACAGCAGACCGATCGATCCCTGCCCGAGCACCGCGACGCGGCGGCCCGCGAGTTCGGGCAGTTGCTCCACGGCGTAGAGCACACACGCCAACGGCTGCAGCGCGGCGGCGTGCGCGGGACTCAGCGACGGATCGTAGGACGCCAGGCCGTCACCGTCGGCGACAACCTGCTCCATCAGCCCGTCGAAGCCCGATGCCCAGCCGACGACGCGGTCTCCCTGCCGATGTGCGGGATGACGGCTGGCCATGACTTCGCCGACGATCTCGTGGATCGGGAAGCCGTCCTTCTCGGCGGCGCAGGCGCCGGTGTCGCCGGGCAATCGCCCTTTGGATCCCCGGAATCCTGGCAGATCGCTACCGCAGACTCCCGCGGCGAGAAACCGCAACAGCACCTGTCCGTCGTCCAATGCTGCCGGTGAGCACTGTGGCACTTCGGTCTTCTCGAACGTGAACGGCGCGATCAGCCGGTGGGACCACACCTCACACCTCCACCGGGATCGTGTTCCATCCCCATTGGAAGCTCGACGGCGGCCGCAGCGCCGCCTCGGTGTCGACCCGGAATTCGGCCACCCGGTTGAGCCATTCGGTCACCATGATCGTGATCTCCAGGCGTGCGAGGTGGCTTCCCAGGCAGAAATGCTGGCCGCGGCCGAAAGCGAGCAGGCGCTCGATCGGGCGGTTCCAGACGAATTCGTCCGGGTCGGGGTACTCCCGCTCGTCCCGGTTGGCGGACGCGAGCAGGGAGATGATGCGCTGTCCCGGTTCGATCGTGGTGTCGTGCAGAGAAAATGGCCTGCGCAGCGTCCGGGCGAACCACTGCGCGGGTGCGCAGAAGCGGATCATCTCTTCGCGCGCGACGGTCACGTTGGTGTCCAGGTCCGCGCGGACCTCGGCGAGTTGGCCGGGCCGAGTGCACAATTCCCAGAGCCCGTGCGCGACGATCTTCGGGACGGTTTCGGTGCCGCCGATGAAGACGCCGAGCAATTGCACCGCGGTCTCCACATCGCTGAGCGCCGACCCGTCGGGAAGGCGGTAGGCCAGCAGGTTGTCGACGATCGGCACCTCATCGCCAGAGTCCGATCTCCTGCGCTGCACCACCGGCACCAGGTACTCCAGATAGCCCGGTCGGGCATTGGCGACCTCGACACCGCTGCCCGGTTGTGCGAGGCTGCCCGCGTTGACGGTGGCGAGCACATCGGCAGCGAGATCGGTGGGCAACCCGACGAGTTCGCAGACGATCGACGCCGCCACCATTCCGCCGTAGTCCTGGGTCAGGTCGAACCGGCCGCGCGGCAGTAGTTCGTCGAGACGTTCGTTGGCCAGGGTACGGATCCGCGCGGCCAGCTTCGAGACGTTCCTGGGACGGAACGGCGCAGCGGTGCAGCGGCGCACGTCGTCGTACATCGGCGCGTCGAAGTTCGCATGGAACGGCAGCGGATGGATCGGCGGATCGGGAACCGGCCCGTCATTGTGCTCGGCCAGCACGGCCGCCGAGGGAAGCGTTCCTTCTGAGGCGACGAACGTTCCGTCGTTGATCTCCAACACGTTCCAGATGTCGGAGAATCGTGACAATGCGTACATGTCCCACTGCTCGACGTAGTACACCGGGTGTTGATCACGCAGCACGCGGTAGAAGGGCAGCGGGTCGGCCATCACGGCCGGATCAAAGGGGTCGTAGAGGAAATGCTGTGTCGCAGCCATATCCGCGCTCACTGTAGCGGGGACGGCGGCAGCGCGGCGAGGATCGAGTCTTCCCACCCGTCGCGCAGTGCGGGCGCAACACTCATCCAGGTGACGATCTCCGCGGGCGGGCTGCCCTTCCACGACGGGTAGTGGTTCTCGAAGCAGTCCCAACCGCCTTCGAGGGCCCAGTAGTGGATCACCTCGTTGAATCGGAAGGTCGTGATGAACGAGCCGAGCCAGCGCTTGCCGGTGGATTCCGACCAGGGCACGTACAGGCGTTCGAGTTCACGGATGTAGTCGTCCTGGCGGCCGGGCTTGGTCTGCATGACCTCCTGGATCACCACCTCGGCCTTGAAGTCCGCGTCTCGCAGCTGGGCCAGTGTCCTGTTGCTGCGACCGGCATACATGATCCGGCCTTCTCCGCGAGCCCCGTTGTCGCGCAGGAACATCGCCCACTGCACGGCGTGGTCGCGGTGGCTGCCACCGGGTGCTTGGGCGCGCCCGATGCGTGCGTAGTCGGCGAATGCGTCGATCTCCCAGATGACGGTGACCTGAGGCCAGTGCCCGTTGAAGGGGGTCGTCTCCCACATCGCGAACAGCCTGGCGCCCAGTTCACTCATCATCGGCTCGTAAACGCCACTGAACTCGGAGAGGAACTGCTCGCCGCGCACCGATCCGAGGTCGATCGTCTCGTGCAGGTAGAGCAGGGTGTGGCTGTGGTACTTCTTCATGTTCACGATTGCCGGGTCCGGTCACCGACGGAGACACCGACGCTGCAGGTGGTTGACAGTGACACCCAGCGAGCGTGACACTTGTCGCGTGTTTTGTAAAGTCACTTGGTGCTCCGTCCCGATGCTCGTCGAGGTCCCCGCATGATGACGCTCACCTCGCTGGCCGAAGGCTTCTGCTTCGGCGAGGGGCCGCGTTGGTTCGAAGGGCTGGTGTGGTTCTCCGACATGCTCGGTGAGGCGGTACACACCGTGACGCTCAGCGGTGAGATGAGCACGCTGCCATTGACCGGACATGCGCCGTCAGGGCTGGGATTTCGACCCGACGGGACCCTGCTGATCGTGTCCACCGAGCGCAGGCAGGTGCTCGGCTACGACGGGGAGACGGTCAGCCTGGTGGCCGATCTGTCCGGGCTGACGTCCGCTCCTCTGGGCGATATGGTGGTCGACCGGCACGGCTGCGCCTACGTCGGTTCGCAGGCACGGTCGGGTGGGGTGATCGTGCGCATCGATCCGGACCGCGGCGTCGACCGGCGCGCCATCGTGGTCGCCGGCGATCTCGATTTTCCCAACGGCATGGTGCTGACCCCGGACGGCCGGACACTGATCGTGGCCGAGTCCACCGGCCGGAGATTGACTGCGTTCACCGTCGGGACCGATGGTTCCCTAAGCGAGAGAAGGGTTTTCGCCGACAGACTCAGCGGCCCACCGGACGGGATCTGCCTCGACGACGGCGGCGGGGTGTGGGCGGCGATGACACTGGCGCACCGGTTCGAGCGGATCGTGCACGACGGCGGCGTGGGTACCGTGACCGACCGGATCGACGTCGGCGACCGGATGGCCATCGCCTGCGCGCTGGGCGGCCCGGAAGGAAATCTGCTGTTCCTCGTGACCTCCACCGATGCCTACCCTGAACGTCTGATCGGGACACGACTGTCCCGATTGGACGCCACCGTCGTCGACGTCCCGGTCGCCGGGCAGCGCTGAGAGGTCGAGATGTCGGATTCCTACTACGAGTTGATCGACGGCGACCCTCTGGGGCAACGATTCGCAGCGACGGACTTCGTCCGCAGCACCTGGTCTGCCGCCATCCAGCACGCCGCCCCGGTGTCGGCGCTGCTGGTGCGTGGATTGCAACGGTGCGAGGCCCGCCCGGACACCCGGCTGAGCCGGGTGCTGATCGACCTGCTGGGGCCGGTACCCGCCGAGGGCGACCTGTGGGTGCGCGCGACGCGGGAGCGGTCGGGCCGCCAGATCGAACTTGTCAGCGCCGAGATGCTGGCGGTGGGCCCCGACGGCGAGCCGCGACCGGTGGCGCGTGCCAGCGGGTGGCGGCTGCAGACTCTCGACACGACGGCGGTCGTGCACGCCCCGGCTCCGCCGTTGCGCCCGGTGAGCGATGCGGTCAGCCGGGACATGACGAAGGACTGGGACCGCAACTACGTGCACAGCCTGGATTGGCGCTGGCTCACGACTCCGATGGGCGAAGGCCCCGGCGAGTCGTGGATCAAGCCGGTCGTCGATCTGGTCAAGGGCGAGTCGATGACACCGTTGGAGCGGTTGTTCGCCGTGGCCGACGATGCGAACGGGATCGGCACCAAGCTCGACATCCGTCGATGGACGTTCCTGAACACCGATCTGGTGGTCCACGTCCACCGGGTGCCCGGCGGTGAGTGGATCGGCATCCGCGCCGAAACCAACTACGGACCCGACGGGATCGGGACGACGATCGGGACGCTGTTCGACGAGCAGGGGCCCGTCGGCGCGATCCAGCAGTCGGTTCTGGTCCGCCCCCGCCAGTAAGCGCGCCCCGCGGAATAGCATTCCGGGCTGCGCTCGAGCCATTCCGAGCAGCCGGGAATGCTATTCCGCGGCAGGCACGCTCAGTCGCTGAGCGTCAACGCCGCCGCCGGGCACTGGGTGACGGCTCGCTGCATCCGGTCGCGGTCGGATTCGGGCCGCTCCGCGTCATGGATCACCACGATGCCGTCGTCCTGCACCTCGAACACCTCGTCGGCGATGGATTCACAGATGCCGTGCCCGGTGCACTTGGCGAGATCGACCCCGACCTTCATGGCCGCTCCCGAGGACTTGTCACCGGATGTGGGCACCGTCGCCGCCCGAAACCCAGAGGCGGGCGGGAAGTCCGAGCAGTCACACGATTAGCGTGACACTCGGACAATATTTTGTAAAGCTGTCACCATGCAACCGCCCGGGCCGGACACCTCGACCCGCGAACGAATTCTGGCGGCTACCGCAGAAGTGCTGGGCCGCAACGGTGCGACGAAGCTGTCGTTGTCCGAGGTGGCGCAGCAGGCCGGGGTCTCCCGGCCGACGCTGTACCGCTATTTCACCGACAAACGGGAACTGCTCGACGCCTTCGTCGTCTGGGAGAGGCGCTTCTACGAGCGCGCCATCGCCCGGGCCACCGCCACCCTGCCCGACTGCGAAAAGCTTGATGCCGCACTGCAGGTCATCGTCGAGCAGCAGCTGTCCTATCCGGGCCTGCGAATGGTCGACGTCGAGCCCGATCAGGTCATCAGACGAATGGCGCGGGTGCTGCCGTTGATGCGGGACCGCCTGGAGAGGCTGTGCACGGGACCCGATGCCGCCCTGTCGGCCGCGACCGCAGTTCGAGTGGCCATCTCACAGTATCTGGTGCGCAGCGACGACAGCGATGACTTCCTGGCCCAACTGCGCCACGCCGCCCGGGTGAGACATCACGCACCGGCGCCGTTGTGGGACGGCGAGATCGACGACCGCTGAGCCAGTTCGGCGAGCACAACCTCGGTGTGCTCACCGAGTTCAGGCGCACAGGAACGAACCTCCCACGGCGTGCCGGAGAAATCAGCGGGTGAGGCCACCATCGGCACGCTGGACTCGGCGTCGGGCACGTACACCACCCCGCCGGCGGCGTGGAACTGCTCGTCGGCTGCCACGTCCTCCATCGAATTGATGGGCGACCAGAACAGATCCGGCTGAGCGGCAAAGGCTTCGGCCCACCGGTCCAGTGGCCTGGTGGCGAAGATCGTGTCGAGTTCGCCGATCAGCTCCACCGCGTTGGCGGCACGCGCACGAGCGGTCGCGAATCGCTCGTCGGCCATCCAGCCGAGACGCTGCACGGCAGCGCACAACGCGGGCCAGTGACGATCCCCCTGCAGGCCGACCAGCCAGAACCTGCGGCCGTCCCCGGCGGTGTAGTTGTTCATGCAGGGATTACCCATCGACTCACGCCGGCCGATGGAGATCGAGTGGCCGGTGAGCAGAAACGTGTTCAGGTCGAAGCTCACCGTGTATGCGCCCTGTCGGTACAGAGATGTCGACACCAACTGCCCCACCCCGGTACGCCCCCGCGCGACGAGTGCCGCACACACTGCGCCGGCCAGAGTCATGCCGGCCATGTGGTCACCCATTCCGCCGCGCTGGAACGGCGGCGAGTCGCCCGGCCGGGTCAGCAGGTGTGCCAGGCCCGCGCGCGCCCAGAACGCTGCGACGTCGTAGGCGGCCCGGTCCGCATCCGGCCCTGCGGTCCCGTATCCGGTGATCAACCCGTAGATCAGCCGCGGGTTGCCGGTGGCCACCGCCTCGAAGTCCAGACCGATGCGCCGCAGCGCCCCCACCCGGATATTGGTCAGGAAAACGTCTGCGCCACTGATCAATTCCCGCGCCCGGGCCTGCCCGTCGTCGGTCGACAGGTCGAGCACGACGCTGCGTTTGCCGCGGTTGTCCATCTCGAACGGCGGGCTCACGTGGTGGCGGTCCTGCGGGCTGATGCCCAGCATCCGGCCGAACATCCGTGCGGGATCCCCGTCGGGAGGTTCGATCTTGACCACATCGGCACCCCAGTCCGCGAGGATGCCGCCGGCGGCGGGACCCGCCACCCACACCCCGAGTTCGACGACTGTGACGCCCTCCAACGGTCCCGCCATGTAGCTTCCTTATCCGCGGCCTTTACAACGGGCCGCACTCTTGTAAGCCTGATGGGGCTACAGGTCCAGCCTAGGGAGGCCAGCGGTGCCCGTCCTCGAAAATCGGATCGCGCCCGCCGTGGGCCTGGCGGCACACCTGAGCCGCGGAATGGGCCGGATCGCCAC
>NZ_JBAUJR010000499.1:0-14368 GCF_049683935.1 Mycobacterium sp. | reverse complement strand
CGGCGGGTCTGCGCGGAACTGCGTCGACACGGTCTGACGACGGCGACATCGGTGACCGTTGCGCTCCGCGCCTACCGGCCCGGCCGGCGCGCGGTGGTCGAGGTGTCTTCCCCGGGTGGGCAGCGCTGGTTCGTCAAGGTGGTGCGCCCCGCCGCGCTCGACGGTCTGCTCGAACGCCACCGTCTGATGAGTCCGCAGACACCCGTGATGCCGGTGCTCGGCCACACCTCGAACGGTGCGGTGATCTTGCCGGTGGCTCCGGGCAGCCCGGTCCGCACGCTGATCGCCGCGGGTGCGGAACCACCTTCGGCGGAGGCGCTGGAGAACCTACTCGACGGCTTATCCCCCGCGGTTGCCGCTCTGCCCCAGAGGGTTTCACCGCTGGCGCAGACCTCAGACTTCGCGGCCATGATCGCTCACATCGGCAACGGCGAATTGCGCTGCGCAGCATATTCTCTGGCACAGGACCTGCAGAATGTGGACGCCGGGGACAGCCAGCCGGTCGCGGTCCACGGCGACTTCCACGAGGGACAACTGCTCGCCGCCGGCGGCACCGTCACCGGCCTGCTCGATGTCGATACGGCAGGCGCAGGTCAGCGCGACGACGAGTGGGCCACCCTGATCGGCCACCTGGCTGTCTCGAGAAATGTTTCGGCACAACAGTATTGCGCCGCCATTCAACAGCACGCGGAGCGCCGCACCGATGCCTCCCGGCTACGCGCGCGGGTCTCGGCCGTGTTGCTCGGCCTGGCGACCGGACCGTTCCGCGTCCAGCATCCCCACTGGCCGACGCAGACCGCCGCCCGCCTGACGCAGGCCCGTCGATGGCTGACCGGATGAGAGATCACTCATTCGCCACTCCCGGTGGACTCATCTGGACTCGCGATGCTGAACGTGGGTCACCGAAGACCCTTCGCCACGTACGTCAACCAAGGAAGGAAACATCATGACCCGTCCGCCCGTTTGGAAGGTCGTCACCGTCGGAGCCGCGATGACCGGGCTCGGTCTGGTCGGTGCCGGCGCCGCCGGAGCCGCGACCCCGGCCTCACCCCCCGCGGTGCACAGCGGCATCGAAGCACCGACGTTTGATTGGGTCCTCGACAGCACCGACGAGTTCGTCACCGCGATGGACGACTCGTGGGACGACACCTGGGACAACTCGTGGGAGGACAGCTGGGACGACACCTGGGACTAGCTTGCCCCGACCCGACGCCCACACTGTGCCCCCGGTGTGGGCGTCGGCCTGTGCAGGTGGCCATTCAGAACGCGTCTTCGGACATCTCCATGGCAGTGAGGTCGACAGCCTGCAGGATCGTGCTCTGCGCCGTCAGCCTGGGCAGGACGTTCTTGGCGAAGAACGTCGCCGTCGCCACCTTCCCGCGGTAGAAGTGGGCGTCACGGTCGCTGATGTCGCCGTCCAGGGCCGCCAGCGCCACCTCGGCCTGCTGCAGCAGCAGCCAGCCGAGGAGCAGATCACCGACCGCCAGCAGGAACGGCACGGATTCCAGGCCGAGCCGGTACAACTCGCGGGGATTGGACTGCGAGTCGACCAGGAACTTGGTCATCGCTGCGACCATCTGCTGCACATCGGCGACGGCAGTCGCCAACAGAGTGCGCGCTTCGGCCAATTCCGAACGGGCCGCACCGTTGTCGAGGAACTGACGTATCTGGGTCACGACGTGCATCAGCGCACCGCCCTGGTCCCGGGCGATCTTGCGGAAGAAGAAATCCTGGGCCTGGATCGCGGTGGTGCCTTCGTAGAGCGAGTCGATCTTGGCGTCGCGGATGTACTGCTCGATCGGGTAGTCCTGCAGGAACCCCGAGCCGCCGAGGGTCTGCAGCGACTCGGTCAGGCACTGGTAGGCGCGCTCCGAACCGACGCCCTTGACGATCGGCAGCAGCAGGTCGTTGACCCGGCCGGCCATCGCGGCGTCCGCACCGGAGACGATGTCGGCCGCGACCGGGTCCTGGTGCGCCGCGGTGTAGAGATACAGCGCGCGCAGACCCTCGGCGTAGGCCTTCTGTGTGAGCAGCGCCCGGCGCACGTCCGGGTGGTGGATGATCGAGACACGGGGCGCGGCCTTGTCGGTCATCTGCGTCATGTCCGCACCCTGGACCCGGGTCTTCGCATAGTCCAGCGCGTTGAGGTATCCAGTCGACAGCGTGGCGAATCGCCTTGGTCCCCACCATCATTCGCGCGTACTCGATCACCTTGAACATCTGGGCGATGCCGTTGTGGGTGTCGTCGACGAGCCACCCGACCGCCGGGGTGCCATGCTGACCGAACGTGAGTTCGCACGTGGCGGAGGCCTTCAACCCCATCTTGTGCTCGAGGCCGGTGACGAAGACGCCGTTGCGCTCGCCGGGTGCACCGGTCTCCGGATCGAAGTGGTACTTCGGTACCAGGAACAGGCTGAGGCCCTTGGTTCCCGGACCCGCACCCTCCGGCCGCGCCAGCACCACGTGCACGATGTTCTCGAACATGTCGTCGGTGTCACCGTTGGTGATGAACCGCTTCACCCCGTCGAGGTGCCAGGTGCCGTCAGGCTGCGGTATCGCCTTGGTGCGGCCCGCGCCCACATCGGATCCGGCGTCGGGTTCGGTGAGCACCATCGTCGCGCCCCAGGTGCGCTCGATCATCAACGACGCCCAATGCCGCTGCTGCTCATTGCCGATGGCGTTGATGATGTCGGCCATCTTCGGACCGGCCGAGTACAGGAACACCGCGGGCTGAGCACCGAGGACGAACTCGTTGATCGCCCACTCCACCATTGACGGCGCGGGCACCCCGCCGATGTCCTCGGCCATCCCGACGCGGAACCAGTCCCCGTCGTGCCAGGCCCGGTACACCTTCTTGAACGGCTCGGGGATGCTGACGACGTGGGTGGCCGGGTCGAATGTCGGCGGCTTGCGGTCGGTCTCGGCGAAGGCTTCCGCCAGCGGCCCCTCGGCCAGTTTCGAGGCCTCGCCGAGCATCTGGCGCACCGACTCGCAGTCGAGGTCGCCGAACGTGCCCGCCGCCAGCACTTTCTCCAGAGCGAGCATCTCGAACAGGTTGAACTCGAGGTCGCGGACATTGCTCTTGTAGTGGCCCATGCTGCGCCTTCCGTCCCGCTCGAGGTGTCACCGCTGTGGCGAGTTTGCTGACAGCCTACGACAGGACGGCGCCCGTCAGGCCCGATGCCAGCGGGCACAGACGAAGTCGGCGTTGCGCGCGGACTCGACCAGCGTCCACTCCGACCGCATCGGAAGCACGGGTGATCCGGCACCCAGGGTGCACGGAGCGAAGGACACGATCATGTCGTCGATCAGTCCGGCCGCGGCGAACTGACCGGCGAGGTTACCGCCCCCGACCACCCAGATGTCCTTGCCGTCCGCGGCGGAGACCAGCGTCGGGTGGAGGCCGCGAACATCACCGTCGAACGTGCGCACCGGGTGCCCGTCGGCGACGATCCCGGCCCGGTGCGTCACCACCCAGGACGGCTGCGGATACATCCACTCACCCGGATGGTTGGCCACGATCCACTCGTAGGTGTCGGCCCCCATCACCAGTGCGCCAATGGTTTCCAGGAACGGCTCGATGGCGAACGGCCCGCCGGAATCGATGTCACGGGAGGTGAGCCAGTCCAGGCTCGCGTTCTCGTCGACGATGTAGCCGTCCAGGCTGGACGCGGTGTAGTAGACGCATGCCATGTCAGTTTCCTCTCATCCAGTCCAATGGGTCGCCGCGGCGGGTGGGCACGCCGTGGCCGGCGAGCATGCCGCGCGCCAGTTCTCGGCGGTGTGCCGAATAGGTGAGTACGTGCGCGACGATTCCGTACAGCTGGAAGGACTCCGGCGGGTCGCACAGCGCATCGATCACGGTGTCGCCGAGCCGCCCGGCCGCTGTGTGCTCGGAAACCATTGCCCGCCAACGCTTGGCGATCTCGTCGTGGTGACCGGCGAGCGCGTCGGCGGTGACGAGGTCCGGCTGGGTCGCCGTGCGCCCCGGGAAGTCGTCACCCGCGATCGTCGCCAGCCAGACCTCCTTGGTCCACACCAGGGCGCCCAGCACGGCCCCGACACTGGGTTCGGGCCCATCCCATTCCAGGACCGTCTGCCGTGGTGCCACTTCGGCAACCCACTGCTGCGGGGTCAGCTGCGCCGCCTGCATGAGCAGATGGGTGGTGTCGTCGAGATCGTGGGCCACCATCAGCAGCGAGACATCCGGCGCACCAGCGGCGTCCGCCTCATCCGGTGTGCTGTCCAGCCACAACGACTGCGGAGGATGAAAATGCAGGCCATTGGGCGCGGGTAACCGAAAGTGCACGTCGCCGGCCTGTGAGGGCGGCAGCCCGTAGGTGCGGCGGAACGCCCGGGAGAACACCTCCGCCGACGACCAGCCCTCCTCGGCCGCGACCGCGGACACCGGCTCGCCTCTCTGCAGGCGCCAGGCTGCCCGCTCCAGCATGACGCGGCGGCGCAGCGCCGCCGGGGACTCTCCGGTCAGCCTGCGGACCTCACGCGAGAAGTGGAACTCGGAGGCATGGCTACTGCGTGCCATGTCGCTCACATCGCTGTTGGAGGCGTCGGTGACCGCGTCGAGCAACTCACGGAGCCGGTCGCGGCGGGGTGGATCGGTCACGGTGTCCGAGTATCGTCGGCCGATCCCGCGAGGGACATGACTTTTCCTGCTGTGCTGCCGATGCTGGCTCAGGTGTCGAGGACCTCGCTCACCCGGGCCTCGACATCGGCGGGATCACCGAGGTCCGACAGGTCGATGCCGAACCGGCCGGCAAGAACGTCGAGCACCTCCGCGGCGGTGTCCAACCGGGTCTTCTCCGTCCCGGCGGCACGGTGCACGGCGAGGTGGCGCCCCCGCAGGTTCCACCGCGCGTCGTCGGTCACCAGGGCTGTCGACAAGCCGACGACAAACCCCGACGCGGGGTGGGTGGACACGTACCAACTCCCCACCTCGAGGTCGATGCGCGGCCGGGGGTGCGGGCTGAGCAGGTAGAGCGGCTGCCATGCGCCGCGGACCTCGGCCTGGAGTTCGAAGCCCTCGGCGTGCTCGAGCAACCGGTACGGCTCGTGACGGGTCTGTTGCACCGGACCCGCCTCGAGTCGGATCGGGGACGTCAGCGTCTGGCCGCCGAAACCGACGTCGACGAGGTAGGGACCGTCCCCGTCGGGCAGGCGGACCGACAGCACCTGGTGGGTCTGCGCGGGAAGCGTGTCGTCGGCGTGCATCCAGACCACGCGCCCCGCCAGGCGGAGCACGTCGTAGCCCAACTCCTCCAGGACGTAGCCCAGCAGCCCGTTGTGCTCGTAGCAGTAACCGCCGCGTCGCCGGTGCACCAACTTGTCGGTGAGGGCGTCTGCGGACAGATCGGCGACCGGCACGCCCAACAGCGGGTCGAGGTTCTCGAACGGGATGGACCTGTTGTGCGCGGCCATCACCTCACGCAGGGTCTCCAAGGTGGGCTCAACTCCGCCGGCGTGGCCGATGCGGGCGAAGTAGGCGGTCAGGTCAGTGGCCATGCAGCAATCGTCTGACCTCAACCCCACTTCAGGTCAAGCTTGACGGAGTTGCCGACCGTGCTGGATCGTTCGGTCCCAGAGCACTGGGTACACTCGAAAAACTAGAACACGTTCCAATCCGCTACGTCAGTTGTGCAGGGGGCCGTCGTGAGCTCGACCGATATCGACCCGTCCGAGATCACGAAGTGGGATCCGGTGCTCACCGAGCGGGTCATGGGCCTGCTCAAACCGTTCCTCAAAGGCTGGCACCGCGCGGAGGTGCGCGGCCTCGACACGTTCCCGGCAGGCGGCGCCCTGGTGGTGGCCAACCACTCCGGCGGCCTGTTCCCGATGGACGTCCCGGTGTTCGCCAGCGGCTTCTACGAGGAGTTCGGCTTCGACCGGCCGGTGTACACGCTCAGCCACGACATGCTGATGGTCGGACCCACCGGGGCGTTCTTCAAGAAGGCCGGTTTCATCCCCGCGAACCACAAGAACGCCGACGAGGCGTTGCGGTCCGGCGGCGTCGTCGTCGTGTTCCCGGGCGGCGACTACGACGTCTACCGGCCGTCGTTGAGCGCGAACAAGATCGACTTCGACGGGCGCACCGGTTACGTCAAGGCCGCGCTCAACGCGGGAGTCCCGATCGTGCCGACGGTCGGGATCGGCGGCCAGGAAAGCCAGCTGTTCCTGACCCGGGGCACCGACGTGGCCAAAGCGCTGGGCCCGATCGCCCGGCTGTTCCGCGCCAAGATCGTGCCGGTGTCGTTCGGGTTCCCGTTCGGCCTGTCCGTGGTCCTGCCGGTCAACGTGCCGCTGCCGGCCAAGATCACCATGAAGGCACTGCCGCCGATCCACATCACCGAGGAGTTCGGCGAGAACCCCGACATCGACGAGGTCGACGCCCATGTCCGGCGGGTGATGCAGCGCGCCCTCGACGAGTTGGCCAAGGAGCGCCGCATCCCGGTGCTGGGCTGAGCACATGGCACTCACCGATCCGCTGACCAAACCACTGGGTCTGCTGTCGACGATGGTGCGCGCCGGCATCATCGCACCGATGCGCCCCGACAAGTACCTGCGTATCGGCGCGGCGATGCAGCGCGAGAACATGGCCATCACCTCGGGATTCGCCGGTGCCGCCCAACGCTGTGGTGACCGGGCCGGCCTGGTCGACGAACTCGGCACCCTGACCTGGCGGCAGATCGACACCCGCGCCGACGCGCTGGCCACCGGTCTGCAGGCGCTACCCGATGGCCAACCCGAGGTCCTCGGACTGATGGCCCGCAACCACCGCGGATTCGTCGACGCGCTGATCGCCGCCAACCGGATCGGCGCCGACGTGCTGCTGCTGAACACCTCTTTCGCCGGACCCGCCCTGGCCGAGGTGCTGCAGCGCGAGGGCGACGGCAAGACGGTGGCGGTCGTCTACGACGAGGAGTTCACCGAGACGGTGGACCGGGCGCTGGCCGAGCGCCCCGAGACCACCCGCATCGTCGCGTGGACGGACACCCCGGAACATCCGTTGACCGTCGAGCAGATGATCACCGCCCACGACGGCGAGACGCCGAGACGCGCCGCCCGGAAGAGTCGGACGATCCTGCTGACCTCGGGGACCACCGGAACGCCAAAGGGCGCAAGCCACTCTGGCGGCGACCCGAGCGTGCTCAAGGCCATCCTGGACCGAACCCCCTGGCGCGCTGAGCAGCCCGTCGTCATCGTCGCGCCGATGTTCCACGCCTGGGGTTTCTCGCAGCTCGCGTTCGCGGCGTCGATGGCGTGCACGATCATCACCCGCCGCAAGTTCGACCCGGAGGCCACCCTGGACCTGGTCGATCGGCACCGGGCCACCGGCCTGTGCGTCGTGCCGGTGATGTTCGACCGCATCATGGACCTACCCGACGACGTTCTCGACAAGTACAGCGGCCGCTCGTTGCGCTTCGCGTCCGCGTCGGGTTCGCGGATGCGCCCCGATGTGGTGATCTCGTTCATGGACCGCTTCGGCGATGTCATCTACAACAACTACAACGCCACCGAAGCCGGCATGATCGCCACCGCCACCCCCGGCGATCTGCGGGCCGCCCCCGACACCGCGGGGAAACCCGCCGAGGGCACCGAGATCCGAATCCTCGACGGTGACCTGAACGAGGTGCCCACCGGTGAGGTGGGCGGGATCTATGTCCGTAACTCCACCCAGTTCGACGGCTACACCTCCGGCACCACGAAAGACTTCCACGAGGGCTTCATGTCCTCGGGTGATGTCGGCTATGTCGACGGCGCCGGCCGCTTGGTCGTGGTGGGCCGCGACGACGAGATGATCGTCTCCGGCGGCGAGAACGTCTATCCGATCGAGGTGGAGAAGACGTTGGTCAACCACCCCGACGTGGCCGAAGCCACCGTGCTGGGCGTCGACGACGAGAAGTTCGGGCAGCGTCTGGAGGCGTTCGTCGTGCTCACTGCCGACGCGTCGGCGACGCCGGATGCGCTCAAAGAACACGTCCGCGAGAACTTGGCGGGCTACAAGGTGCCGCGTGCCATCACGGTCCTCGACGAACTCCCCCGCAGCATCACCGGCAAGATCTCCCGTAGGGAGTTACAGGACCGGGCCGGAAGGGCATAGAGACGTAATGGCTAAACGACGACCACTGCTGCGCGCCCTCGTCGAGTTGGCGAACGCCGCCAACGGCGTGCAACCGCTGGCCCGCGAGGGCTACCCGACGATCCCGGTGTTCGCGTTCGGGTGGCCGACGTCGGAGATGTCGCCGCTGTACATGGCGGGTTCGATGCTCGACGCGATACGCCGCGGTATCCGTGGCGATTTCCGCGGCCGGCGCGGACGTGTTGCGCTGCTGCTGACCGGGGTCACGTGGGGTCTGCTCTACCTGATCCACCGCCGCAACGTGGCCGCGCAACCGCATTTCGAGGACCCGCTGCGAGAAGCGCTCGGCGAGGACTACCAGGCCATCGCCGAGAAGGCGAGGCCCGCGCGGCGCCGCGTCGTCGGGGTGTGGCCCAACGAACTGGTCAGGCGCCGCTACGTCGAGAAGGCCGGCACCATTCAATACGGGCCGCACCGAGCCACCAACCAGGCCGACATCTGGCGTCGGTCCGACCTGCCCCGTGACGGCAAAGCACCTGTGCTGCTGCAGGTTCCGGGTGGCGCGTGGTCGATCGGCATGCGCAAACCGCAGGCCTACCCGCTGCTCAGCCATCTCGCGGAGCACGGGTGGATCTGTGTGTCGATCGACTACCGGGTCAGCCCCCGCAACACCTGGCCCGACCACATCGTGGACGTCAAGCGCGCGCTGGCCTGGATCAAAGAGCACATCGCCGAGTACGGCGGGGACCCCGAGTTCGTGGCGATCACCGGGGGTTCCGCGGGCGGGCACCTGTCGGCACTGGCTGCGCTCACCGCCGACGACCCCCAGTACCAACCGGGCTTCGAAGACGCCGACACCTCCGTGGTGGCCGCCGTCCCCATCTACGGACGCTACGACTGGGTGTCCGGGAAGGGCAGCGGCCGCAAGGAATTCATCGGCTTCCTGCAGAAGTTCGTGGTCAAGAAGCCGTTCGCCGCCAACCGGCAGGTCTATGTCGACGCCTCACCCAGCCACCGACTGCGCGCCGACGCCCCACCGTTTTTCATCCTGCACGGCCAGGACGACTCGATCATCCCGGTGCCCGAGGGCCGCGAGTTCGCCGAAGCGCTGCGTGAGGTGTCGACGTCGCCGGTGGTGTACGCCGAGATCCCGCACGCACAGCACGCTTTCGACTTCTACTACGGATCGCCGCGAGCGCATTACACCGCCCAGGCCGTCGAGGAGTTCCTGTACTGGGTGCAGACCGAGCGCAAGGTCGCCCCGGTCGAAGCGGCGGCCGGCTGAGCGGTCGTCAGCGATATTCGGGGTTGTCGTATCCGAAGTCGCAGCCGGCTTCCCATTCTGAGCGCTGATTTCCGTACGCGGGGAACCCGCCCGCACCCTTGAGAATCTTGGCCATGTGCATCAGGTTGTACGTCAAGAACGTGGTATTTCGATTGACGAAGTCGTTCTCCGGCCCACCTGATCCTTCGTCCAGATACGACGGCCCCGGACCCGCCTCGCCCATAAAACCCGCATCCGCCTGTGGCGGTACCGTGTATCCGAGGTGCTGGAGGCTGTAGAGGATGCTCATCGCGCAGTGCTTCACACCGTCTTCGTTTCCGGTGAGCAGACACCCGCCGACTCGGCCGTAGTACGCGTACTGACCCTTGTCATTGAGGACACCGGAGTAGCCGTACAGTCGCTCGATCACATGGCGCATCACCGAACTGTTGTCGCCGAGCCACACCGGCCCGGCCAGAACGAGAATGTCCGCCGCCAGCACCCGCTGCAGCAAGGCGGGCCATTCGTCGGTGGCCCAGCCGTACTCCGTCATATCCGGCCGGACACCCACGGCGATGTCGTGATCGACCGCCCGGATCTGGTCGACCTCGACTCCGTTCTTGCGCATCAGCGCCACACTGCGGTCCACCAGTCCCTGTGTGTTGCTCAACTCCGGCGATCGTTTCAACGTGCAGTTGATGTACATGGCCTTGAGCCCTGTGAAATCGGGATCGGTGGGCGGTGTGGTCATGGCGACTCCTTCTCCGGCGGCGTTGGTTCACGTGTGCGGCATCAACGGTAGCGAAGAGAACGGTTTCCCCAGCTAGGGCGGTATCGCTGTGCGGACAGCCGCCCTGTGCCGTGATACCGGCGTGCTGCGGCACCCGACCGTAGCCCTCACGCTAATCACGCTAGCTCGACTAGCGTAAATGGGAGTAGCCTCAATTGCGTGGAATCAATCGTGACAAGCACAGAGGCCAAGAACCGCCTCAACGCGCTACTGGCCGAAGTCGAACGCACGGGTCGCGCCGTGACGATCACCAATCATGGCCGCCCGGTCGCCAAGTTGGTGCCGGTCCAGCCTGTGCCGCGCACATTCGGTCAGTTGCCACATCTGGTCGTTCCCCGTGATTTCGACGCTCCCCTACCGGAATCGGAACTCGCGCGTTGGGAGGGTGCCGACTCGTGAACGTCCTCTTGGACACGCACACGCTGCTGTGGCTGGTGAGCACACCGTCCGAAGTGGACGCGGCGGCCTTGGCCGTGCTCGCCGACCCGAACACAAGCCTGTGGGTCACAGCGGCGTCGGCCTGGGAAATCGCTATCAAGACACGGCTCGGCCGCCTCGATGGCGAAGCACTCTTGTCGGCATGGACCGACGTCCTCTCCGACATGAACACCACCGAGTTGCCCATCGAGTCCGCGGATGCGATCCTCGCGGGCCGACTCCGCTGGGAGCACAAGGACCCGTTCGACCGGGTGATCGTCGCGCAGGCGGTGCGGCGCAGTCTCACCATCGCGACCCGCGACGAGAAGATCCTCGAGGCCGCGATGACCCCGACCCTGCAGACCTGACCCGAGCGAACCGCCTACGGCGCCATGGCGGTCTCGACGACCGTCAGCTCCTCAGAAAACCCTGCAGCAGCGCGGATCTCGACGAAGGCCTCGACCATCGCGTCGGTCAGCTCGTGCGGATCCTCGAGCGTCCTGCCGTCGGAGAGCACCGAGATGTTCAACTGGTCGACATAGCTCCACACCGTGATGTTGAGTCCGCTGCCCGCCGTCAACGGACCGACCGAGTAGATCTCGGTGACCAACGCGCCACCGACACGGGCGCGTTCCCTGGGTCCCGGCACGTTGGAGATCGGCAGGTTCATCACCTTGTTCTGGCCGTCCTTGTTCGACAACCAGCGGAACATCGCTTCGGCCGGTGCGGGCGGGAAGTACGCCGACCACCGACTGACCAGTTCCGGTCCGAGTAGGTTGTTGCTCTCCTTGCCGGCCGCGGCGGCGTCGTGGGCGGCGCGCACCCGCTCCAGTGGATCCTCGACGTCGACGGGCAGGCTGACCAGCACCCCGGTGAAGTAATTTCCGAAGATGCGGTCCGCCGAGAAGTCGAAGCTCACCGGAACCGAGGCCAGCAACGGATGGTCTGCACGATTGTCATAGCGCAGCAACAACTTTCGAAGTGCGCCCGCCGACAGCGACAACACCATGTCGTTGATGGTGACGCCCAGGTGTTTGCCGGTCTTCTTGACGTCGTCCAGCGACAGGGTGGCAGTGGCGTACCGCCGCGTGGCGTCGACCATGTGGTTCATGAACGACGGTGGCGGCGTGAACGGTCTCGTCAGCTCGGGCGACAGTTTGTGCGGGCTCTTCCGCACCCGGCTAACCCCCTGGGCGGTGTAGCGCACCACGGAGGGGAATTTGCCGATCTGCCGCAGGTGATCGGTGAACGCCGTCCGCACCAGTTCGCCTTTGGACGGAGCCGGATCGGTGGCGTAGGAGTCGCGATCCGTCGCGGGACCATCCTGCAGGTCCATGCCGCGAGCGAGCAGGTTCGCCGAGGCGACACCGTCGGCCAGCGCGTGGTGGATCTTGCCGAGCACCGCGATCCGTCCGTTGGCCAGGCCCTCGATCAGATACATCTCCCACAGCGGACGGCTGCGATCCAGCGGGGTGCTGGCGATCCGGCCCACCGCTTCGTCGAGTTGCCGGCGGCCACCGGGGGCGTCGACCCGGTAGGGCCGTACGTGATATTCGAGGTCGACCTCGGCGTTCTCCCGCCACATGGGGTGGTGGAACTTGAACGGGATGTCGATCAGCTCGAAACGGAACGGGTCGAGCTTGTGCAGCCGACCGTGGATGACCTTGCGCAGTTCCTCGACGCCGAACTTCGCGTCACCGAGATCGTCGAGTTGGATCACCGCCAACTTCAACGTGTGCATATGCACATTGGGGGTTTCGCTGTACAACAGCACAGCGTCCCACCCACGAAGCCTCTTCACGCCAACCCCTCCTGCCCGGAGGCGTCTATATAACCTCTTTGGCCCCGATGAGACTTCTGTTTCGGTGAATATGGTTGAGGAACAAGCCGATTGCCGTCGCGGCAGGTCCCGTTCGAGCGCCGTCGATCATGTCGAAGCCGTGCCCTGCTCCGGGCAGTTCGACGTAACCCACCACCGACCGGGAGACCTCTTTGAGACGGTCGACGAAACTGCGGGCCTGCGCCACCGGGATGACGCTGTCACCGGTGCCGTGCATGACCAGGAACGGCGGCGCCTGGGGATGCACCCGCGCGATCGGGGAGGCCTTGCGGAACAGGTCCGGATGCTTGGCGATCTTGCGGCCGACGACCACCCGCTCGAGGAAGTCGACGAACCTGACCCGCTCGACGGTGGACTTGTCCTCCCAGTCGTAGCGCCCGTAGATACCGACCACGGCGTCGACCGAGGTGTCCGACCCTTCGGGCAGTTCACCCTGGAACTCGGGATCGTTGGCCGTCAGACCTGCCAGCGCAGCGAGATGCCCGCCGGCCGAGGTTCCCGCCACGGTCACGAAGTTGCGGTCACCGCCGAACTTGTCGACGTTGGCCCGCGCCCAGGCGATGGCGGCCTTGACGTCCATGATGTGGGCCGGCCAGGGGTTGTGCGGCGCGACCCGGTAGTCGATGGACAGACACACCCAGCCCTGCTCGGCCAGATGGGACATCAGCGCGTAGCCCTGTAGGAAGCGGCTGCCGTGTACCCAGGCGCCGCCCGGCAGGAAGATCATCACCGGCGCGGGCTCGGCGGGCAGGTCGTCGCGGCGCCAGACGTCGAGCAACTGCGTGGGCCGCGGTCCGTACCGCACCGAGGTCCGGTGCACATTGCGGCGATGTTCGCGCATCTTCCACACCGGCGGGGTGCTCTCGGGCTCCGGCCATTCGATCTCGAGATCCTTGGCGGAGACGACTCCGCGGAGGGCGGCCTCGGAGACCGCGTTGGTGCTTTCGCGTTCCTGGCGTTTGAGTTCGGCGTCGCTGGGGGTGAACAGCGATCTGGCGGTGGCACCGAGGAAATCCGGGGCGTGCCGAGCCCCCCAGATGAGCCCCGCTGTCAGCGCGCCCAACGGCTCGAGGTGCTTTCCGATCACCGGGAGCGACGCGGATGCGACGCTCATGGCCAGCAAGTGGTCGGAAGGACCGGCTTTCAGCAACCATTGCAGGCGGGTGGTGAGGGTCGGGCCGGGATACCGGATATCCGGTCGTTCCGTCATTGCGCGAGCGTACCCCGCTGACCGGAAACGAAACGACAATCTGGGCGAAGTTGTCTACTCAGGCCGAAAGTGTCATCTGCCTGTGATGTGGCTCACATTTGACGTGCGGCGGCGGTCGCGCGATAGCTTGACTTGACGACCGTCAAGAACCGAGGACAGAGGCTCACCCATGGGCAGCACCGTGCGCGCGTCAGCGCTTGCCATCTCCGACGACCACCAGGATCTCGCCGAGGCGGTGTCCGGCCAACTCACCCGGTTGCACACCCTGGCCACGGCTCGGGCGTCACTCGAAGGCGGGTCGTCACATCCATCCGAGATCTGGTCGGCGGCAAAAGAACTCGGATGGATCGGGCTGGCCATCGGCGAGGACTTCGGCGGCTCGGGATTCGGGCTGGCCGAGCTGGCGGTGGTGCTCGAATGCCAGGGCCGCCAACTGTCCCCGGGCCCGTTCCTGCCCAGCGTGTCCGCAGCGGTGGTCGTCGACCGCTGCGCTGCGGAATCCCTTCGTACCCAACTACTTCCCGCCCTCGCCACAGGCGAGGCCGTGGGTGCGCTGGGCGTGTCGGGATCGCTGTCGGTGAGTTCCGACCTGGTCGTCACCGGGGAGAGTTCCGCGGTGCTGGGCGCACCCGATGCCGACGTCCTGGTCCTGACCGCGGGCGATGACGTGGTGATCGTCGATGCCGGCGCCGAGGGCGTCACCGTCACCGCGCTCGAGCCGCTGGACACCACCCGCAGCACCGGGTCGGTGG
>NZ_JBAUJR010000498.1:0-15923 GCF_049683935.1 Mycobacterium sp. | reverse complement strand
GGTGCTGGCCGTCGGCGCCCTGCTGGCCGTCCTGGTCCGCTACCGGCCGCGGAAGGCGCTGCTGCACTCCGGTTTTCCGCCCGATTCGCGGCGGTCCGGTTGGGTCACCGCGGAGACGGCGGTGGTGGGCGCCGTGCAGCCGGCGATCACCTCGCTGGTGCTGGTGATGGTCGGACCGCTCGCGGCGGTCACGTTCCGGGTCATCTCCACCGTCGCCGGCGCACTGGAACCGATCCTGGCCTACGGCAGGTACCGGTTGCTCGCCCACGGGCATCGCGGCGAACTCGTGTCGTTCGTCGCCGTGTTCGTCGTCGGCATGGTCGTGGTGCTGGTGGCCGCATTCGGCGGACTCGGCAGCCTGGTCTTCGGGCCGGCGTGGCGCGAAGTCGGCGCGGCCGCACTGCTGCTGGCGTGCCTGTGGAAAGCGTGCATGCTCGTCTCCACGGTGCCGTTCGCGGCGCTGCGCAAGGCCGGCCGAACCGTGCTGGTGTTCTGGATCCGCGGCGCCAGCACGGTCATCTACCTGGTGATCAGCGTCGGCTTCCTGGTGGTGGTGCAGACCCCGGCAGCGATCTTCGCGGCGTTTGTCGTCGCCGAGATGATCACCGCGCTGCTCTACCACCTCGCCGCGGTCAAGGGCGCACCCGACTACGCGGCGGCCTTCGGGCTGCGTCGGGTGCGGGACCGGTTCAGCGCATGACGCTCACCGACACCGACCTGGAATCCGGTATCCGCAACAGCGCAATGTCGGGTCGCGCGCCGGCGTGGTTCACCCCCGCGGTGTTCATCCTCGCCCCGGTGATCGGATCCTTTCTGGCGTGGTACCTGTTGACCGCCCGCCACCAACTCGACCAGTCCCAGGCCATGTCCGAGGCGCTGACCGGATTCTCGGCGCCGGCGCACGTCAGCGGCCGAGGCATTTCCCTTCTGCTGCTGTGGTATTGCGCGATCGTCATGGTGTCGATGGTCGGTTTCTGGTGGGGCACCCACCGGTCCCGGCCCGCGACCGCCGCCGACCGCACCAACACCGCCTGGTTCGAACGGCGCTACTTCTTCGTGGTGCTGGTCGCCGGCGCCGTCGGAGTCGCCTACTCGTTCATGAAGGTCGGCGGCCTCGGCGCGATCGTCGACTCACTCAGCGAGCAGACCGCCAACGACTTCAGCAATGCGCTGTCCGGATTCGCCGGCCTGCAGACGCTGCGGTACGCCACCATCCTCGCCGCGCCGATCGGGGTGTATCTGTGGCGCAAGAAGGTGATCGGATGGCCGTACATGGTGACCGCCGTACTGCTCCTGGTCGCCAACGCGATGATCGCCTCCCGTCTGGCACTGATGATGGCGTGCGCGGTGTATCTGGCCGCGTGGGTCCGCAGTCGGGAACCCCGTGCCGGCGGCGGATCCCCGGCGCGCACGTGGATCGCGGTGATGCTGATCGTGCTGACCGGGTTCGGGGTGCTCACCGCGCTGAACTACATCCGCAACGCGAACTACTACCGCGAAGCCGGCATCTCGAACCCGGTCGAGATGAACGTCTACCAGATGGGCGCCTACCTGGCGGTCCCGGCGCAGGTGTCGCTGGGGGTGTCCGACGCGGTGGCGCGAGGCGCCTGGGAGAAGCCGGGCAGCGTGACGACCTCGCTGGAGGCGGTCCAGCCGACCTTCCTGCAGTTCAACAAGATCACCAAGGACGAGAGCTGGAAACAGGCGGCGACCTACGGCTTCTCGGTCAGCTTCGCCGGGAACTTCTTCACCAACTCGGTGTTCGCCGACACCTACTCCGAGTACGGCACGTGGGGGTGGTTCTACACCATCCTGGCCTACGGTGTCGCTGGCTACGCGTTCGCGCGGATCTTCAGTTTCAGCCCCGTGATCGCCGCGTCCGCGGGGGTGGTGGCCTACTGCTTCCTCGAGGTGTGGCGGGTGCAGATCCTGATCTACGGCATCGTGATCTTCCTGCTGCTGCTCACCGCCGGAAGCGCGTTGCTCGCCCGGATCCGCCCGCCTCAGGAACAGTGAACGGCGGGAACCAGTTCGGACCCGTCGAGGGACACACACGGCGACGCGGCCGGTTGTTCGGCGCCGTTGACGGAGACGCTGAGCCGGTCGACGGCGAGCGGACCGGCGTTGACGGCGTGCAACGCCACCACCGACTCGGTGTGCCGAATCGTCAGGGCACTCAGCGAGATTCCCTGGGCGTTGCCGATCCCGACCCCGCCGTTGCCGCCAGTGGTCGAGGAGGCCGAGACGGTGCAGTTCTGCAGTCGCAGGCCGCTGACCCGGCGCTCGGTCAGCGACTCCGCCCGCACCGACCAATTGCTGCAGTCGTCGACCCGGGCGCCGTCGACATGGACGTCGAAGTCGGTGAACCGTTGATCGCCCGCCGCACCCGGGCGCGCCAGCAGATGGAATCCGGTGTCGCAGTGGGTCGCTGTGAGATCACCGACGCGCACGCCGCGGCTGGCGACGTAGTTCCAGCCGACGTCGGCACCGGGTTCGGCGGAGTCGACCATCACCGCCGCACCCGATCGCACCCCGTCGACACGGACGCCCCCGACGGTGACCCGGTGTGCGCCGGCGATCCGGACCCCGTTCGCCGAACCGCCGGCGACGTCGACGCCGGTGACCACGAAGTCGGTGTTGGACCATTCGGTGAGCGACGGGAAGGCGAAGGTGTGCGCCGCGTCGTCGAAGGACGGCGTCTCGGCGAAGTAGGTGACCAGCGCCAACCCGTCGTCGCCGGTGTCGACCGCACCGTAATCGTCGACCCGGGCGCGTCGACAGGCGTTGAAGTGCAGTCCGTCGGCCCCGGTGTCGGCCACCCGTAGACCGGACACGTCGATGTCGGAGACGCCCATCATGATCACCCCGGCCTGCGGGCTGGCCCGAACAGCACAGTCCGACAGCGTGACTCCGGAAACGGACTGCACTGCCGACCATCCGGTGTGCGGCCCGGGCCGGCCCTGCACCCTGATGCCGTCGCCGAACGACCGCGTCGCCGTCTGTGCCCACCGGATGTTCACCCCGCGCAACATGATTCCGGATGCCGGTCCGTGCACCAGCACGCCGTGGCTGGTGCCGGTGTGGGTGGCCGGATCCAGATTGTCCATCAGGAGCTCGGCACCGGGGTCGAACTCGACCGCCACATTCGCGAGACCGGTCAGGCTGATCGCGGCGTCCCCGGGTGGATGGTGCTGCGCGAACCGATATGTCCCGCTGGGGAAATGCAGGGTGTCACCCGACCGCAGCGCCCCGACCGCGGACTGGATCGCTCCGGAGTCGTCGGTGACCCCGTCACCGCGGGCCTCGAAGCTGCGGACGTCGACGGTGGCGGGTGTCCTACCGCTGCAACCGGCGAGCGCCGTGGCGGCCGCCGCGCCTGCGAGCAGCGCCCGCCGGGATATCTCCATCAACGACCGGCCAGATCCGCGCAGATCGCGTCGGCGGCAGCCGTCGGGCAGATCCTCTTCTGACGTTGCACCACATGGGCGTAACCCCGCGCCGCCAGGTCCGCCCGCGCTGCGTCGTCGGTGCAGTAGGTGCGCATCAACTGCGCCAACCCGTCGCGGTCATGCGGGTCGAAATAGTCGGCGCCGTCGCCGCACGTCTCACTGAGAGACGGGATGTTCGACGACAGCACCGCGGTGCCCGACGCCATCGCCTCCAGCGGCGGCAACCCGGCGCCCTCGTACAGCGACGGCATGATCAACAGGTCCGCCGATGCGACCAGCGCGCGTAGTACCCCGAAGTCCACCTGTCCGGTCAGCACGATCCGGTCGCTGTTGTCCTCGGCCAGGCGCTGCACCCGATCGTCGAGCGTCCGCAACGAGGCGCCCCCGCCGGCGATCACGAGCGTGTGCGGGATGCTCGACGCCAGACCGGAGAACGCGTCGAGCACCAGCGGAAGGTTCTTGTGCCGCTTGGTGTTTCCGACATACAACAGGTACGGCCCGCTGACCGGGACCAGAGCGGGATCGGCGGGCTCGAACCAGACCTCGTCCACCGGGATCGGCGTCACCTGCACCTGCGCGGAGCGCGCGATCCCCGTCAGCGTCGTCGCGGTCGCCTCGGACACGGTGAAGATCCGCCGACACGACCGGGCGTCGGCACCCAGCATCACCCGGGCATAGGTGCGTCGCGCCCAACTCTGCCCGCTGATGTCGCGGGGCAGCAGATGGATGGTGTCGTGCACGGTGACATAGGTCAGCATCCGGCGATTGCCGGGTAGCAGTCGGGCCAGCGGGTAGGGGTAGTGCGGGAGCCACACCGAGCGGGGTCGCACCTGAGCGAACGCACGCCGCCACACCAACTGCTCGGCGGGGGAGTACATCGCCGCGGATGCCGGTGATGCCGGGACCACCCGGGTGCTCGGCCGCAGCTCGGGCACCGTGTCGGGGTCGGCCAGAACCCCTAACGACAGACCGTGACGGGCGGTGGCCTCCTCCAGGTGAGGCAACTGGATGCGGATGTAGGTACCGATACCACTCTGGCGCACATGCCGGGCATCGAACAGAAGATCCACGTACAAAGGCTACGTTGCTGAGGAGGTTTCGAATGCCTCTGGGGCTTCGATGTCTAGCCAAGCGAAATTTCCGATACCGTAAACCCGTGACCAGCAATGTGCCCGGGTTCGACGAGTGGCTCGCTCGCCTGCTCGCAGAGTGTGCGCTCAGCGTCGGCGAGGACGTCGACACCTACATCGCCCACGCGGTGGCCGGACGGATGGTCGCCGACCTCAGGCACGCCAAGAGCCCGTCCCTCGGTGAGCTCATGACCCATCTGTCCGAGTCGGGTGTGTTTGCCGTCTCGGCGATGCCCGACGTTTCTGCCGCGATAACCAACCCGGAGCGGTTGCGCTCCCTGTATGCCACCGGGCTGCTCGACTCGCCGCAGGAAGCGGTGTACGACCGGATCACCCGCGCTGCCGCCGATGCCCTGGACGCGCCCTACGCCCTGGTGTCCCTCGTGGACGTGGATCGGCAATTCTTCAAGAGCTCGGCCGGCCTGAATCTGAAAACTCCTGAGGAAAGACAGACGCCACTCAACAAATCGGTGTGCCAATACGCTGTGGCAAACGGTGAACCGCTGATCCTCGAGGATGCCCGGGCTGACCCGGTGTTCAAGAACCATCCTGCGGTGCTCGACGGCACCCTGGTCGCCTACTTAGGCATACCTTTGATGGACCACGCTGGTAACGGCATTGGCACGCTGTGTGTCTACGACACCAAACCGCGACTGTGGGGCACCGGTCACGTCCAAGTTCTGACCGATCTCGCAGCACTCGCCGCCGAACGCATCTTCACCGCGGGGGCCAGTCCAAAGCGTTAGGCCGAGCAGCCGCAGCAAACTCTGCTGCCTAACCCTTGCTAACAACTTGAGCAAATTCGGTAGCCAGGCCGTTGATTTGACCGCATCGCCCCACCAGCACACCTAAAGTTGGGTTCCTGAGAGTCATCCCCGGGGGCCCCACGCATGCAGCTAGACACCAAAACGGCGAACCACACGCCGAGTAGTCGTGCCACGACACCACGGTTGAAGGCTGTTCCGCCGATTCGCAGTGACGCTGAACCGAAACGCGGCTTCGTCGAGCGACTTCGCCGCGAGCACGGATACGTGGCGATTACCGTCGCCCTCGACATCTGGGCGGCCTTCTGGGCCGTGCTGTTGGCGCAGTGGTGGGTCCCGGGGCCGGTCGACGAGCGCAACATCGCCCTGATCTCGTGGCTGTTCGTGCCGATCGTCGTGATCATCCTGGCCACCCGGACTGTGTATCGGCGGACGCTGAGCCACAGTTTCCTCGACGAGTTCGAACCCCTGATGACGTCTATTGCAGTGGCCACGCTCGCAACGTTGACGGTCATGCTGCTCCTGGTACCGCCCTTCGAGATCGGCCAGACGGTGGTGCCCTACGTCCGTCCCAGCGAGTTGATGCTCCGGATCTGGGCCTTCGCGGTGATCCTGATCCCGTTGGTCCGACTGACTCGCTCGCTGATCCAGCGGTACCTGCGGCGCAAGCACCGGTTCGGGACACCGACGCTGATCGTCGGATCCGGACCCATCGCCCACCAACTCGTCACCCGAATGCGGCAGGTCCCCGACTACGGTCTGCACCCCGTCGGCCTGCTCGACGACACACGCCCGGCCGACGGGGATCCACTCGACGTGGCGTACTTCGGTACCACCGCCAATCTCGAGATCGCCGCCGGCGCAACCGGCGCCGGAGATCTGATCATCGCGCCGTCATCGGCCTCTGATGAGGAACTCGCGCGCACCGCCCAACTGGCGCAGAACCTCGGCATGCAGGTACGGGTGGTGCCCCGGCTGATGGACGCCGTCGGCAGCGGCGCCCGCGTCGAGCACCTCGGCGGGGTACCGCTGATCGTGCTCTCCCGCACCGACCCGAAGGGCTGGCAGTTCGCCGTTAAGCACGCTTTCGACCGGTCGGCCGCTGCGCTGGGGCTGCTGCTGATCTCGCCGGTGTTCCTGACACTGGCGCTGCTGGTGAAGCTCAGCTCACCGGGGCCGATCTTCTTCAGTCAGGAACGCATCGGTCGCGATGGAAAAGTATTCGGCTGCTTGAAGTTTCGCAGCATGCGTCCCCTCGATCCGGCCAAGGCCGACTTCGAACTGAAGGAAGGCGCCGCACCCGGGGGAGTGGAAGGCGAGGATAGGCGCACCCGGATCGGCAAGTTCATGCGCAAGACGTCCCTGGACGAACTGCCTCAACTGGTCAACGTGCTCAAGGGCGACATGAGCCTGGTCGGCCCGCGACCCGAACGGCCGGAGTTCGTCGAGTTGTTCGAGATGCAGATCCGGCGCTACGGCGACAGACACCGGGTGAAGGCCGGCATCACCGGCTGGGCCCAGGTGCACGGACTGCGGGGGCAGACCTCGATCGCCGACCGGGCCGAGTTCGACAACTACTACATCGAGAACTGGTCGCTGAATCTGGACTTCAAAACCCTGGTGCTGACCGTCCTGGCGGTGCTGAAATCCGCGGAGGATTGAGCGGTGCCGGCCGTTGAATTTTGCGTGGGCACGCATAGGCGGGCGGTATCGCGGTACTTGATTACTCTGCCGCAGCACGTTTCTCACAGTTCATCGACTAATTGACGCTAGTGGGACTAAGTTTGCTGTACGGCGCTACCAGCTAGGGGATCTCGTGTACGACGTACCGGCTCACGTGGGTCTGATTCCCGATGGCCTGCGGCGATGGGCGAATCTGCACCACGAGACCTTCGCTGAGTCTTATATGCGTGGCGCACACAAGGTCATCGAGATTCTGCTGGCATTGCAGAAGAACGGCGTCCGAACCGTAACGGTATACAACTTGAGCCGTGCGAACCTGAAGCGGAGTGAGGAAGAGCTGCTGGGGGTGTACGCAGCTTCGGTTCACTTCTTCACGACGCTGATTCCCGCTCATTTTGATCCCGCTGTCTGCAGTGTGCGATTACACGGTGATCGTGATCTGCTGCCCGCAAACTACCTTGCCGCTGCAGGTGCGGCGGAAAGCGCCATGACCGGAACAGAATTTCGGATCAACATCCTCGCTGCTTACGACGCGGGCGACGAACTGCGTGCCGCGCACCGGCGCGCCCTGCGTGAAGGTTGTGACATCAACGCCGCCTTCGACATCGGCGCCGTCGACATGGTCATCCGATCCACCCCCGAGCCACTGTTGAGCGGCTTCCTGCCGATGCAGAGCCAGTACGCCCAACTGAACTTTCTGACCACGCCGCTCAACGAAGTTCACGACCGTCACATCGACGCCCTCGTCGCCGTTTACCGGCGATCCCCCAATCTGCGCGGCCGATAGGCGCTGACAATGGACGCGAGCAGGACCCCACTGATCATCGGCGCCGGACCGGCCGGCCTGACCGCCGCGCTCGCGCTGGCGAAACAGGGGGCGACGCCGCGGATCTACGAAGCGTCCGGACACGTCGGTGGCCTGGCGCGCACCCCGGATGACGGCGGCTGGCGCGTCGACGCCGGCGGTCACCGGTTCTTCACCAGAAGCGAAGAGGTCCTCGACCTTTGGAAGTCACTGCTGCCGCCCGACCAGTGGATCTCGGTGCAGCGCAGTTCGGCCATGCTCGTCGACGGGCACTACGTGCAGTACCCGCTCGTCGGGCGCGACCTGCTGAACCAGATGGGATACCGGCGCGGCCTGCAGGGTCTCAGCAGCATGGTGTGGTCCAGGATCCGGGGCCAGGCGGTGGAGTCGTCCAGCTTCCGGGAATGGGGCACCTTCGAGTTCGGCCGCTACTGGTATGACCTGTTCTTCGACGGCTACATCCGCAAGACGTGGCTCGCCGACCCCGACCACATCACCAGCGAGTGGGCGAACCAACGGATCAAGCCGATCGACTGGCGCTCCAAGACCCTGGAATCGGTCGACCAGGATGTCTTCCAGTATCCGCGCCTCGGTCCCGGCCAGCTCTGGGAAGCGGCCGCGTCGACGTTGGCGGACATCGGAGTGGTGCCCACCCTCGATACCCGCGTCGGCGCGGTGCGCTTCGACGGCACGACGTGGACGCTGGAACTCGACGACGGCGACACGGTGTCCGGGGACGCGCTCTTCTCGAGCATGCCGCTGCGGTTGTTGGTCGAAGCCCTCGAGCCGGCCCCGCCCCGACACATCCAGGCCGTCGCCGCGGCGCTGGGCCACCGTGCGCTGATCACCGTCGCCGTCGCCGTGGGCAAGTCCTACGACATTCCCTACAACTGGGTGTACACCCCCGGAGCGAACTTCACGGCGGGGCGCATCCAGAACTACCGCCGATGGTCGCAGGACCTCGCGCCGGAGGGCTGGGACGGCACCTACCTGGGATTCGAGTACTTCGTCGGTCCGGGCGGCGAACTGTGGACCGCCGATGACGATCATCTCGAGGCCGTCGTCAGAGCCGACCTGCGGGCGCTCGGCGTCGACGACTCCGCCGTGCAACGGGTGATGGTCGTCCGGTCCGAGTTCGCGTACCCGGTGTACGACCCGGCCCGGGAGAGAAGCGTCGCCCGGATCCGTGACTTCCTGTGTCGGGAGTACCCGTCGCTGCATCCCATCGGACGCAACGGCATGCACCACTACGACAACCAAGACCACGCGATGCTCAGCGCGTTGCGCAGCGTCGGCCGATACTTCGGCGAGAACGTGGACCCGTGGCAGGTCAACACCGACCGTGGCTACCACGAGTCCGGAGTGCTGAAAGCGTGACCTCCGTCTCCCGCTGAGTCACCAGCATCGTCAGAAAAGCGTGCTCAAATGTCATCTTCGCGGCCGTTTTGGCCGCGCATCCTGACCTCTTGCGCTCTGTCCGCTCTCGTTTTGACACAGGGTGTGCAGATTTGGCAACGAGTAAGCTAAATCTTACGGATCGGTCACAAGTAGCTGTGAACTGCAAAATTAGACAATTACACGTCGTGTATATACAGATTTGGCAATTTATCTAGCCGACCTGAGTGTGATCTGTGTCATGACTTGCCACTCTGGGCTGTCCGTTGGGCGAAGCGCGTGCTAAGAATTAGCTGCGCCATCAACCAGCGAACTCAAAAGCCGATTCGTCGCGGGTTGGTCGAAGGTCAAGAAGCGGCCGTGCGCATCGTTGCGGCCGCTGAACCGACCGAGCATCTGAACGTCAGACGTCCTGATCACTCGATGGAAGAGCCCGCAATGACAGTCCCCGTCAGCATTCGCGACGTGGTGCCCCCTGACCTGCACCGCCCCACGATCTCGGTCATCATCCCCGCGCTCAACGAGGCGCGTAATCTGCCGCACGTCGCCGCGCGGATCCCCGTCGACATCGACGAGATCGTCTTCGTCGACGGCGGTTCCCACGACGACACGGTCGCCGTGGCCAGGGAACTGTGGCCCGACGCGGTGCACCTGCGCCAGACCCGAAAAGGCAAGGGCAACGCGCTCAACTGTGGCTTCGCGGCCGCCTCGGGCGACATCATCGTGATGATCGACGCCGATGGCAGCACCGATCCGGCCGAGATCCCGCGTTTTGTCGCCGCACTGGTCGGCGGAGCCGACTTCGCCAAAGGGTCGCGCTTCATCTCCGGCGGGGGCAGTGACGACATCACCCGGATCCGCCGCGCCGGCAACTGGGGCCTCAACGCGTTGGTCAACGTGCTGTTCACCACCAGGTACACCGACCTGTGCTACGGCTACAACGCGTTCTGGCGGCACTGCCTGGACCCGATCAACCTGCCCGACATCGCCACCACCGAACCGCAGTGGGGTGACGGCTTCGAGATCGAGACGCTGATCAACGTCCGCGTCGCCGCCCACGGGATGAAGATCGCCGAGGTGCACAGCTACGAGGCCAACCGTATCCACGGGGAGAGCAACCTCAACGCCGTGAGCGACGGTCTGCGGGTGCTGCGCACCATCCGGCGCGAGTTCTTCGCTCTGCGTGTCAGATTCACCCGGCCCAGCGCCCCGATGCCCGACGTCGACGTGGTCTCCAACGTGGTTCCCCTCAGCGCGCTGCGTCGGCTTCGGTCGCGGCGCCGACTCGCGGTCCACGAGGTGTCCTTCGATCGGATCGCCGAGGAGCGCGCGTTGTGACCGTCGTGGCTCAGTCCCGACGGGGGGGACACGTCTCGGGACGGCCACGAGTGTCCGGTTCGGAAGAACCGCCCTGGCCCACGGTCTCGCTGTGTGTGCCGGCCTATCAAGCCGAGCGTCACCTGCGCAGCACCCTCGAGAGCCTGCTGGCGCAGAACTACGACGCCATCGAGATCGTCGTTGTCGACAACCACAGCACCGACGGCACCGCCGACATCCTGAAAGACTTCGAGGACAGTCGGATCCGGGTGATCCGTAACGACGCGACGCTGTCGATGGTGGAGAACTTCAACCTGGCCGTCAGTCTGTGTGAAGGCGAGTTCGTCAAACTCGTGTGCGCCGACGACATCCTCCATCCCGAGTGCATCGGCGTGCAGGCCGCGATCCTGGAGGCCTACCCTGACGTCTCGTTGGTGGGCGTGCAGACCGACTTCGTCGACGACGCGACCGCCGTGTTGCGGTCCGCCCGTGGGCTGCGCGGCATCGCGCGCCGGCAGCGTGCCGAGCGGGTGGTCCGGCAGATCGTGCGCAGCGGGACCAACCCGATTGGATCGCCGGTGGCCACGATGTTCCGTCGCGCAGACTTTCTGCGGTGCGGCGGATTTCGCGACGACCTGTTGTTCGTGAGCGACACCGACCTGTGGGTACGCCTGCTGCAGCGCGGTGAGTTCTACGGTGTGCCGTGGACGCTCGCATCGTTTCGGATCGGCAGCGACACCGCCTCAGCGGCGACGGCGGCCCGCTCCCAGCTTTCCCAGCAGCGGGCCCTCGTCCGCGCGTTGAGCACCGACGGCCGATGGGGCGTCACCCGCACCGATCGGATGATCGGCCGCGTCAACGCCTACGACAAGCAACTGCGACGCATCGTGCTGTTCCAGATCAGCAAGAGGCGCGACGCGCGCCGACGGGGCGGTGCGGCATGACCGCCGCCGCCCCCGCCACCCAGGTGGCGCTGTCGGTGGTCATCTGCGCCTACACCACGCGCCGCTGGGACGACGTGTGCGCAGCTGTCGAATCGGTTCTGACACAGGATGTGTCATCTGAGTTCGAGGTGATCCTGGTGATCGACCACAACGACGAGTTGTACGACATGGCGGCACAGCGGTTCGGCGACCGGGTCACCGTAGTGCGCAACACCGAGACCCAGGGACTGTCCGGAGCGCGCAACACCGGGGTGTCTGTTGCCCGCGGCGACGTCGTCGGATTTCTCGACGACGACGCCACCGCCGACCCCGCCTGGGCGGCCACCCTGCTGGACCATTACCGCGACGACACCGTCGCCTGCGTCGGCGGTCATGCCGCACCCGTCTGGCCCACCGGAATCCGGCCCTCCTGGATGCCCCGCGAGTTTGACTGGGTGGTCGGCTGCAGCTACACCGGCCAGCCCACCACCGTTGCGCCAGTGCGAAACCCGATCGGCTGCAACATGTCGCTGCGCCGCTCGATCGTCGACGCCGTGGGTGGCTTCCGCTCCGAGGTGGGCCGCGTCGGCACCACCCCGGTCGGCGGCGAGGAAACCGAACTGTGCATCCGCATCGGCGCCCACGACAGCACGCATCGCATCCTGCTCGACCCGGAGATGTCTGTGCGGCATCGTGTTTCGCCGGACCGTGTCACGCTGCGGTACTTCACGCGCCGGTGCCACCACGAGGGGCTGTCCAAAGCCGTCGTCGCCTCGCTCGGTGGCGGCCACACCGCACTGAGCAGCGAGAGCGCCTACGTTCGCGACGTCCTGCCCCGCGCGGTGCTGCGTGAACTCGCCTCGATGAGTGCCGCCGGGTGGTCCCGGGCCGCCGTCATCGTTCTCGGACTGTGTGTCACCACCGCCGGTTACCTGCGTGCCAAGGCCAGCCGCCGAATCGCCAGAGGAGCACTTCGATGATCACCACACCACTGCGACTGGAGCTGTCACCCGCGTTGACACCCCCGGCACACACCACCTGGCCCGGTTCGGTGTGGATCGGTGAAGTGTGGCGCGACCGCGTCGAAGCTCTGCACCACGAAAGCGAGACCACCGGAGAGTCGGTGTGCTGCCGACTGAACAACGCCGACGGGTACGGCCGCGCCCGACTGCTGGTGCGCTCCCCGGGACGGATCCACGGCTTCATCGACCTGGCGATCAGCAACGGCGAACTGGACTTCGCCGACCTCGCGCAGCACGTCGCGCGCGCCGTGGACGCCGGCTCGGCTGCGGACAGCGCACGCCGCTCCCGCACGGTGACCGTGGTGATCTGCACCCGGGACCGCCCGCAGCTGCTCGCCACCGCCCTGGAAGCCGTTCTCGCCCTGGACTACCCCGACTTCGACGTGGTCGTCGTCGACAATGCGTCCGCCACCTCCGAGACCCGCGACCACGTGCAGGGACACGCCGATCCACGAGTCCGGTTGGTGTGCGAGCCGAACCCCGGGGTGGCCCGGGCCCGCAACACCGGTCTGCGCGCAGCCACCGGCGACGTCGTCGCGTTCGTCGATGACGATGCCGTCGTCGATCGCTACTGGCTGACCGCGCTGATGGCCGGATTCGACCGTGCCGGATCGGTCGGGTGTGTGTCCGGTCTGGTGCCTGCCGGTGAGATCCGCACCCCCGCGCAGGCCGAGTTCGAACGACGGGTGAACTGGTCGACCGCGTCGGCTGCCCGGGTGTTCGACTGGAACTCCCCGCCCCAGGACGTCCCGCTCTTCCCGTTCGCGGTGGGGGAGTACGGCACCGGAGCCAACTTCGCGCTCGACCGCGAGACCGCGCTGCAGCTTGGCGGATTCGACCCGCACCTCGGGGCCGGGGCACCCACCTGTGGCGGTGAGGACCTCGACATCTTCTTCCGGGTCCTGAGGTCGGGCCACCAACTCGTCCTGGAACCGGCTGCCGTCGCATGGCACCGCCACCGCGACAGCGACGCCTCACTCGAGGATCAGATGCGCGGCTACGGTATGGGACTCGGCGCGTGGCTGGCCAAGATCGCCGGTAACCCCGCCACCGCGGCGCTGGCGGCCAAGGTCGTCGTCACCCGCGGGCCGGCGCTGCGGCGGCACCTGGGCACCGAGTCGCACGCGATCGCGCCAAGCATGATGATGCGTGGTGCGTGGGAGTACGGCCGCGCCCGGCTGCGCACCCGCCGCGAACTCGCCCGCACATGACGCTGATCAACCGGAGAGCATCCGCTCGCGACTCCAGCGACTCCAGCGGCTCCAGCGATGATGCGCCCGCGCAGCGCAACCTTCGGATCAACACGTTCTCGCTGATCGCATCCAACCTGCTGACCGGGCTTCTCGGACTGGTGTTCTGGGCCGCGGCCGCCCGGCTGTACCCGACCGAAGCGGTTGGCGTCGGCGCCGCGGTGATCTCCTCGGCGATGATGCTGGCGATCCTGGCGATGCTGAGCATCGACACCCTCTACGAACGGTTCCTGCCCGTCGCCGGATACCGCGCCGGGCCACTGCTGGCGCTCGGATTCCTGGTGGTGACGGTGGTGTCGGTGCTAGCCGGGATCGGGCTGGTGCTGTTCGGCCCCCGCGACGCCATGTTCGAATCCGGTTGGCAACTGGCCAGTTACCCGCTTCTGGTGTTGGTGCTGGCGCTCTACACCGTGCTCGACCGCACCACCGCCGGCCTCGGGGTGGCGCGCTGGGCCGCGATGAAGAACTCCCTGCACTCGGTCGCCAAACTTGTTGTCCTGCTGCTGTTCGCCTGGACCGCGAGCGCGGAATCGATCGTGCTCGCCTGGGTCGGCACCGCTGCGGTGGCCGTGGTGGTCCTGGTGATGGCGATCCGGCGCCGCCTCCGGACCGACCCGCAGTTCCTGGTCCCGCCGGCGCTGCCGAGCAAGCCGGAGATCTGGCGCTACTTCGGTTCGTCGTTCGGTCTCACGGCCACCTGGATCATCGGACCGCTGGTGGTCCCGCTCATCGTGCTCAGCCAGTTCGGCGCCGTCGCCAACGCACACTTCGCGGTGACCTGGGCGATCGTCAACGCGTTCTACACCACCGTGCACCTGATCCTGAGCCCGTATGTCTCCGAGGTCGCCGCGCACCCCGACAAGGTCGCCTCACTGACCCGGCGGATGGTCGCAACCATGGTGGGCGTCAACGTCATCGGCGGCCTCGGCCTGGTCGCCGTCGGCCCGTTCGTGCTGGGCCTGGTCGGCGGGGACTACCGCGTCGAAGGCCAGAGCCTGCTGTACCTCGCGGCGTTGTTCGTTCCGCTGTCCGCCGTCACCGGTGTCTACGAGGGTTTCGCGCGGGTGCGCCGCAAGCTCGGCGTGGTGATGGCCGTGCGCTTCGCCGGCACCGTGATGATCATCGGCGGCTCGGTGGTCGCCACGTCGATGTTCGGCGTCACCGGCATCGGCTGGGCCTACCTGGTGGCCGAAGGGCTGTGCGCCCTGGTGCTCGTGGTGCCCGTCATCCGGTGGATCCGCCGTGTCAAGGCCGACCCGGCCTGGCTCACGCCGCAGCCGTCGGCCCAGCCTGTCGTTTAGAGCCCAACCGGTCGCCTAGAGTTCAACCGGTCGCCTAGAGCGAATACTGACGCACCCAGTCGAACTGGGTCTGACCACCCGCTGACGTGTCGCCGCCGAAGTTGTCGAGTTGCAGGGCGAGATGCATCGTCCGCGGCGGCAGCGCGGCCTGATTGCGCGTCTCCCACCACGGGTTGCCGTCGAGGAAGTACGTGATGGACTCGGGCGTCCACTCCACCGCCCAGCTGTGCCACTGCGTGGCGTCGGTGGCGACACTGCCCTGCTCGAGGTTGTTCTCCGGGCCGTAGTGCAGAAAGCCCTCGACGTGCCGGCGCGCCGGGTCGGAGATCTCCATGAAGTCGATCTCACCGCCGACCGGCCAGTCCTCGGCACTGGGCCACAGCAGCGCCACCGAGTGGTAGGTCTCCGCCGACGGCAGCGAGCGCGCGCAGATCTCCCAACGGCCGTGCAGCTGACCAGGATTCCACGACATGCCGCCCGAGTTGCCGTGGGCGTCGCCGGTGATGGTCAGGTTGCCGTCGGCAACCGAGACCGCCAGCGGGGTGCGCCAGCCGTTGCCGTTGTGGCCCGGGCCGTCATAGATCGACCACCCGTTCAGCGAGGCCGGGCTGTTGAAGCCGTCCTCCCGATTGGGGTTGCCCCAGTTGAACGCCTGCGCGGCGGTGTTGGCGCAGTTGGCGTCCTGCGCGGTCGCCGACGGGAGCACGGTGTTGGCGACCAGGATTCCGGAGCTCACCACTGCGGCCGCGGTCGCGATGAGAAACGCGGTCTTGTACGGCGTCTTGGCGTTGTGGCGCGTCTTGGCACGCCTGGCTCTAGACACGCGTCGCCCCTTCCTTCGCCGCCGGAATTGCATTCCAGCAGCCGAAGTTCGAGTGAGGACA
>NZ_JBAUJR010000497.1:0-10508 GCF_049683935.1 Mycobacterium sp. | reverse complement strand
TTGCCCGCCAACAGGTGCAGACCATCGTGCGGCACGCGGCCGCGCAGCAGGCGGCGCCCCCGCCGGTGCCCGCCGCGGCGTCGTACGTGCCGCCCACCGAACCGACGATCTCCGAACGTCTGCAGCGACTCGACACGCTACGGGCCACCGGCTCGATCTCCGAGACCGAGTACACCGCCAAGCGCCAGGAAATCATCTCCGAGATCTGATAACCAAGCAGCGATGCGGCCCAATTGGTAGCTTTCACCCAGGCTGGAGCGCGCCGACTCCGGCGACGGGAGGTCGGATGTGACTGCCACCGATGCGATCACCAAAGATCCGAAGGTCAGTCTGCCCACCCTGACCGCGATGGTCGTCGGTTCGATGATCGGCTCCGGGGTCTTCCTGCTACCCCGCCGGTTCGGAGTCGAGACCGGTGTCGTCGGTGCGATCATAGCCTGGACCATTGCCGGCAGTGGAATGCTGATGCTGGCGTTCGTCTTCCAGCGCCTCGCCAACCGCAAACCCGACTTGGACGCCGGTATCTACGCCTATGCCAAGGCAGGATTCGGCGACTATGTCGGCTTCAACTCGGCCTTCGGCTTCTGGGCCTCGGCGTGTGCGGGAAACACGTCCTACTGGGTCGTGATCATGACCACCACCAGTGCGCTGTTCCCCGCACTCGGCGCCGGCGACACGGTGGTGGCGGTACTGGCCTCGTCGGTCGGGGTGTGGTTGTTCTGCTACCTGATCCTGCGCGGCGTCAAAGAGGCGGCGGTGATCAACCGCATCGCGACGGTGGCAAAAGTGGTGCCGATCTTCGTATTCATCGTCATCGCAGCCATCGCGTTCAAGGCCGAGGTCTTCACCGACAACCTCTGGGGCGGCGACGGAAGCTACTCCTGGAACTCGGTTTTCGAGCAGGCCAAAGGCACCATGCTGATCACCGTGTTCGTGTTCCTCGGGATCGAGGGCGCCAGTGTCTACTCCCGGTTCGCCAGGAAGCGCGAAGACGTCGGCCGCGCCACCGTCATCGGGTTTCTCTCGGTGCTGAGCGTGTTCGCCCTGGTGACGTTGCTGTCCTACGGGGTGCTACCACAGCAGGAACTGGCGGCGGTCGACCAGCCGTCGATGGCCTCGGTGCTGGAATCCATTGTCGGACCTTGGGGATCGATCTTCATCCGGGTCGGCGTGGTGTTGTCGGTGCTGGGCGCGTACCTCGCCTGGACACTGATGGCCGCCGAAATCCTCTACATCCCGGCCAAAGCCGACGACATGCCGCGGTTCCTCGGACGTACCAACAACAACGGTGCGCCGGTCGCCGCACTGGTGCTGGCGGGCATCCTGATCCAGCTGCTCCTCGTGCTGCTGTTGTTCACCGCAGAGGCACTCGATTTCATGCTCGACCTGACCGCGGCCCTGTCGCTGATCCCGTATCTGCTGGCGGCCGCCTACGCGGTGAAGCTGACGGTGACCAGGGAAACCTACGAGAACGGCGGGGCCTGGAGGAGCGACGCCGTGGTCTCGGGCATCGCGACCTTCTACACCCTGTTCCTGATCTACGCGGCAGGACTGGACAAGCTGCTCCTGTCCTGCATTCTGTACGCAGCGGGTGCTGCGCTGTACGTCATCGCCCGCCGGGAACGCGGACTGCGGGTCTTCACCAGAGCTGAAGCGGTGTTGTTCGGCGTCATCGTCGTCGGGGCGGTGGCCGGCATCGTGTCGCTGGTCAACGGCGCCATCACGATCTAACGAGAGGATCGATCCATGACCACAGCCGCGGCGCCGTCCGCCTCCTACGGTGTGCACTCCGAGGTGGGCAAGCTGCAGAAGGTGCTGGTGTGCTCGCCAGGTCTGGCCCACGAGCGTCTCACCCCGACGAACTGCGACGACCTGCTCTTCGACGATGTGCTCTGGGTGCAGAACGCGCGGCGCGACCATTTCGACTTCATGGACAAGATGCGTGACCGCGACGTCGAGGTCGTCGAACTCCACAACGTGCTCACCGAGACGATGGAGAACGCCGAGGCGAAGGCGTGGCTGCTGGATCGCAAGATCGTGGCGAACGAGGTGGGACCCGGCCTGGTCGAGGACACCCGGGGCTTTCTGGAATCGCTCCCGCCGCGCCGGCTGACCGAGTTGCTGATCGGCGGGATGTCGATCCTGGATCTGCCGTCGGAGTTGGGCGCGGGATACCGGGCGCTGGCGCGGGAGGACAACGGCGTCACCGAGTACCTGATGCCCCCGCTGCCGAACACGCTCTACACCCGGGACACGACCTGCTGGATCTACGGCGGCCTGACCCTCAACCCGTTGTTCTGGCCGGCGCGCCACGACGAAACCCTTTTGATGAAGGCGATCTATGAGTTCCATCCCGACTTCGTCGGGTCCACGGTGTGGTGGGGTGATCCCGAGAAATCGTGGGGCCTGGCCACCATCGAGGGGGGCGACGTGCTCATCCCCGGCAACGGCGTGGTGCTGATCGGGATGAGCGAGCGCACGTCGCGACAGGCGATCACCCAGGTTGCGGCCGAACTGTTCGGCAGGGGTGCTGCCGACAAGGTGATCGTCGCCGGCATGCCCAAGCTGCGCGCCGCCATGCACCTGGACACCGTGTTCACCTTCGCCGACCGCGACGTCGTCACCATCTATCCCGAAATCGTCAACGGCATCGTGCCTTTCACACTCGTCCCCAGTGACACTGAGGTCGGCTTCGAGGTCATCGAGGAGACCAAGCCGTTCCTCGAAGTCGTCGCCGCGTCGCTGAACCTGCCCGCGCTGAGGGTGGTGGAAACAGGCGGCAACGCCTACGACTCCGAACGTCAGCAGTGGGACAGCGGCAACAACCTCGTCGCCGTCGAACCGGGGGTGGTTTTCGCCTACGACCGCAACACCCACACCAACTCCCTGCTGAGCAAGGCCGGTATCGAGGTGATCACCATCGTCGGTGCCGAACTCGGCCGCGGCCGCGGCGGCGGGCACTGCATGACGTGCCCGATCATCCGCGATCCACTGGATTGGTGAGTCTCTAGAACGTGTTCTAGTTCTGCTGTTAGCCTGACCTCGGCTCGAAGCAACGAAGGGAGCGGTCATGACAGCAGGTGCAGGCTTGGAGGGCCGCGTCGCGTTCATCACCGGGGCGGCGCGCGGACAGGGGCGCGCGCACGCTGTCCGACTGGCCAACGACGGCGCCGACATCATTGCGATCGACGTCTGCGGACCGGTCTCGCAGACCGTCACCTATCCGATGCCCACGGCCGAGGATCTGGCCGAAACGGTGCGGTTGGTCGAAGCCACCGGGCGCAAAGTGCTTGCCCGTGAGGTCGACATCCGTGATCTCGCCGCGCAGCAGCAGGTGGTGGCCGACGGCATCGAACAGTTCGGCCGACTCGACATCGTCGTCGCGAACGCCGGCATCCTCAGCTGGGGCCGGATGTTCGAGATGTCCGAGGAGCAGTGGGACAGCGTCATCGACGTGAACCTCAACGGCACATGGCGCACCATCCGAGCCGCTGTGCCGGCGATGATCGAGGCCGGCAACGGCGGCTCGATCATCATCGTCAGCTCGTCGGCGGGCACCAAGGCCACCCCGGGCAACGCCCACTACGCGGCCTCCAAGCACGGGCTGGTGGCGATCACCAACGCGTTGGCGATCGAGGCGGGGGAGTTCGGGATCCGGGTCAACTCGATCCACCCGTACTCGATCGACACGCCGATGGTTGAACCCGACGCCATGATGGAGATCTTCGGGAAGTACCCGGCCTTCCTGCACAGCTTTTCGCCGATGCCGTACCACCCCGTCAATCACCAGGGCAAGAAGGGCCTCAAGGAATTCATGACGCCCGAAGAGGTTTCGGACGTGGTGGCCTGGCTCGCGAGCGACGGGTCGGCGACGATCTCCGGTTCGCAGATCGCCGTCGATCGTGGGACCGCCAAGTACTGACCTCAGGCGGGTAGCACGAGCACCGGCACCGGGCTGTGCCGGATGATCTTGGCCCCGTGCGCCCCCAGGAACACCCCGGTGATGCGGCGCCGCGATGTCGTACCCAGAGCGAGCACGTCGCCGTCCTCCCACTCGGTGGCGTCCAGCGCCTGATCCCACCCGTTGCCCGTGATGACCTGCAGCTCAACGTCTTCGCCGACGATACCGTCGGACTTCAGCTTCGACGTGATCTCCCGCAGTTGGGCCGCCCAGGTCTCGAGGAGGGAGTCCTCGGCGTGCAGCCCCACCTGCGGTGGGAACATGGTGCGTCCCCGGATGGCGTAGCTGACGATGCGCAGCGGCACACCCAGATTGGTGGCGAGCTCTGTGACACGCTCGACCACCCGCACCGATTCCGGGGTGCCCGAGTAGGCGCAGGTTATCCGTTGCAACGCGCCGCTACGGGATCCGCGATAACCGCGTGGGCTCAAGGCGACAGGTACCGGCGACGCATGCAGCAGCCAGTCGGTGGTCGACCCAAGCACCACCTGCCCGAGCGCACCATTAGCCGACGAGCCGACGACCAGGACGTCGGCGTCGACGCGCTCGACCGCGTCCAGCAGGCCGTCACCCGCGGTGCGGCTGGCAATCTGGAGGAAATCGACGGTGATGCCCGCCGCCATGGTGTCCAGGTACTCCCGCGCCTCACGCTCCGAGTCCGAACCCAATTGCTGTGCGTAGGCCGCAAATTCGGCATCCACCCGGGCGGGGGACGGCGTCATCCAGGGTCGGGGCACAACAGCGACGACGGTGAGGGAGGTGTTGAGTGTTCGGGCCGCCTCGACGGCGAGGTTGAGTGGGGCGTGTCCGCACTTCCCGGCGAGGTAACCGGCCAGGACCGTCATCGCGGATTCACCACCCCGTCACTCAGCGCGCTGCGGTGTCGGCTCCAGAACACCCAGAAGATCAGGGCGACACCGACCCAGGCGCCGAACGCGATCCACGTGTACCAGTGCAGACCCCAGAGCACCACCAGGCAGGCCGCCACCGACAAGATGGGAGTGACGGGGTACAGCGGCACCTTGAAACCGCGCGGCAGATCGGGTTCGCGGACCCGTAGGACGATGACGCCGACGGAAACCGTGATGAACGCGACCAGTGTGCCGATGGACACCATGTCGAGCAGATATCCCAGCGGGACGAAGCCGGCCAGCAGCGAACACACCACTGCCACGATCACGGTGTTGTTGACCGGCGTCATGGTGCGGGGATTGACCTTGGCGAACATCGACGGGAGCAACCCGTCGCGACCCATGGCGAACAGGATTCGGGTCTGTCCGTACATCACCACCAGCGCCACCGAGAAGATGGAGATGACGGCTCCGGCTGCCAGAATCGTACCCGCCCAGAGGCTTCCGGTGATGTTGTCCAGGATCACCGCCAGGCCCGCGGTGGCCTGCTCTTCGGAACCGAACTCCTCGGTGGGCTGCGATCCGAGTGCGGCGAACGCCACCAGGACGTAGAAGCTGGTGACGATGACCAGCGCGGCCAGGATGGCGCGAGGCATGGTCTTCTGAGGGTTCTTCACCTCGTCACCCGCAGTGGAGATGGCGTCCAAACCGATGTAGGAGAAGAAGATCCCGCTCGCGGCCAGGGTGATCCCGGAGAAACCGGCATCCCAGAACCCGGCGAAGCGGTCGGAACTGTATGCGGTGAAGGCGATGACGACGAACAGCAGCAGTACGCCGAGCTTGATGACGACCATGATGGTGTTCACCAGCGCTGACTCACTGGCACCTCGGATCAGCAGCAGCGCGCACATGACGATCAGAACGACAGCTGGTAGGTTGACGAGGCCGGCCGCCTCGTCCCACGGGGCTGCCGAGAGCATCTGGGGGATCTGTACGCCGAACAGGTTGTCGAGCAACTTGTTCACGTAACCGCTCCAGCCGACCGCCACCGCGGAGATCGACACTCCGTATTCGAGCAGCAGACAGGCGCCGATGCCCATGGCGACGAACTCGCCGAGTGTGGTGTAGGCGTAGGAGTAGCTCGACCCGGACACCGGAACGGCAGAGGCCATCTCCGCGTAACAGATCGCCGACAGGCCCGCAGCGATACCGGCGATGATGAACGAGACGATCACCGCCGGTCCGGCTTCGGGCACCGCCTCGGACAGCACGAAGAAGATGCCGGTGCCGACGGTGGCGCCGACACCGAACATCGTCAACTGGAAGGTGCCGATGCTGCGTTTGAGGCCCTGGGAGGCGCCGTGGGCGACCGGTGCGTCGATCACCGGACGGCGCCTGAGCATCTGCTGGGTGAGGCCTAACGGCGGGGCAGTCATGGCGCCTCCTGGATCGTCGGCAGGACGGGTGTCGAACTAGTGTGAACCCGTTTCGGCCAGAACGTCGGCTAACCGGTCAACGGCCCAGTCGATCTCGTCGGCGGAGATCACCAGCGGCGGCGCGAACCGCAGCGTCGAACCGTGGGTGTCCTTCACCAGCACACCACGCTCGGCCAGCTTCAGGCTGATCTGCTTGCCGGTGCCGTGCACCGGGTCGATGTCGACGCCGGCCCACAGGCCCCGTCCGCGGACTGAGATCACCCCGCGGCCGATGAGCCCCCGCAACCGATCGTGCAGGTGATCGCCGAGTTCCGCTGAGCGGGATTGGAATTCGCCACGGGCCAGCATCTCGACCACGGTGCTTCCGATCGCAGCCGCCAGCGGGTTCCCGCCGAAGGTGGAACCGTGCTCGCCCGGGTGCAGCACCTCCAGGACCGCGCGATCGGCGACCACCGCCGACAGCGGCACGACGCCACCGCCGAGGGCCTTGCCCAACAGGTAGACGTCGGGCACGACACCCCAGTGGTCACACGCGAACGTCCGTCCGGTGCGCGCCAACCCGGACTGGATCTCGTCGGCGATCAGCAGCACGTTGCGTGCGGTGCACAGTGCGCGCACCTGCGGCAGGTAGTCGTCGGGCGGCACGATGATCCCCGCCTCACCCTGGATCGGCTCGATGAGCACCGCGACGGTGTTGTCGTCGATGGTGTCGGCCATCGCCTCGGCGTGCGGGTCGTCGGGACCGAAGGGCACCGAACGGAATCCCGGTGTGTACGGTCCGAAACCGCGGCGCGCCGTGTCGTCGTCGGAGAAGCTGATGATCGTCGTGGTCCGGCCGTGGAAGTTGTTGCGTGCGACCACGATGTTGCCCTGGTCGGCGGGAACCCCTTTGACGTCGTGGCCCCATTTGCGTGCGACCTTGATGCCGCTCTCGACAGCTTCGGCGCCGCTGTTCATCGGCAGCACCATGTCTTTGCCGCACAGTGCGGCGAGGGCGGCGCAGAACGGGGCGAGCCGGTCGGAGTGGAAGGCACGGCTCACCAGCGTCACGGTGTCCAACTGGGCGTGAGCGGTCGCTGTCACCTCCGGATTGCGGTGGCCGAAGTTGACCGCCGAGTACGCCGCCAGGCAATCGAGATAGCGGCGGCCCTCGACATCGGTGATCCAGGCACCTTCGGCGCCGGCCGCGACGACCGGCAGCGGCGAATAGTTGTGCGCGACATGGCGGTGATCGAGTTCGATCACCATGTCGGTTTCGGTCGTCATGTTCTCCAGCATGGTCACGGATGTACCTCCAGCGTGCAGCATTTGACCGATCCGCCACCCTTGAGGAGCTCCGAGAGGTCCACGCCGACAGGTCGGAAGCCGCGCTGGCGGAGTTGCTCGGCGAAACCGGTGGCGGCAGCCGGCAGGACGACATTGAGGCCGTCGGAGACGACGTTGAGGCCGAGGACGTAGGCGTCGGCGCTGGCCACCTCGATCGCATCGGGGAACAGCTCGATCAGCGCGGCGCGCGATCGCTCGGCGAACGCCGGTGGGTAGTAGGCGATCGTGGTGTCGTCGAGGACCGCGAGCGCGGTGTCGAGGTGATAGAAGCGGGGATCGACGAGTTCCAGGCCGATGACCGGCAATCCGAGATGTTCGGCGATCTCGTCGTGCGCACGACGGTCCGTGCGGAAACCGTGACCGGCCAGAATCGTCGAGCCGACCACCAACAGGTCGCCCTGACCTTCGTTGACGTGCCGGGTCTCGAACGGCAGATACCCGTTGCGGGACATCCACTCGGCGTGCGCGACGGACTCACCGGCGCGTTCGGCATGGGCGAAACGGGCGACCACGGCCCTGCCGTTGACGACCAGTCCGCCGTTGGCCGCGTAGACCATGTCCGGCAGACCTGCCACCGACTCGACCAGTTCGACGGTATGGCCGAGACCTGTGTAGGTCTGGCGCAACGCCTCCCACTGGGCCACGGCGCGGCCGGCGTCGACAGGGGTGGAGGTGTCCATCCACGGGTTGATGACGTATTCGACGGCGAAGAAGTTCGGGGCCGCCATGACGTACCGGCGGGGCCGGGCGGTCCGGGTGCGGGTGACATCGGTGGCGGGGGCCGCGAGGGCGCCGGCGACATCGGAGAACATCATAAAAGCAACGATATGGACTGTATCTGGCGCAATCAATCGCCAGCTGTTGCGTAATGATGCAGGATTCATTGCGTCAAGGCGTTACAGATGAACTTTTATTGCGCGGGAGGCGTCATGGACCGGCTCGACGAGACCGACGAACGCATTCTGGTCGAGCTGGCCGAGCACGCGCGGGCCACATTCGCCGAGATCGGACAGCGGGTGAACCTGTCGGCACCGGCGGTGAAGCGCCGCGTCGACAGGATGCTCGACACCGGGGTCATCCGGGGATTCACCACCGTGATCGACCGCAACGCGCTCGGCTGGACCACCGAGGCCTACGTCCAGGTGTACTGCCACGGCACCATCGCCCCTGACGAGCTGCGTGCCGCGTGGCAGGACATCCCCGAGGTGGTGAGTGCGGCCACGGTCACCGGCACGTCAGACGCGCTGCTGCACGTCCTGGCTCGCGATATGCGGCACCTCGAGGAGGCCCTGGAGCGGATCCGTGCCAGCGCCGACATCGAACGCAGCGAGAGCATCGTGGTGCTGTCGAATCTCATCGAGCGATCGCCGGGCTGACGGGGTGGCGTACATCGACCCGACGCGATCGTGTAGAACACCCAAGTGACCACTTCAGGAGGCGTCGTGATCGTCGGCGGCGGGCTGGCCGCCGCCCGAACCGCCGAACAACTGCGTCGTTCCGAGTTCGCCGGCACCATCACGATCGTCAGCGACGAAGGCCACCTGCCGTACGATCGGCCGCCGCTGTCGAAGGAAGTGCTGCGCTCCGAGACCGACGACGTGACGCTCAAACCGGCTGAGTTCTACGCCGAGAACAACATCACGATGCTGCTGGGAAACGGCGCGAGTTCGGTCGATACTGCCGCCCAGATTGTGACCCTGGCGGACGGCACAGAGCTGAGCTACGACGAGCTGATCATTGCGACGGGTCTTGTGCCTCGGCGCATTTCGTCTTTCCCCGATCTTGCGGGCATCCATGTGCTCCGCAACGTCGACGAGAGCCTCGCGTTGCGCCGGGAGGCGGAATCCGCGCGGCGCGCCGTTGTGGTGGGCGCGGGGTTCATCGGGTGTGAGGTGGCCGCGAGCCTGCGCAAGCTGGGCGTGGACGTGGTGCTGGTGGAGCCCCAGCCGTCGCCGTTGGCGTCGGTCCTGGGACAGACGATCGGTGACCTGGTAACACGACTGCACCGGGCCGAGGGCGTCGACGTCCGCTGCGGCGTCGGTGTTGCGGAGGTCGGCGGCGACGGTCGGGTGCAGAGCGTCACCCTGGGCGACGGTACGGAACTGGAAGCCGACCTCGTGATCGTCGGTATCGGTTCCCGCCCCGCCACCGGCTGGCTCGACGGCAGCGGCCTCGAGATCGACAACGGCGTGGTGTGCGACGACGCCGGCCGCGCGAGCGCACCCCACGTCTGGGCCATCGGCGATGTCGCCTCCTGGCGTGACGTCGTCAAAGGTCAAGTGCGCGTTGAGCATTGGAGCAATGTCGCCGATCAGGCGAGGGTTCTGGTGCCGTCGATGCTCGGTAACGACGCGCCTGCCGCGGTCTCGGTGCCGTACTTCTGGAGCGACCAGTACGACGTCAAGATCCAGTGCCTGGGTGAGCCCGAGGCCACCGACACCGTGCATGTCGTCGAGGATGACGGCCGCAAGTTCCTGGCCTACTACGAGCGCGATGGTGTGGTGGTCGGTGTCGTCGGTGGCGGGATGCCGGGCAAGGTCATGAAGGCCCGGTCGAAGATCGCCGCTGGTGCGCCGATCTCCGACGTCCTGGGGTAGCGCTTCTCTTCGGAATTCTGGACCGCGTGTGGGGCCGCGGTGCGCTTTGGCCCGGGCCAACGCCAATTTGAGTTCCAGATCATCGTCGCCCCCGTGGGCACCCCGTCGGGACCGATCCTTATCCACAACCCTTCAGTAGTGGCCTCGGTTATCCACAACTTGGCGTCCTGCCCGGAAGTATGAGTCGGTGAGGTTGGGTAGAATCGAACATATGTGGCGCTCCACGGGTTTTCGTGGGTGCTTTTCCGCTGTTCAGCGGTGGTTTTTGGTGTGAGAGTGCGGTGTTCGGCGTGTCCGTGATGAGGTGAGGGACGCGCACGCGGTGGGCCTCTAGATT